>JAZDHP010000001.1:0-4663 GCA_043805855.1 Microcaldota archaeon
ACTAAAGGAAACTTCGCCAGTTGCGTTTGTCAATTGCATTGCAACTTCTTCATTGCTAGCTGCAATTAACTGCACTGACGCGCCTTCAACAGGAGCACCACTACTAACAACTTTAACGTAAACGCTTTGCGCTGGAGAAAATGACAGCGAACCTGCAGCTAGCGCAATAAGCGCAATTAACGCAACTAAAATTAAAACGCTGCAAATTGCAACTGGAAAACTTGGAATCTTTTTATTCTCCAGCGGCGTGACAAAAGAACTGTAAACTGGAACACTGTGCTTTTCAAACCAATCGCACAACGCGTAGTAACTCGTTTCAATCTGGAAGTAAAACTTAAGCAGTTCAGCCTTTAGCGCCATAGTTAAAACATAAAGCAAACAGTAATTTAAACCCTCTCAAAAAAGGAGCTAGAAAAAAGAAAGAAATAAAGAGAAGAAAGAAAAATTAAAAAAAGACGAAAAGAAAAATAAAAAACGCGTTTGAATAAATTGAATACTCTTAAATTGGCTCCCGCGCTCTACCCACTATTGGCCTGAATGGCTTTTCCTTTAATTTGGCTGGAGCCTTTACAAAGAACAAGTGGCCGTTTCTACCCACTCCAAAGTGAGTTGCGCCTAATTCAATGAAGCCACGAATAGCTGGGTTACTAGTTTTTCTTACTGCTACAGCCATTCCATGCAAGGCAAGTTCGTTCCACCTACTAGTAGCTGCTATTCCCGCTGCGGCGCCAAAAGCCGCTCCAACTAAAGTGCTTTTAACGCTTCCTCCCAAAGCGCCAACGCCAGCGCCCACAGCTGCGCCGGTTACTGGAATAGCTACTTTGCCAAACCTACTATCAGTAAATACATTAACGTGTTCTCTAATGTCCGATGGAAGGTGGTTAAAGTGAACTGTTCCTAGAATGTCTCCGCCCCTAAGTGTTTTCTTTAACATCGCTTCACCATAGTTTTGCAGCACCTGTATTATTTCTCCTAGAGGAATTCAATGTCTGACACGCCGCCGACGTTGCTCTTTGAAGAGAGGTTGTCGCTTGTAGATTGGCGCACGCTTTTGCCAAGAACATATGCGCTTTTTATTCCAGTGAAAATAGCAATTGCTTCGACTTTACCTTCAAACTCTGGTGAAATCCTCGCGCCCCAGATGACTGTAGCGTTTGGGTCAACTTGCTCTGTAAGAGCTTCGCCAATTGAATTACATTCACCGAGAGTCATTTCAGGCCCGCCGGTAACGTGTAACAGTACTCCAGTTGCACCTGCGTAGTCAACGTCTAATAAGCGATGGTTAAGTGTGTTTTTGACAACTTCAACTGCACGGTTGGGGCCCTTGGCTTCTCCAACTGCGATCATTGAAACTCCACCGTTGCTCATAACTGCACGAACGTCGGCAAAGTCCAAGTTAACAAGAGAAGGAGTTGTAATTGTTTCTGTAATTCCGCGTACTGCGCGTGCGATGATTTCGTCAGCAACGTTGAACGCTTGGTCAATTGGCAAGTTCGGCACAATTTGAACTAAACGGTTGTTGTCAATGACAATAATCGTATCAGCTTGCCTTTTTAGCACTTCTAGGCCTTGGTCTGCCTTTTCTAAACGAGCGCGTTCAAGTGCAAAGGGATAAGTGACAATTGAAATTACAATTGCACCGCCTTTCTTGCAAATTTCTGCAATAACTGGCGCTGCGCCTGTTCCAGTTCCACCGCCCATACCGCAAGTTAGGAAAACTAAGTCAGAACCTGCAAAGAGCTTTTCAAGTGCGTCGCGCGAAACGTCAGCTGCTTTCATTCCAATTTCAGGATAACCACCTGCACCGAGGCCGCGGGTTATACTTGCACCAATTAAAACTTTCTTGACATTGTCAGAAATTGTAGTTAAGTGTAACTTGTCAGTGTTAATTGCAATTAACTCTGCGCCTTTAATGCCAGCACGCGCTAGACGATTTATAGAATTGCAACCTGCTCCACCGCAGCCAATAACTACGATTTTCGGCTGCTGGAAACCGTCATCTGCCATTTTAGACGACTTTGACATTCCGCTATTGATACTAGTTCCATGGCTAGCTTTAGCTGTTTTTAGAGCTTCAGAAATAAGATCTTCCATATAATACAACTTCACCTTCAATTTTTGAAAAAAACCCTTAGAGTTTTCTACTGGCAAGTATTACATAGCCAAAATTTAAAAGACTAACTAATTAACCAACTAAGCCAAAATAAAAGCAAACGCAAATTTAAATACGTTAAAACGCTTTTTCTAGCAGGTGAAACGCTTAATGGAAGTAAACCAAGTGATTGGAGTTTTAGTGTTTGTAATTGGAGTTATCGTACTGTTAACTGATTTGCTATTACCGCAGACAATGACAAGCCTAGCTGGCGGGTTTATTGTAATTGGAATAATCATTTACCTCGGCTGGGTAAAAAGCGGAAAAACAAAACCGAAAAAATAACTTGCGGGTTAACTTACACCTCGCTACTCGATGTTCATTCGGCACTCGTCTCTTGCAAGCGAGGCGTATCGGCGCAAGGCTCGAAGCCTTGCGACTGAGTCACAATGCAACGGCATTGTGCTCAAGGCCTTAACGAAGCTACGTTCATCCAGCGGTCAAGACTACTGCCTTTCTGCTTCGTTAAGTAAAGAAGGTTTTTATCCTCTTTTCGCCCTACTTATCCTTGGCTTTTGGGGGCTAGTTGGGGAGCTAAGGGTTCCCTGGTAGCCGCAATCCCTTTGAGCGGAACAACGAAGCCACGTCAAGGCAAGTTCAGTTATTGAGACGAGGTTCAAGTCAACGCCGTAGACGCTTTGCCTTGCGTTACGTGGTTTGCTGCTAACCGAGCCAGATCCGGAAGGAAGCAACTCTAAACAACAAAAAACGTGCTCGCAAGTAACAAGGCCGAGGCTAGAAGTGAAAACTTACAATAACTAGCTCGTCAAGCGCGGTTCGCCCCTAAGGCCACTTATTATACAAAAAATAATTGGAAAAAAATAAAAAGAGAAATAACTTACACTTCGCCCACTCGTGCCTATCTGCGGGCAGATGCCCGCAGTATTTAACGGCACTCGTGTTCTTGCAAGGCGAAGTGTAAGGCTTTAACGAAGCTGCATTCATCCGCGGCCAATGGCCGCGGTATTCTGCTTCGTTAAATAAAATTAAAAAGAAGAAAATTAGAAAAAAAGAAAAGATAAATTAGTTTAACCGCTTTTTAGCGTTACGTCTGTTGTTCCAAATCGAATTACATCTTCTCGCGTGAACACAACTGGAACTGAACTTGTTGGAATTCCATCTCCAACAGCATAGATTAACTGCCCGCTGCGTTCCTCACCGTAAGCTACATCTACAAGGTTCAATGGATTTGAAAGCACTTCAAAAAACTTAGCGTGATAATTTCTAGCAACTTCCTGGCCAGGAGAACCTATTTTCAACTGAAAGCGACTTAAACCAAACGAAGTGCTCCAGGGAACGTTTACTTTATTCTTTACAGTTAAGTCAACAATAACTAAAGAGCAACTCCAAGAAGCTTGGCCGGGGCCCTTTCCAAATTTTTGCCGGTCAGTATAACAGCCGTTTACATCTTGTTCAGAAGCGCCGCCGTAAGTTGTTTTGCCCTCGCTATTAGTAACGCCGTTTACAAATTCAAAGCTATTTACCTTCACCAACGTACCAGCATATCGATTTCCAACAAACGAACCAACTGCGCCTGAAGTTTTCAAACTGTCAACAACATCAGTGTACTCATAAATTTCAGCTTCCTCGCCGTCAAAAACAAGTTTAACAGTATGCGCGTCTCTCGTTATGAAACAAGCAATTAAACCAGTGCGAGCTGCGCCTGGAGCTAAATCTTCATTAGTGAACGCGCCTGGCATTAAATTAATCGCATCTAACCTACAGCCAAACACAATGTCCATTTGCGAAGAGTAAATTTTAAACTTTGAAAAAGGTTTAATGGAAGCAGAACCAGTGTTTTTTGCAGTTACGTTTATAACAACAAATTTTTCACCATCTCCAGATTTTAAACTAGTAGACCCGGAGCCAATTGCGCTTGCAAATTCATAACTATGCACGGTTAATTTCGAGCCAGCAGTAGCAGGCGCTTGATTTTGCGTTTCAGGTTGCACTTCAGGTTCAGGCGTTTCTGGAGCGCCGGAGTCGCCTGCTTGCGGAGCAACAACCGGCTCGCCTTGCGCGGCGTCGTTATCATTCACTACACCAACATCGCCTGAACTTTGTCCAACACAGCCCGCTAAAATAAAAGAAAACAAAAACAGTCCAATTACAAAAAATTTACCTTGCATCTTTTACACCTTCGTTTTTCGTCAATTGAAAATTTAAATGCTTAAAAAAATTAAATTAAAAAAAGAAAAAATAAAATTGAAATCAACCGCGTACTTTAATTTCTATGTTGCCTGGATAGTTGGCATATTGTGTTGATGCGCTTTCTCGGTTAATTGTAAATGTAACCGGCACGTTGTGGCTAAGCGTTCCAGATCCAATTACATAAGCTATTTGGCCAGTACACTCGCCTTCGTAAGCCATACCGGATAAACAGCTATCTAGCTTTTGGTCAAGCAACTGCTGTGCATTTTTATAATATGAATCCATATCGCCACCGAATTTAATTACAAGGTATTTCATGTCAAACGTTTGTGGCACTGGAGCTTCAACGTTGTTCTTTAC
>JAZDHP010000002.1:0-16851 GCA_043805855.1 Microcaldota archaeon
ATCTATAGACAAAACTAGTGTCACTTGTAGGTAAAAATTGCTTTACTTTTTCTATTCCTTCCATTTGTTTATCGTCAACGCGCAAAGATACCGTTCTCACAAAACATCACCAGATATTACAATGCAATAACTGGTATTAAATGGTTTGCTTTAGGTGGTTATTGTTTTTTTCTCTGGGATTCGTTTACGGTAGGAAGTCTTGGTTTTTGATTTTTTCAGGTAGGTATGTATTTGAGATGTATTGTAGTGATTTGCTTGAAAGTGCTTGGATTTCTGCTTTGAGTTTCTTGTCCAAGAACAAGTCGATTTCGTTTTGCCATTCTTTTGACTTGAACCACGCGTAGGCTTTCATTTCCTCTGCGCGTTTTATGTCGACTTCCTTCGCTTTAATCGTAACGTTGCGCAAATCGTAGTGTTCAATGTCGCTGGTGCTCATGCCGAGGAACTTTAACTCGGGACATCCGAGTCTCTCGCTTTCATGCGCGAGTGCCATTGACCCGTATTTCATTGTGCTGTATATATACCATCCGTACGGGTCAGAATCGGTGTTATGTAATAGTAAGTCGCCAACTCCAGCTACGAATGAATGAGTGGGGGCTATTTCTACATCGTAAACCATTTCGTCTGTTGGCTGAACTTCTTTTATTCTCTTTACCTGTAGTAAACATACTTTATTTTCAACAAGGTTTTTTAAGACTATTAATTTTCTGATTTCTTCAGTGGTTAATGCTAGTACTTCTGCAGTTTTTGTCCAAACTAAATCGCCTTTTATTTTTTCTGATTTTACTATTCCTTTTCTTTCGAGTTTTTTAAGTGCCTTGAAGGCGGTTATAAACTTGCAATTAGTCTTTTGGCCTATTTGTCTTGTTGACGCTGGAGATTTTGTTACTTTGTCTAAAATCTTATCGCACATGAGTATCGAAGTAGGTTCGGCAGAAAGCAGTGGCGAGATTTTTTCAAAAGCCACTCGGTTATAGTTTCCGACAAAATGTGCAATTCCCTTTTTCGTAGTTTTGTATATAGCTTTTTGGACTTGCTTTAAAACTTGTGCAGGGATTGTTTTATAAATTGGCAATTTGGTGATTGGTTTTTGTAAGTAGTTCCAAACTGCTTCCCTTTTGCCTTTTGCAAGGTCAAGTACTATTGGTTCAAGCAGCCTAAGTGTTCCTTTGTCATATACGTTGACGTTGTACCGTTCCTTTTCTTTTTCGTCTTTACTTTTAAGTTGTTGTACGACTGCAAACCCGCCAATTTGTTTTATTAAATAGACTAAATCTCCAGCTAGTTTTCTACTAACTGTTGTTCCTGATAATCTGCAGCCTTTTTCAGAAAATGCCAGTGTGCCGTCGCCTCGGAAATAGCCGCGTAGAAACTCAATTTTAACTTCCCTAGGTGCGTTGTAAATAGCCCATGGGATTTGTTTGTTTTCAGCGCCTTTGCCACATTGGAATAGTTTGTCAAGGACTTCTCCAACAAAAGCGCCGCCGAACTGTACTCTAATTGAAGATTTGCCTTTTTGTAATGTGGCTTTAACGTCAAAAACATCTTTAACTAGATTAACTGCATCTTGAGCGTAAGTGTTTTCTTCGTGGCTTCCAAACGTTAATTTTACGCCGTTTTCTATATGTCCCTCTGCAACGTAGTAACCTAGAAGTCTTCCCAGTGAAGGTGAAATGTCTAGCTCGGGTTTAAAGCTAAGTTCAGATTCGCCAAACTTAATTCTGTCGGGTGTTCCTTCAAAAGTTTGTAGTTGCTTGAATTCGCCGTTCTCGTAAGCAGCTTTTATTTGTTTTGACAACTCTGGAATTTCATTTATTTTTTCAACTAAGTTTATCTTGGTTAGCTGTTCGTTTTTGGGTACTGAAAGTACTGAAACTAAGTAGTCGGTTTTCTTAATTTCTTCTGGTTTGCGCGAGACTATTTCAAATTCTTCGCTGTCGAACACCTGCAAGCTATGCGACCTAGTGACGCGCACTGAATAGCCAGCTTGACTTTGAACTTCTAATAACGGTTCTTTTATTTTGTGTCTAACCGCATTTTTAATAATGCCAGTGTTTGCTTTTCCTTCTGAATTAACTTGTATTGACCGCCCAAATGCAAGGCTTTTTTCATGTGTACCGAGGTTTGTAATTCCATAGATGTTCATTGCAGTGTTTACAAATTCGCCAATACGCGGGCGCGTTATTAATCCCATTTCATCAATTATTGTTATTGGCTCTCCAGCGTCTACACTTAAGCAGTAGCACGGTACTTTTAACTCGCTGCTAATGCGCTGTAGTAATCGACGCGCTCCACGTGCAGCTTGTCCTGCTGTTGTCATTAGCAAGCATTTATTTTTTGCCCAGTATCCGTCTTCGTTTAAACGGTCAAAAATAGCATTTTTCTCCGCAACTAAAACGAATTCGATACCAACGTCTTTGAATTCAATTTGTTCTACGATTGAAGGTACTGCCCATCCGCCTGAGCCCATTCTTGACAAGTCAATACTGTCGACTTTGTCTCGAACTCGGTCAAGCACGACCATGTCGCCAGCCATTCTCCCTTTAGGTTCTGCTCTTAGATGGAGTCGCTCGCGGAAACTGTCCATTGTTACTTCTAGGTCTACAATTGCCAAGTCACTTTCTTTTTGTTCTTCAATTGTTTCCTCCTTGAATCCTTTGATTGTTCTTTTCTTCGCGTAGTAAAGGTCTCGAAGTGTGGCCGTTAAGTTGTTTCCGAGTAAATCTTTCTTTACGTAGGAGGCAACGAGCATTGTCTGCATAAAACGGCGCGCGTGCGCGACGTTGAATAAGTATCGTTTTGCCATTTTGTCGCCTAGGAGGATTTTCTTTTCCTTTTCGTCGAACAAAACGTTGGCTGAACCGCGGATTGGAATGTCTAAGTGTAAGTTGTCGCCTGCGTTGATTTCTTTTATCAAGTCGTTTCCCAACACAGTTAGCTTTTCTTGCATTTCTGTTCTCTTTTGTTCTGGAGTTTGTATTTTGGATTTGTCAGTTTTAACCATAAAACATCACTTATTTTCTACTCTGGATTCTCTCCTTCTTCTTCGATTTCTTTTTCAGCAGCTTCTTCCATTGCTTCGAGTTCCTTGTCGCTTGCGTCGTCCATTTTTTCAAGCAGTGCGGTTTTCTTCTCTGCAATTTTGCGCAATTTCTCCTCGAGTTCTTTTTGTGGTTTGCCAGTCACGTCGTGAAGTGCTTCTGCAACTTCGCCTATGTACTTGAAGAAAATTTGACGGCGTTGCTCTTGTTCTTCCGCTTTTTGAATCGCGTGTAAATACAAACTAACTTGCCGCGCGCATTCCATTATTGCACTGCGAATTTCTTGCACGATTTCATCTTCTGCGCTTACTGCCATTTTTCCTGCGCCAGTGTAGGGAATGTGTACGCTGACAATGTTGATGAAAATACTAATGTGCTGGTTTTCCCAATCTTTCAAATCATAGCGGTTCCAGTCAATTGACTTTACAGCTTCCATTGTTGCGCACGAACCTGCGTCGAATAGCAACGGCGTTCTGTTTGCATAACGTAGTACTTCTGCTTTTGTCTGGTCGCCTACTTTCATTCCTGATTTGCCGCCGTAGGCAATTGCAGCTTCGATTAGAAATGGAATTCCACCGCGGAAAACTTTTGGCTTTCTCTCGACGACTTTCATTTCTTCTGGTGCGAGTAAGTTCTTTAGTGATTTTGCAATGTGGTTTTCGCCAATTGGGATTAACGAGTCTGTTTCTGGTGCGATCCATTTCATTTTTTGAATGGTGTTTGTGATTTTTTCAGCTTCTGGCCATGTAAGCACTCGCGGTGCACGGTCGAAGTTAATATCAGGATGTAGCGCAGCGAGTTCTTTTACTTTGTCGCTTGAAAATCTTGAAAAGTCACTTGTTAGGAACGAGGCAATTTTTCTCGCTGTTGACGCTTGTGCCATTTCAATAAGGTCAGCTGTTGTAATTCCAAGCGGGTGCGGCAGTACTGCTTTTGGTTTCCTTGGAATTTCTTTCACTGCACGGGGAAATACAGTAACTTCTTTATTAGGTTCAACTAGGGTTATCTGCGCGTGTGGGTTTGACAGTGCCGTGCGCCGTAGGTATTCGTAGACGCTGTATTCACTTCGGTTGTAAGTTACTTCTGCGAATTCAAATTCAATTCTCACTCCGCGAAAGTTTTTTGAATATTCTTGTTCGTTTATAATTATTGGCTGGTTTGTCTTGACGTCAATTGAAATGTCGCACTCGAATACCTTGTGGTCGCCTGTGCTGGTTTTAATATGAGTTATTTTGCCGGTTGTTAACTGTGAGAAAAGCACGGCGTATGAAACTCCGATTCCTTGTTGTCCGCGTTTTTGCTTGCGTTGGTGGAACTTTGTACCTGCTAGGAGTTTGCCAAAAGCTTGGCCGACGTTTTTCTTTGGCACCCCAGTTCCATTGTCTTCCGCGATTACTTTAATATGGCCATCTGGAAGTTCTTGTATTTCAACGTAAATTTCTGGCAACACTCCCGCTTCTTCTGTTGAATCCAAGCTGTTTGTCACGATTTCGTGGACAATTGTTGTAAGCGAGCGTACTTTGCCGGAGTAGCCGAGCATCTGCCTGTTTCTTTTGAAGAACTCTGCTACTGAGTATTCTTTAAATTCTTTTGAAAGTTGCTCTTCTGTTGGAGTTTGTTCTTTTGCAGTTGGTGCAGGTGTAGTTGCCATGTTTTTTCAACACTCTTTTTAGCATTATTGTTTTTATATTTTTTTGTTTTATGTTTTTATGAGATTTTTTAATATTCTTTTTTGTTTTCGAGGAACTTGTAAACGCTTTCGTGGGGTGAACCTTCGAGAAGCCGAATTATGGCTTCTTTTGCATTTTGCAAGTCTTGAAACTTGCCGAGGATAGTGACGTTGTCTGTTAGGTTTGAAACTAAAATGTGGGTGTCACTTAGCTGTTCTAAGTTTTTCCTCGCTTTTCCACCTTCGCCAATTATTCGCGATTTTGCGCGCTTGACGTCCTTTTCTTTACGGTGAAAAGCGTTTTCAAGGTCGATTGTTTCAAGGAAATATTCATCGTTAAACAATTTAAACGCGTGCTTGGGTTCAAAACCATAAACAAGCGCTTTGATAACTTGCTCTGCAATCCACTCCGCGCCACCGTTCTCCTCGTCGTTTGCAGTTATTTCAACTTCATCTTCTTTTACAACTAGCGCAACTGCTCCGCGTTCTTCTATCTCTCGCAAAAGCTTCGCGTCGAAAACCTTTTTAGCCGTCTTTGATAATTTAAAAACTCTCATGTGAATATCAACTCATTAAGTAAATGCGAATAATTACAATAACTTTAGGAACGTCAAAGCTAATTTAAATACCGGTTGTGGTTTTAAAGCAAAAACGCGGGTCAATAACGTTTTAAAATCAGGGGGCGTAATGCTTTTCAGGTGTTTTTGAAATGACTGAACCGATAGAATTGATGCATAGGCGAATAGGTACTGCGTTAACTAAGTTAGGTGTGACTTTTACGGCTGATGCTAAATCTGGAGCATTAACTATTCCTTTACATGCGGGAAATTCGCATATATTTGAGCATCATCAAGACGCACTTGGATTTTCTGCTGGACAACCTATTCATGAGCAATTGGGCGAGTGGGCTAGGTTCATTTGCAGAAGTCGTATGAGCGACCATGCTGTGCGCGCTGGTTTATCTGAATATACTTCTAAAGCGCCTCGCAACATCACTCTTGAAGTTCATCGCAAACGTTAATTTTCTATTTCTTTTATTTTAACTTTGTATTTCTTCTAGGATTTCTTCTTTGCTTGTGTTTACGCCGCGTTTTGAGAAGTATTTCGCGATGTTGTCGCAGTCTTTTTCTAGGAATTCCTGCGCGTGCGGGTGTTCTTTTTTCACCGCCTGCGCAAAGTCAATAAACCACATGCGCTCTCCGTTCGTGAGGATATTAAATTCGTTTAAATCCGCGTGCACTAGGTTTGCTTTTTGCATTTTTTTCATTTCGCGAATTATTTGTTCGTAAATTTCAAGTGGGTTTTCCAGATTAACGTCTTTCAATAAATGGTACGGTCGTCCGCCTTCGCCTATTAGTTGCATTACGATTACATTTTCGCGGTACTTTATCGGCGCAGGCGCTGCAATTTCGTTATCTTGACAGATTTTCAAGTTGGCAAATTCTTTTCTGCTCCATAGTTTTACAAGCGAGCGGTGGCTTAGTTGAACTGATGGAAATCGTGGGTCGCCGTGAATGTACTTCATCATGCTGCCCCTGAGAAACGATGAGGTTTCGTATTTGAAAATCTTTACTGCGACGTCGCCTTCTTCGCTTGTTCCTTTGAATACAATTGCTTCTTTTCCTTCGGAAATTGGGTAGTCTAGTGAAGTGATGTATTTGTTGTTACGTAAATAGAAGATTACATCTAGCGTTTTATCGTCAAAAACGTGGCCTGCAATTTTAGAACGTGCAGATAGCGGTTTATCTATGCGGTTTGGTCTTTTTCTCTTTTCTAGTCTACGTGCCATAATTAATAATTAGAATTAAGTGTTTTTTATTATTCCCATTCTGCGCAGGGTTTCCACTTGTGCTTTTATGTAGCGGTAAGCGATGTCGCCTTTTTCGTTTGGTTCAACTGACCACGGCGCTACAATTACGTAGTCGCCTTCCATTACCCAAATGTTCTTTTTTATCTTTCCCGGAACGCGGCACATTCTTTCTTTGCCATCTTGACATTGTACTAGCATTCGTGCGCCGCCCATTAACTGAGTTACTAACCCGAGAACTTCTCCCTTGCGGGGTGTTCTTATTCTGAATTGTTGTTGTGGTTGATCCATTTTGTTTTTTATAGCCTCTTCTTTATAATTTAAATATTTTCACTAATTTAGCTGCGTACGTTGTTAACGGCACCGCACGCTTCGCATTTTAACACTTTGACGTAGCGGTCTCCAGTGTCTTCAATGTGCGTGTCTGGCTTACTGCATTGTGAGCATAAAACGTGAGTTTTGCAATAATCTGCGATTTTTTCATTTACTTGCCTGTCACGGAACTTACCGTGTAGCAGTAATCGACCGCCTTGCTGTGATTCGCTTGGAACTGCTAGTTCTTTTGACAAGTATTTTCCAACTTCTACTGGCGTGCGTCTTAGTTTCGCGCATGCTGCGTCGAAGTTTTTTACAATTGTTTTATTGCCTTGTAGAATTGTTTCAACTAAAGGGCACTCGAAACGCTCGCCGCTGTTTAAGTTTTTCTTTGGTAACTTAGCGTAGATGTTGTCCAGTAAAGCGTCGTAATTATATTCCATAATTCAAGGATTAGGGAGGGCTAGATATATTAAACGTATATAAACCACGAAAAATGGAGGGGCTAGAATAGCACTGTGCCTATTAGTATTCCGAGGAGAGTTCCAGCGGTTATTGGCGGCAACGCGGGTAGGTAGCCTTTGCGTTTTTGTAAAATGTAAAGCAACACGTACAAGCCAAGTGCCGCGCCGATTATTCCAATCAAAGCAGGTGCGCTTGTAAATGCAATTTTTGTTCCGATTTTTTCACTTGCTACGATTAACATTGCGGGAATGACAATATCTCCAGTTCCAAGTTCGAGTTTTTCTTTTTTGTCAAATATTTTTATTGAAAACGCTGCGCCGCGATTTCCTAAATCTTTTGCAAGTGTAATCATATGCTTTGTGTAAAACACCGCAACAATGTCGTAGCCAGCTAGCAGTGCAGCGAGTAGCGCTGCGGGGAAAATATCTAAACTAGCGCCGAGTAGTGCGCCGACAACTGCGATTGTTATCAAAAGTAGTGCTTGTCGTGTTTCGTTCCATTTTAATCGCACGGCAATTGCAGCGATTGCTACTAGTATTGCAAAACCTTCGGGGATTATTGTGCTCAATAGTAATTGCACGGCGATGAATAGCGTTGCGAGTTCAATGAACAGAAAAAGTAAGTTGCCCTTGTATACTTTCAAAACGGCGAGTAGTGCAATTGCGAATATAACAATTATTCCGAATAGATAGAGTGGCGTTTCAGTGTTTTGCGGGTTTTCAACTGCGGTTACGTTGTTGGTTATGAACTGTGCGCCGATTGCCAGTGCAGCGATTTGAACAAGTAGAAAAATAAGAATTGTTTTTGTAAAAAGTGGTTTCAAATGTTCGTCGCCTGTAAATTAAAGATATTTGATAGTTAAATTTGAGCTTGTTTTGTTCTTTTGTCGTTAGATTTCAATTTCTTTATTTGTCGCGTTTAATATTGCAGTTTTCGTGTTTGCACAGCAGTGGTTTTTAACAAGTGTGCTTAGTTCTAAAAGTGCTTTTTCCAATTCTGCAATAGTTGCTGGCGGTAAGCATTCAATTACCAGGATTGCGTTTTTCGTTTCTTTAGTTAGTTTAGTTCTGTCGGTTTCGCGCCAGTTGAACCTTCGGCAAATTGCATTTTGCTCGTCTTTGTAAATAACTTCTCCTTCGTGTGGCGATCGAGCTTCTTTATCGCCTAATAACAACGTCTGCGGTTCGTTTGGCCCCGCTAAAGTAAGCTGCAAGTCGCCTTTAATTTTGTCAATATCTTCTCCTCCAACTGGAAGCATGTACTTTAGAGATATAAAATTGTAAGCGTCTACGAGTTGGTTAATGTGCTTTAGTTCAATTCCTTTCAAAACTAGCCGATAAAGGTTTTCAACTGATGACCTGTGTTCTTTTGGCTTTGCACCGAAAGAGACGTAAGCGTTTCGCCACGCTGCGATTTTTGGTTCGTTGATAAATGTTTCAGCTAAATATTTGACGCGTATTTCAGTTTCAATTTTGCGCAGTGTCGTTTGTATTTCTTCGCTTTGGCTTGCGTTGTTTAAGTCTTTTGCAATTACAACGCCAATGCACAAGTTTGGAAATTTATTGAAAATAGTTGCGTTGATTGAAAATTTCATAATTAGCTGTAGACCTAAACGTTTTTCAATCTATTGGCTCTAAAGGTATATGTAAGTCCTGCTCTGAGGGTTTGAGACTCATGGTCGAATACCGCGTAAGGGGAGGCACCTTACTATTTTGGTATGGGCTTTACTTCGGGGGGCATTTTGTATTCTCCTTGCGTTTCGCGTATCCATTCTTTTTTTGTTATTTGCTTAATCAAATCAAAAAATTCGCAATTTTTGTATTTTCGAGATTCACGAAATGCACCAACTAAAAAATCAGATATTTGAAGCGGTTTGAACGTTTTTGAATTTCTTTCAGTTATTTGTACTTGATTTTCCTGTCCGCCATAATGTACCGTTCCAGTTATAATGTGTTTTGGAAATATTTCATAATATCGCTTATTTCTGCGTTCATACGTTTGAAATACGTATTCTTTATCAAAAACTTGTTGGTCTACTACTATTTGCAATTCTTTTGATAGCGCTATTTTTGAATTGTTTTTTGCCCAGGTGGCGATTAGCATTTGGGCTTCTATTTTTAGAATTTCTCGGCGCCAACTATTTTCTTTTGGTTTATTGAATATAGAAAAATATGCTTGGCTATTTGTTTTTCCTATTTCGTTTAATTTACTTTTTAAAAATTCTTTGTATACTGCTAATCCCGTTGCGTTTTCTGCGTTTCTTAGATCAGAATACTTAAATTCTCCTCGAGGTTTTTTGCTATCTTTAGGGATTCTATTGTATAATGTTATGATTTCGTTTGGGTCGGTTTCTCTAATTGTGAACAATTGACTTAATTTTTCTATTTCATTATTTGGAATGGCAACTAGTCCAAGAGCGATCAAATCGTTGGTGTTTCCTGATTCGTCAATACAAAGTAGCATTTATTTTCTACCAATCTCCTTTTCTTCTCGCGGTTTTAACTTGTCCTGGCTTCGGCTCGTACAAATCGCCGTTGCGTTTCAAATCATCTATCATTTTGCGGCATGTTGTCTCGTCTATGTTGACTCCCGAGCATTCTTTTACAACGTCGTTGATGTCAACTGTGTCGAATTGCTTTTCAAGCGAGGACAGTATGTTCATTAGCGTGCGTAGCTTGTCGACTTTGCTTTTTGGCTGGCCGATGTTCACGATGTCCGAGTCAATTAGTCCAGTTTCCTTGTCAGTGAAAACGTCACGTAGCACAAATTGCACTAGCGCGATGGAGCGTTCAGCGTCGCGTAGTTCAACTTTTTGCGATAATCTAATCTTGGCACTTGCTTCTGCCAAGCGAATTACTCCTTCCACTTGCCTGGCAGTTACTGGGAACGTGTTGTTTTTCTTTCCCATTCGCCTTAATTCTAAATAGAAGTCTTTGATTTTGTCAGTTGCTTCGTTTGTTAATTGTGGGAAAACGTTGCGCCTCGCGTAGGCGATGTATTTTCTAAGTAAGTCGGCTTCGATTGTTGGCAGAATTGAACTGTCTTCTGGTGGTTTTTCTTTAGACGCGCCAATCATGTGCCCGAGCACAATGTGTTCTACGATTTTTCTATCCTGTGCTTCGTCGAGAACGTCTTTAATTGCAAATATCAAGTCGAACCTGCTGAGTAGAGTTTGGGGTATGTCGAACTGCGCTGACGGTGGGGTATTTGGGTCAAATCTACCGAATTTGGGGTTCGCTGCGGCGAGTACAGCTGCTTTGGTTTGAAATGTTGTTAACATTCCCGCCTTTGCAATTGTGATTTTCTGCTGTTCAAGCGCTTCGTGCAACGCACTGCGGTCTTCGTCGCTCATTTTGTCAAACTCGTCAATCATGACTGTTCCGCCTGAACCAAGCACCATTGCGCCGGCTTTCAAAATCCAACCGCCTGTCAACTCATCTTTCTCGGCACTTGCAGTTAAACCAACTCCAGAGGTACCTTTTCCACTTACGAATATTCCCTTTGGCGCTAGGCGCGCTACGTATTGCAATATGGCACTTTTTCCAGCGCCGGGATCTCCAATTAACAAAATGTGCGAGTCGCTTCTAATAGTGTGGCCATCAGGAAGTTTCTTGTTAGGTGTACCGCCGAACAACTGAAGTGCTACTGCTTCTTTTAATTCGTTATAACCGTAAATACTCGGCGCGATGCTTTTTACAATGTTTTCAAACACGTCAGGCCTGCCGGCGAGTTCCTTGATTTTGTTTTCCTCTTCTTTTGAAATTTCCAGCTCTTCAAATTCTTGTTGCATTTTCCTAACGTGGATAACGTCGAGGAATTTACTGTAAACGCTGCTCTTTCCTTTACCTTCTTTGTTTGGCTTTAAGCGCAATATCCCAGTTATTGTAAGCTTTTCGCCTGGCGAAACTAAGTTAACTAAATCACTCTCTAGCCACAGGTCAACGTGAGCTGTTGGTGTATTGCCGCGTAGTTTTTCAACTAGCTCTTGTATCCTCGCGCGCTGGAGGTTAATGAATTCGCTGCGTTCCTCTAGTAAGTTGAAATGATTGCGGCCGCACTTGCATTGTATTGGCGGTTTAATTGCTTCTGTTCTATCTGGCTTTGTTGTTGTAATTTGCCAACAGTGTACGCATTCCCAAAGCGCAATTTGCATTCGCGGGTAAATGTCAGTAATCCAACTTACTGCGCCTTCGACTTTTATTAACTTGTCAAGCTGGTGCGCGCCGAGGTTCTGCACAGCTGCACTGTAAACATCAGGTAAATTAAAAACGCGCAGTTTTGGCTTGTACAACTCCCTTGCTATTAGTAACGCGTGGGTGTTCAGCGAGCGCATTGCGTCTTCTGCAATTGGTAAATACTTATCTGGATAAGACACTAGGCCATCTGCTAGTTCCGGGTTGAAGTTTTGCAGTTCAACAAAATCTAACTCTAGCGCTTGTTGCTTTGGATAAGTTGACGCCAAATCTGCTAGCTGGTCGTTTTTCACAGTTGAGAAAAAGTCTTCGAACTGGGAGTAAAGTTCCTCTCTATTAATAGAAATTGCCTCTTCCAAAATACGTTGCACCCAACTAATTTTCTTTTCCCACAGTCTTCAGCATTTTGCTTTTTCAGCAAAATGACTGAGTCACAAAGCTTTGCTTTGTGATCATTTCTTTTATATTAAAAGAAAAGCTGATTTAAAGCGTTTTTTAAGGATTACTGGAACAACGGGGGGTTAAGTTGTTTTCGCAACACGTGCTTGCCGGTGAAGTGTTTGATTGCCGTGGGTGGAAGGGCCGCGCAGGGGCCCTTCGCCGGTGAAGTGTTTGGTTGCAGGGGGTTATGAGCATCGAGCGTAGCTCGATGACTCAGTCATAAGGCTCGAAGCCTTGTGCTGAAAGGGCCGACGCTGGCGGCCCTTTGCTGGTAAATGTGCTGGTTGCAGGGGGTTAAAGGGCCGACGCTGGCGGCCCTTTGCAGGTGAAGTAGCTAATGACTTGAACTTGTTGGTTAAAAAGCTATTATTTTTAAACTAGCGTTGATTAGTACTTTTCAAGAGGTTGAACCAATTGAACAAACTAGTATTTTCCCTATTATTGATTTCGCTGTTAGCTCTACCGGCAGCAGCGGTTAACAGTTGTTTTGAACCAACTGATTTGCCGGCTCTTACTTTTAAGCAAGGTTATGCCCCGCATTTTACAGTTGGAGCAGACGACCGTTTTTATGTAGGGGGTATAATTGACGGTTTAACAAATGAAGTTGTATATGTTAACAAAAATAGCGCTGTTTGGGATCGTTTTGTAGTTCCAAACATGGCTATGCCGTTATCTTTACAAGCGCACCCGGATGCTTCAAAAGCAAGTTGGGTTTTTGCAGGAAGTATTGCGCCGAGTTCAAGCTATGCAGCCTATGCGGCAACTTTTGACAGTCAATTATGGGTAATTCAACCAGGAACAAATGGTGTTACATTACAATATTATGCAACGTCTGCGCCACAGCTTAAATCAGTTTTGGTTGTTGATAGTTTGCACAACAAGCTTTACAATTTCAGTGCAAGTAACCAAGCAGCTGCAACGCATTTAAGCGAAATTGGAACGTTTTCAACAGTAGCAAAACCAAGTTATGTAACTGCTTCTGGAAGCAAAGTTTATGCAATGGATAAGTCAACTAAGAAAATTGACGTTGGAGTTTGGGACCCGTCAAGTTCTAAATATGTATTTACTTTAGCAGGAACTGCAGCTAGCGCAAACGTAATATTGAAACTCTTAGCAGCTTCAAATGGAAAAGTTTACTATGGAAATAGCGCGGGAATTGTTTCCAATGCTGTAGATGTTGCTGAACCGCCGTTGTTTAGTTTAGACGGCAAGTTTTCTGATTTTCTTGAGTATAATAATTCAATAATTGCAGTTTCTAATGGCAACGCTGTTGCTAAAGCTGATCGTTTATTTGGAGTTTACAATGGCACTGCTATAAATTACGTTTTGACAAATTCGACTGTTGAACAGCCTGACTTTAGGCCAAGAGCGCTAGCGGTAAAGCCAATTGAGGGTAAGTTGTATCTTTTAGCGTACACTACTTCGGCGGCGGGAATCGTAAGTTTTACAATTTATAAAGTTAAATCAACGTGTCTTGGTTTTACAGTTGCGCCGCCAGTTAACAACGCGCCGGTAATTTCAATGGAAGGGGGCAATGTAACTGCGCCGGTTAATACAATTATAACTTTAACTGCAACTGCGTCTGATCCAGATGGCAATTCGCTTAACTACACTTGGGCTAAATTACAAGGTCCAGTTCCTGGCAATTTAACTGAAGGCGGTTTAAATCAATCATTTGTAAAGTATAACTTCACTAGCATTGGATTTTACACTTTCAACGTGTTTGTAAACGACAGTGGTACGCCTTCTCTAAGTGCAACGCGTAACTTTACGATTAACATAACTGCTGCAATTCCAACTGCGCCGGCACGCCCTGCTGCTCCAGTTACGCCTGCTGCTGAAGAATGCACTGAAAATAGTGACTGCGCTGCAAATCAAATGTGTAACTCAGATTCAGAATGTGAAGCGTTAGTTTGTAACGATGACGAAACCATTTCTGACCACGAGTGCATTGCAGAAGATACTGGTACGCTTTGCGGTGGGGAAATGTTTGAAGGTGTTGGCATTTGCTGTAGTGGCGTGTGGAAGGCAGATGAAACAACTTGCCCGACAGTGAGAAATAATTCAGTTGGAACTCGCGCTGGTACAAACAATACTGGTTCTCCTCAAGCGATTTTAGATAACTTTACCAAGAACCCAACGTTGTTCTACGGTGGAATTGCAATAATTGTAATTCTATTGCTAGTTGTAGTGTACTTCGTTTTCCTAAAGAAGAAGCCGCCTGTAGGCGAAGGCGAGGAAACTGGAGAAAGCGAAGCTGAATCTACAGAAGAACCGCAAGAACCAACGAGCTAAACCTTCTTTTTTTTGTTTTTTTAACTTCTTTTTTTCTTTTTTGTTTTCCTTTTTGATTTTATCTTGTTCCGCTTGTTTTTTATTCTTTTTAATCGTAATTATTACTCTGGTAGTTCAATATGTCTTTAGCGAAATTAACTATTTACAATACAAAGCAGCTTGAAGATGCTGTGCGTGTCTATTGGGAAGAGGAGAAAATTCCCGAAAAGACGCAAACATATAATAAAAAGGCAAAGCGGTTTTTCTTACTTGACGGCCCGCCATACACTAACGCGTTGCCTCATATAGGCCACGTGAAGACAACTGCGTGTAAAGATATCTGGACAAAGTACAAGCAAATGCAAGGCTTTACTGGTTACCTTCAGCCTGGTTTTGACTGTCATGGTTTACCAACTGAGGTAATGGTTGAAAAAGAGTTGAAAGTAGTTTCCAAATCTGACATTGAAAACAAAATTGGCATTGCGCAGTTCGATGCAAAGTGCTTAGAAAAAGCTGTAAACACTGAAAAAAATTGGGTTGACTATTATAAACTGCTAGGCGCGTGGCGCGCTTACTTTACGCCATATTTCACTTATAAGGATTATTATATTGAAAGCGCATGGTGGACTGCAAAGCAGTTGCATAGTAAGGGGTTGTTTATAGAGGGAGACCGGGCGATTCACTGGTGCCCGCGCTGCGAAACAAGCCTTTCTGGTTATGAAGTTAGTGATTCTTACAAGGATTTACAAGCGCCGTCAATGTACTTAAAGTTCAAAGTCAAGAATTTCGACGAATTTTTATTAGTGTGGACAACTACGCCGTGGACGTTGCCTTCAAACGTTGCAATTGCAGTTCATCCGCAGGAAACGTACGTGCGCGCTTCGTGCAATGGAGAAAAATTTATACTTGCCAAGAAGAGGGTTGAAGGTGTTGAAAAGGAAACTGGAAAGAAGTTTAAAATAATTTCGGAATTGTCCGGAAGCGAACTAGATGGTCTTCAGTACGAACCTTTGATGGATTTTGACTCGCAGAAGTTCATTGGCGGGCACAAGGTTATACTTTCAATTGTAATTATGGCGAACAAGAAGTACAAAAAGCACATCATGGGCAGCGGACAAGCAACTGCAAATCTAGAGGAATACGCTGAATTTGTGACAATGGAAGCTGGCTCTGGACTCGTCCATACTTCGCCTGCCAATGGGCAGACTGACAATTTCGTTGGAAAATACTATAACTTGCCAATTGTTTCAACTGTTGATGAAAAAGGACGCTTTATTGTAAGTGTTGGCGAATTCGTAGGGATGACAACTTCAAAAGCTGACCCGTTGATAATTGAACACCTTGAACAGCGTGGCAAGATTTTCAACGTTGAATACTTTACTCACCGTGCGTCAGTGTGCTGGCGTTGTAAAACTCCGTTGATTTTCCGCTTGAGTAAACAGTGGTATTTGAAGGTTGATCCGTTGAAGGAAAAAATCTTAGCTGAGAATGAAAATATTAACTGGATGCCTGATTTTGGTAAAACGAAATTCCAAAACTGGATTGCCGACCGCGAAGACTGGTGCCTGTCGCAGCAGCGGTATTGGGGCATTCCAATGCCAATTTGGACTTGTGAGAAGTGCAATAGCCATGAAATAATTGGCAGCCGCGCTGAACTTGCAGAGAAAAGCGTTGCTAAACTTGACGTAAAGAAGTTAACTGACCTTCACCGTCATGCAGTTGATGGAATTGTATTGAAATGCAGCGCGTGCGGCGGAAATGCTAAACGTATTCGGGATATTTTCACAGTGTGGTTTGACAGTGGCATTGCTCCGTGGGCTTCGCTAGGTTACCCGTTCAAGAACAAAGAGTTATTTGAGTCAATGTTTCCAGTTGATTTGATAAACGAATCGCAGGATCAAGTTCGCGGTTGGTTTGACTCGCTTATGCTGTGTTCAGTTGGAGTTTTTGGCCACGCTCCGTACAAAGCAGTTGGCATGATGGGCTGGGTTGTAGACGAAAAGGGAGACAAGATGAGCAAGAGCGTTGGCAACGTTGTGCCCGCAGCTGAAGGTATTTCTAAACTCGGCGCAGACGTCGTGAGGTTATATTTTTGTAGTGAAGTTGCGCCGTGGGAAGTGCAAAAGTTTTCATTTGAACAAGCGAAGAAGCCAAAACAAGCGCTTTCAATTTTATGGAACTGTTTTACTTTCTTGGAAACTTACAAAGATGCAAATTGTAAGTTAAAAGTGCTCGCGCCAAACAACGTGAAGAAATTTGCACTTGAAGACAAGTGGATTTTGTCCCGCTTAGATTCCACGGTCGCGCAGTTTGCTAAATATATGGACTTGTTTGAATTTCACAACGCAGGTAGAGTTGCAATGGAGTTCATTGTTGATGACCTCTCTCGCGCTTATGTTAAGCTAATTCGCGATCGCATGAACGCTGCGAATGCAGACAAAACTTCGCGCTTGCAAAGTGAACAAACGCTAGGTTACTGCGTTTACACAATTTCAAAACTCCTCGCGCCCATAACGCCATTTATCTCTGACTACATTTTCTTACAATTGCAACCGTTATTCGATGAGAAACTCGCAAGCGTTCATCTTGCAATACTGCCAACTCCTTCTGGATTCGCTGACGTTGAACTAGAAAAGCAAATGAAAG
>JAZDHP010000003.1:0-3339 GCA_043805855.1 Microcaldota archaeon
AGCGTTGCTATTTGCAGTGCTTGCAAACATCGTTTTACTTTACTTCGCATCAGTTAACAAACAACTAGATAAATTCGGCGGAGCGTTATTTTTGTTAATATACGCGCTTTACATAATTGTAATCTTTTATCTTCAAATTCATGAAATAAGCCCAGTATAAAAAAAGCAACGAAACTAAAGCCAACAAACAACCGCTAGCTACCGAGTAATTAAAAATAAGTTCAGCGTAGTAATTCCATGTTCACTTCAACTGTTTTTATTCTGATAGGCGCAATTATCTTCATTGGCTTTCTAGGCACGAAGTTTTTTGAAAGAACAAAAGTTTCAGAATTGCTCATTTTAATGCTCCTTGGCTTCCTAATTGGACCCGTTTTCAACATAGTTGATCAAAGTACACTAATACAGTTTGTTCCACTTTTTGCAGGCCTAGCGCTTATAATCTTACTATTCGACGGCGGGCTAAATCTTAACTTTCACAAGGTTTTCTACGAATTAGCCCCCGCTTCTGCCTTTACCCTTTTAGTTTTCACGTTATCAGTATTAGGAATAGGTACAATTGTACATTTTCTAGTTGGCTGGGATTGGCTTATTGCATTTATGTTCGCCGCAGTTGTCGGCGGCACCAGCTCTCCAATTGTATTTAGCCTAGTTGCAAGCGTAAAGGCAAGAGAAGAAGTAAAAACAATGCTACAACTCGAAAGCGCATTGACTGATGCACTAACAATAGTAGCTGCAATTGCATTTGCGCAGATAATTATCTCAAATTCGTTCGACGCAGGAACCGCAATAGGCGCAGTTGCAGGCGGTTTTTCAATCGCATTTGTCATTGGACTAATAATCGGAGCAATATGGGTTAACTTCCTAAAGGGATTTACCGGAAAGTTCGACTATATGTTAACCCTTGCAGCCGCTCTAGTGCTTTACGGCGCAGTTGAATTCGTCAAAGGCAACGGCGGCATTGCAGTACTTACCTTTGGAATAGTTCTAGGCAACGCCAAGCAATTAACTCAAATGATTACTCAAAAAGTAGATGAAAAGGTAGAATTGCCCGCTGAGTTCAAAAGTTTTCAAAACGAAATTTCTTTCTTTGTACGCACTTTCTTCTTCGTGTACATCGGCGTACTAATCTCGCTACAGGCACTTACCGTGCAAACAATAGCTATTGGAATAGCTACAACAATAGTGGCTTTAATTGCACGTTTTATTGTTGTCAAAATACTTGGTTACAGCAAAAAACCAGAAGCTACAATTATAACAACAATGATGCCCCGCGGTTTAGCAGCTGCGGTTATGTCTTCACTCCCTGCAGCATATGGAATAAACGCTCCTGGATTCACAGAAATGGTAATGCTAGTTATAATCGGCTCAAACATAATTTCTTCCTTCGGCGTGTTTAAAGCAAGCGGAGAAAACAACATTGGAAAACCAACAGTAGTAAAAGTAGCCACAAAACAAACTAGCAAAAGCTAAGCTTGACTGAAAATATAGCACTTTTTACTTTTTTAATAAGCAACTGATCGACGAGAAGCTAGTAGCCGATATTCAAATATACCTAGCGTGTTGTTTAATTACTATGAAACGAGCTTTGCTAGAACCCGAACAGATAATTGGATTTAACGACTACCCACCTTTGCACAGCCCAAAAGCGCTTTCTGTTTATTACCAGCTTTACAAAAACGAAAAATACGCTGCGATTCCGCCAGTGCCTTTAATTCCAGCAGAGTTAGTTTTGAAACATTTCAAGAAAAACAAAGCAGGATTTCGCTTTATTCAAAAAGTTTGGAAAGAATTTGCCGCACGGCATCCAAATGCAAAGTACTTTCAAGTTGATGGTAAACACCGCGCAAGTGCAGCTTGCTTAGCTGGAAAGCCCATCTCTACAGTTATAATCAAAAACAATAAAGACGTTCAAAAACTACTGTCAATGCAAGCGTCTGGAAAATTACGTTTAACCGGACTGCTAGACTTAACTAAAGCTGCGCTGTTGAACTCTTTCGAAGCTACGCTCAACGAAGTAGAAGAACACTTTTTCAAGTACAAGAAGTTCCTAACTGTACGAGAAAAAACCAAAGCAATGATTGCAAACGGAGATGTACCGCAGTACATGATTGCAAATTTTGCAAAACGTCGCTAAGCGTTTAGTTTTGTTTCTGGGAATGGTTTTTTAACTTTTAACTACGTGCAAATTGCATTAATACTGATTGAGAGGTTGTTATCCATGGAGTATATTAAGAGAACAAAAATAGTTGCTACGCTTGGGCCAGGTTGTGAAAACCAACTTGTTGAATTAATAGACGCGGGGGTAAACGTAGCGCGGCTAAATTTTTCACACGGTGATCACGCAGAGCACCAGCAACGTTGGGAGAAGTTACAAGCTGCTGTGAAAAAAACCGGCAAGAGAATTGCAATTATGCTTGACACCCAGGGACCAAAGATTAGAACTGGAACATTTACAAACAATTCAATGGACTTGATTGACGGCGAAGAAGTTACTCTAATTCCAGGCAATGGCGAAGGTGGGATAATCAACGGAAAAAAAACAATTTACGTTAATTATCAAAACTTATTGAAATTGCTAAGCAAGCACAAGATCGTCTACTTTGCAGACGGCTTGATGGAAGTAAAAGTTGAAAAGCTGGAAAAGGACAAGGCAATTGCCAAGGTAGTAACAGGCGGAAAGATAAGCGACCGCAAGGGAGTTAACATACCGCGCGCAGAGTGGGAATTACCGCCACTGAGAGAAAAGGATATTTTAGATGTAAAATGGGGAATTGAACACGACGTTGACTACATTGCCCAGAGTTTCGTACGAAGCGCAAAAGACGTAAAAGAACTACGTAAGTTGCTCGACGAAAACAACGGAAAAGAAATTAAAATAATTGCAAAAATCGAAGAGTACCCAGCTGTGCAAAACCTCGATGAA
Source organism: Microcaldota archaeon (assembly GCA_043805855.1). GTDB lineage: Archaea > Micrarchaeota > Micrarchaeia > Norongarragalinales > UBA8480 > JAHFHC01. The sequence goes on from JAZDHP010000003.1 coordinate 2,924, forward strand.
ATAATTGCATCAGCTGACGGCATAATGGTAGCAAGGGGAGATCTAGGCGTACAGATGCCAATTGAACAAGTACCTTCAGTGCAAAAGCACATTATTGAAAAGTGCAACGAAGCAATGAAACCTGTAATTACAGCAACGCAAATGCTAGAGTCAATGACCACAAACCCATTCCCAACTCGCGCAGAAGTTACAGACGTTGCAAACGCCATTCTAGACGGCAGCGACGCAGTGATGTTATCCGGCGAAACTTCAATTGGAAAATACCCGATAAAAACAGTTCAAATGATGACGCGTATAATCCAGCACACTGAACAAAGTTTACTAGAATACGGGCAATTTGACCGCCACCACTGTAAAGTGGAAGACGAGAGAAACACAACGCTGTCAATTGCAAAAGCCGCAAGTAAAATTGCAAC
>JAZDHP010000004.1:0-12880 GCA_043805855.1 Microcaldota archaeon
CGTTTCTCGCGATTAAATTACTATTCGCAGTTGCGGTTGTCTATGTGTTGCGCCGCGAGAAAGTATCTGTCAACGAAAACACATTCATTGCACTTGTAATTACAATTTTCGGCCTAGCGCCGGGGCTAAGAGATGCGTTGAGATTACTTTTTGGCGTCTAGAGCTTTAAACTATTCTGGTGCTGGTTGTTCCCCTTGTGGTTGGCCAACTGGGATCTCTACAAAGCGAACTTGGTCGCCGCCAGCTGAGTAAATTACTCTAATTACTCCGGAAACCATATTGTTGTCGTTAAGCTTGTCCATGAATCCGAGGGTAGTGTCTTCTTTTACGCCAACTGCGCCTTCAAAAACAGCGTCGACTGGCGTAAAGCCGGCTTTTTTCAAAGCGTCGATAACTGTTAAAACTTCTTCTTTTATTTTCATTTATTTTTACACTCTCCATTAAACGGTATTAAATGCATTACCGAAACCATATTTAAATAGTTATCCTATAGCACTATGCAAAAGTGGTTTTGTAGAGGCGGCATAGTGCTATCAGCACAACGCAAAGCGTTGTGTCTGAATCATCGCCAGCAGGCGATGTTCAATTGCAATGTGCGTAAAACATTTGAGAAATTTTAGCACATTGCTATAAAACATGTGAGTCAAGGTAATTTACAATGAAAAAACTTAAAATAAAACAAACAAAAACAGCAAAGTCAAAATCCACCAAGCTAAAACATATGACAAAGCAGGACGATGCTAAGGAAATGAAAGAAGTTGATGCTAAAGTTAAAGCCGAAGGCGAGAAAGACGTTGGCCAGCCGGCGTTGAAATTATGCCCGCGTTGTGGGTCAATGGACCTCGGGTTTAGAAGAATTGATATTCCCGGGTTTGCGCCTGAATTGCAAGTTTGTAACCGCTGTGGTTTTCGCAGTGAAGCAGCTGTTGAAGTTAGGCCAATTGAATACTTTGAAGAAGTTGAAGACGAAGAGAGTAAATTGCAAATTGAAGAAATTGAAAAACGCCTACAACGCGCCGGTATTGGAAAAATAATTGACCCAAAGTTAAAGAAAAAGCTAGGTGAAAAAAGCAAGCCAAAGGCTAAACTTAAAATTAAACTAGTTCCAACGAAAGTTACAAAGAAGCAACCGACTAAAGTTAAATCGAAACCAGCGAAAAAGAAACGCTAGGTTCCCGTTGGTTCAGTAAGTGAGCACAAGCTAAGCGCTTGTGACTCAGTCACAAACGCCGCGGTGTTTGTGCTGAGGCCGCGGTGGGGGCCCTTGAGCGAACGCCTTTTAAACTTTGCAATCCTTTGTTTTAGCACTAGAAAGTATTTTTGAGAGGGATTTATTTATGCCAAAATATGCAATTGCAAAACAACTAGCTGGAAAGCGAATAATCACAACTGACGGCGAAGAACTCGGCCGCATTGTTGACCTGTACGTAAACGAGCTAAATGGAAAACTCGAAAGCGTCATTGTTGAACCAAACCCAGAATCTTCACTTGGGATAAAAGCTGGCCCCGAAGGAGTTATAACAATTCCTTACAGTTCAGTTCTCGACGTCAAAGACGTAATGGTAGTTGACCGACGCGGACTAGCAGCACAAACTGCTTAAATAGTTTCTAATTTTTCTTTTTTCTTTATTTTTTATTTTCTTTATTTTTCTCTTTTCTTTAATTCTTTTTTTACCGTGGCTTTTTGTTAGTTTTTAAACTTTCTCTGCTTTACGTTTACTAATTAAATTTGTTAAGTAATGACTGAGGCGCTTTTGTATGTTGTCGACGATTTTGAAAGAAATTCACAAAGTTTCTACAATTAGCAGAATAAAAGTCGAAGGTGCTAAGAGTTTTGTTAGGGGTTCTGGAAAGAGCTCTGCGCAGTTAATTACGCTTGTATTAGACGCTTATGACGATAAACCATTTATGCACACTATTGCTTCGGGATTAAAAGCAAAAGGGTTTGTTATATTGAGCGGCGGCAAAGCTCAACTTCCATCTGTTAAAGTAGCAAAAGATGGCCGCGCGATGTTGCTAGTGAGAACTGCTCCGGATTTAATTCAAGTATCGCTGTGCAATGCGCCCGACCAAAAAGATAAAACATTTACTGAAGAAGAAATAGCAGAAGCGCACAGTACGTTAACCAAATTAAGAAGCTAGTTTTGCAATTCTAGTTCTACTTTTCCACTTTTTGCTTTTACTTCTTTTATTTTGTTCATTTTTTCTGTTTCCTTTTTTTCAATAAACGACGCTAATTGTTTTTCAATTTCTTTCTCGCTTTTCTTTTCCTTTGTTAATTGCGCTGCAGTTTCAAGGAGTTCCTCGTAAAATTCGTAGTTGTTTTGCAATTCCTCTGCAATTTCCGTGTTTTCTTTTTCTACTTTTTTAAATTCTTCAAGCGCTTTACGCTGTGATTCTAAACGGTTTGCAGTTTTGCTCGTTGCTATTCTTGTACCTTTTTCTTTTTCCGTCTCCTTTTCTACTTTTGGTGCGCTGGCGTAGTAAAATTCCAACGCCTGCGAGAATGTTTCAAATGTTTTTTCTTCCATTTCTCCAAAACGTTTTAGTTTAGTGAAGGAAAATGCAGTTGGAATTCCATCTTTAAGGTAAACAGTCGGCGCGCATTCGCTGCTAATGTTTTTTAATTCCTTTAGTACTTCTTGTTTTTGCTTTTCGCTTAATTCCGTTATTTCGAGTGGTGCTTTTGTGCGTTGAAGTGCCTCTTCAATGTAAAATGGAGGAATGTTCGCCACGCCGGAAATTGCAGCGACTGTTTTACCAAGTGGTTTGAAATCGCTAGGCGTTAATCTGTCAAGATTTTTCTTCGCTGGCGGTAAAACGTATTGTTCTTTTGGTTTTAGTGAACGCGACGCATATGATTCTCTTTTTAGCAAATCAACAATTTTTCCATCTTTTAACAATAGTGCGTTTCCCTTGGCAAATAACTCAAAAACTAGCGAAAAGTTATCGCCGTTACGTTGCTTAAATTCAAAACTCACAACCCGGTCGTTGTTAAGTTGTTTTACTTCGCTTAGGTTGCTATTTTCTAGCCATTTGCGTATGATCATTGCGAATTGCGGCGGGGTTTCTTTTGTCTCTGGTGAATTTTCTGCAACATAAAGTCGATCGCTATAAGCGACGATGTTAACTGTTCCTTTTTTCCTTAACTTCAATAAGCAACTTCCGTCTTGGCAGATGTAAAACTTGTCAAAAAACGCTCCGCTGTACGCGTTCAATTCGCGTGCTATCGCGCTGTAATCCCAGTTTCCCATTGATTGCATTTGTTATTTCGCCGCCGTTTTTCTTTCCATTTTTTCCAATACTTTTATTGCGTGTTCGTTGGTTAGTTTGCTTTTCAACAGTTTAATATTTTCTTCTAAGTTGCCAGGAACGTTGTGCAACCAGTTTGTTAAGTGGTTAGAATAATCTGGGGTAAGTTCTCTATCTTTTTCAAAATGCATTCCATAAAAGTCAAAGTCAGTTACCATTATCTTTTTGCCTGTTTTTGTTGGTACGACGTTTATACTATCTGGCGCTGGCAAAATTCCTGCATTTGTAATCTTTGCGATTACATCTAGCAATTCACGTCGGTTTTTTTCTTTATTGAAATGCGCTTTCAGCGCAGAGTTCATTTTGAAACCTGTTGGATTTCCCCGCCTTGGTTGGAATTGCAATATTGGTTCAAACTTACTGCCTCTAGCTGTCGCGCCGTAAACCGCGCTAACTTGGACCCAGTTTCCTTCATGTTTAACGAAGCCAACTTTTGGCATTGGCGCGCCTACCCTTCGTAGGTTTTCAAGAGTTTGTCGATAAGCTCGTATGACTTCGTCAGTGACTTGCCAACCTGGATGAAACTTTTTAACCGCAACTCTCAATGGTTTTTTTCCCTTGAACCAAATTCTTCCATGGTAAACTGTGCCGAAGGCACCTTGTCCGATTTCTTTATCACTAACAACTAGTCGCTTCACTTCACTTGCGGTTTTCCATTCAATTTTTGCGGGCATTTTACTTTTCTCTCTTTTTTCTTGCCTTTCTTTTATTTTCTCGCTTTTCTTTCTTCTTTTCTCTGTTCAAGTACGTATTTTGCTGCGCGCGCTAACCTTCGAATTGGGCTTGCGGTTATTTGCTTGTGAATTTCTTCAGCTAGTTTGCGCGAAATATCCGGGTGTAAATATTTTTCTTGGCCTGGTGTTTTAAGCCCAGCTACTCGAAGTTGGTTATTTGTTCTCATGTTTATAACTAGTGTTTTCTTTTCGTTGGCCGTTAGTTCATTTCCATCTAAAAGTGCCATTGCTTCCCTCGCGTAGCCATTTGCAACTAGCTTTTCAAGTGTGCGTTCAAGTACATCTTGGTAAAGTGCTGGCACTTCTACAATGAAACCGTTACTTCCAACGTGTGCAACTGCTAGCTCTGCAGCAGATGTTAATGCCTTTCCTACATTAAAGTCTCTAGGTTGTTTTGTAGTTGCTTTTCCCATTTTGTTTGCAGGGGTAGAATGAAAGTTTACAACTGGCGTTCCAAAGGCCAGTGCTGCTTGCTGTGCTAGTAAGTTGCTGTTAAGTGGTTCCCTCGCTAATTTTAAAAGCGTTTCTTTCATTGGCCTATCTTCTCTCAATTTGCCATAGCTAGTTGTGTGTAGTGGCACTTTTTCAAAAATAACTTTGTGCCCATATTCTCTTCTTAAAATCTCAGCAACTTTCCTCGCGTGGTAACTAGCAACCACTTCCGTCGGGTGCTCTCCAATTATGAAAGTAACTTCTGCCATGTTTACTTCACGTTTCGTATTTTTTCAAGCGTTTCTTTTTTCCATTGACTGATTTGTTTGAACGTTTTGCCAACATAATGGCTGTCCTTGTTGTCGAACTCACGTATTACTCTAGTTAGTTCAATAAGTAAATGAAGTTTACTGTGTTTTTTCAAAGTTTTAAAATATTCTTCTAAATCTACAGCGTAAAGTAAAAGGGAAATGATGTCAATTGCATCTTTCTTTCCTTTTATAGTATTTTTACGGTCGCGTTCAGCACCTTGCTTTAAAATAAGTAGGTTCTCGGCAGATATGGTTTTGACGCCGTTTATAACTACTGTATTTTCAAGCAGGATTTCAACTGGAAGTTCTAACTTTGAATAATGTGGCACGTAAATATCCATGTCAAACTGTTCAAATTTTACTTCATACTTGTTCAATCGATCGTTTTTTGCTAGGTTAAACGTTGCCCGAAGCTTTTCAAGCGAAGTGTAGTCAACAACTACATCAATATCCTTTGATTTATGCTGCTTAGTCCACAAGTACACTGCCCAGCCGCCAATCACAGTAACGTCGAACTCCTTGGCTATTTCTAGGAGTTTCTCCCAAGATTTTACAGTCACTATTTCATTCCAATATTCGCTCATTTGAGTTTTTCACCCAGTGCGTTTAGAAAGTCTCTAGCGTACCAGCCGCTTGCGTTCCAAAGGTCAACAAACAACAAATTAGTCGCGGCTATTGAGCCACTTGTCGTACTTGCTATAGTGTCGTTTGCTTTTAGTAAGTATAAATTCTTTGCGCCTTTTTTTTCTGGAAACCGGCGTTTAATTTCAGCTAGCTGTTCTTCTGTACAATACGCATAGACTTCGCTATAGTCAGCAGGCACGTCGTCGAACTTGAACTTGTACCCACTGAACGCCGTGAATATAACGTTTGAAGGAAGCGAATTTTCAATTTCCTTTACGCCGCTAGCAACGCACGTAGAGTATAGCACATCTTTATCAAGTTTCCGAATAGTTGCCCAGTACGTGCGAATTTTCTCTTGGTCAATTACGCGTAACTCGCGAGGCTTAACATCAACCGCGTGCATTTTTCTCAACGGCAGCAGCGCGTTGTTAACTGTACTAAGCGAAATGTCCAAAGCATTTGCTATTCCATCTTGGGTTATTTTTCCAGTTTTGTATTTTTCCAAAATATAGAGGTAAACCTCTTCCTTACGTTTCATACTTTCGAAAAAGAAAGAAACAGCTATTTAAACGTTTCGATAATTATCGAAAGTTATATTTCGAGGGAACAGGGGGCATTCTTTTGAGTTTACTTTGTCTTTTTCCTTTCTTTCAACTGCGTAATTTTGTATTTAGCTGCACGCGCTAGTCTTCGAATAGGATCCGCAGTTATTTGCTTGTGAATTTCTTCTGCTAATTTTCGTGAAATATCTTCATGTAAATACTTTTCCTGTCTTATTGTCCCGAGTTTTGTTGCTTCTGCGTGGTAAGTTGGGTTAAGCAGCTTTGCTATTGCTAGGTAATGTTCTTTAGATTTGCCTTTAAGCAGCGCTCTTGTTTTTTGTACTATCTCTGCTAATTCTTTGACTTTAAGTTTCATAGGTATTGGCGCATAAACTGCAGGCATTTCTACGAGAAAGGCGTTTTCGCTTGTCTTTGTAACAATCAATTCTTTTTCCATTTGTCGGTCTTGTGGCATGCGTCGGCCAATTTGAAATTCAGGTGGCTCCTTTCTCCTAGCATGTCTAAATGCAGTATCTTGCGATGCATGAAAGTTAAACACTGGACACCTTGCTTTTTTTGCTGTGTCCCTTACAATTCCTACTGAGCCTCCGCCAGTTGCAAGGTTCATCAATTCTAAAGCCTTTTCCTCTGGAGTCATTTTTTCATTGCGCAGTAGCCCGAAAATAGTGTATTGAGGTGGAAGTTTAATTGTTAGTATATCGTGTCCGTATTTCCTGCGCAAAATCGCAGCTACTCTCCGGCAGTGTACTCCGGCTACAACTTCAGTTGGATGTTCATTCCACAATAAAACCGCGCGTGCCATTTTGTATCAGCAACTTTTGCTAAGATTTATTGTCTCGCGGCGAGTTTAATATCTTGAGCAGTTACTGTTTTCCTGCCAGCGTGTCGAGCAAGTTGAGAAGCCTTTTGTGCTAAGTCCAAAGCGTAGTTTTCCAAAACGTCTCCCAGCGCTTCAGCTGCTTCTGGCGAAACCCTCTCTGCCCCTGCTTTTCTAATTAACCTTTCAATTGGCGCAACCGGTAGATTTGCCTTTGTTTCCATAAATAACACCTTCTTCGTGCTTGGATTGTTCCAAACAACGCTATAATTCCTCACAAAACAGAATTAAAAGCTTTTCCCGCGATTAGCGTCACTTTTTGTACTTCCTTTACTTAACGAAGCAAGCTTCGTTAAGGCCTTGAGCACAATGCCGCTGCATTGTGACTCAGTCGCAAGGCTTCGAGCCTTGCGCCGATACGCCTCGCTTGCAAGCGAGGTGTAAGTTAACTCTTCCGTCGTTTCGTCGATTTTTCACAACAACCGCAGCGTTTTTTCAATTGTTTTGACGGTTTTTTTCGCGTAAATCTTATCTCCCAGCTGGCGGCTTTATCTTGCAAGGGGTTTACAGATGGAAAAAAGCGAAAAGAGTAGTGCAAGTGCGACGTTGATGTCAGAAGTTTTACTATTTACAACTAATTTCTTTCACAAAAAAGGTTTTCGCCAATTGCTTCCGGTTATTTTGTCGCCAATTACAGACCCGCTTGGACCTGATCCAGGAAGTAGTGTTATCAAAACCGGCGAAATTGAATACTTCGGCCAACGGCTTTGCCTTACGCAGTCGATGATTTTGCATAAGCAAATTGCAGTGAAGCGCGGCTTGGAAAAGTTGTTTATTATTTCGCCAAACGTTCGCTTGGAACACGCTAGCCGAGGAAGTAGTGGCAAGCATTTGTTTGAATTTTCCCAAGTTGATTTTGAAATCGCACATGCGAAGAAAGAAGATGTTTTCGCGCTGATGGAAGAATTTATGGTTGGAGTTACGAGGCACGTTCGCCGCGAGTGCGCACCCGAGCTAACGTTGTTGGGAAGAAAACTGCCTGAAATTAAAACACCGTTTGCGCGTTTCACGACTATGGAGTTGAGGGAAAAGTATGGCGAGGATTGGGAATTGCCCGCGTCGCGTGAAGCAATGCAACCATTCTGGGCGCTTAGTCACAAGAGAGAGTTTTACGATAAGGAAGATCCACTGCGGCCGGGTCATTTTCTCAACTATGACTTGATTTACCCTGAAGGTTACGGCGAAGCGCTGTCAGGTGCAGAGCGTGAACACGAATACGCGATTATTGTAAAGAAAATCCAACGCGATGCTCTTAAACAAGAAAAGTACGCTGCGTTTCTCAAAGTTGCAGCTGATGGTTTAGTACCTTCTGCAGGCGGCGGTTTCGGAGTTGAACGCTTGGTGCGCTACCTAGCTGGTGCAAAGCACGTTGGCGACATACAGTTGTTTAGAAGAGTGCCAGGAGAAACGGTTATTGTTTAGTTAACCAACAAGCAAACCGCCACTTTTATAAGTTTGTGCCGTCAAATTGTTGCTATGGATGAGAAAGATAGTATCCTTTTGACGGAATTGCGCCGCGATGGCCGACAGTCAACAGCTCTTATTGCACGGAAAACGGGTATTCCGCGGGTTACTGTTCACGATCGGCTGGAAAAACTAAAGAGTAGTGGTGTGATAAAGCGGTTTACGGTTTCGCTGGATTATGAAAAGCTCGGCAGGCCAGTTACGGTGTTTGTTTTTGTATCTTATTCTTCTACTGCTAAACTCGACCAGCATGAAACAGCGAGGCAAATTAGCGACGTTCCTGGAGTCGAGGCAGTTCACATTGTTTCCGGCGAGTGGGACTTGTTGTTGAAAATCCGCGCGGCGACGATTAAAGAAGTTGGTGAGCTAATTGTTGATAAAGTCAGGCAAATCCCAGGAGTTCACAAGACACTAACAATGGCTTGCTTTGAAACTGTGAAAGAAGAGTAGTACTAAGATGGGCTTTAGCTAAACCATTGCTTTTTCTTTTTTCCCTGTATTACAATTAGCGTTTAATTGAATTATGTTTGACTTTGCTTCGCTGTTGTTAAAAGGTTTCGAGCCACGGCAATACCAGTTAGATGCGGCGCAAAGCGTGTTGGATAAAGGCAACACTCTTGTTGTTATGCCGACTGCGCTTGGGAAAACTTACGTTGCACTTCTCGTGCTCGCGAAAGTGCTTAAAGATAAGCCAACTAATCGCGCTTTATTTTTAGCGCCGACCAAACCCTTAGCAGCGCAGCAGTTGAAAAAAATTCAAGAAACTCTAGATTTGGATGAAGAAAGCGCAGCGTTGCTCACTGGAGAGTTGTCTCCAACTAAACGTGAGCCGTTGCTAAAATCGCTGCGCGTTATTTGTGCAACTCCACAGGCAATTGAAAACGACGTACTCGCTGGCAAAATTCATTTGAAAGATTTTGTGTTGATTGTTTTCGACGAAGTGCACCGCGCGGTCGGGGATTATTCCTATTCTTTCATCGCGCAAACTGCGGCAAGATGTGTGCCGTCGCCAATATTGTTAGGGTTAACTGCTTCGCCTTCTTCAGAGCGGGCAAAAATCAAGGAAATTTGCAATAATTTATTGTGCCGTAACATTTTTGTGCGTAGCGACCGCGACGAAGAAGTGCAAAAATACACGCAACCGGTAAAAGTAGAGTGGGAGTTCATTACGCTTCCTAGCGAGATGAAAGAAATTCGCGATACGCTTACTGACATGCTACGCGATATTTTACGCGAATTAAAGCAAGGTAATTTCATCGAATCTGCAGATGTTAATCAAATTAATAAAAAAGATTTACTCGTGCTGAGAAGTAAAATTGTAAAGGATTTGCAGAAAAATCCAATTGGCTATCGTGCGCTTTCGTTACAAGCAAAAGCGCTTTCAATAACGCACGCGCTTGACCTTCTCGACGCGCAAGGTTTGTCGTCACTACTTGCTTTTCTCCAGTCAATTTCCAAACGCACTAAACCTAGCAAAGCTTCGCGTGAACTCGCGGCTGATTTTCGCTTGCAAAAAGCAATTGTGATTACAGAAAAATTACTCAAGAGTGGGATTGACCACCCGAAGTTTTCAGTGCTACAAAGTATTGTCGAAGCTGCGAACAAGCAAGACCAAAGTGTAATTGTGTTCGCGCATTTCCGGGATAGTGTTGAAAAGATTGTAAAAATGTTCAGCGATAACAAAATCGCCGTAGCGGCACTTGTTGGACGCGCGATGAAAAACGGTTCGGGAATGACGCAGAAAAAGCAACTTAGTGTTATTGAAAAGTTCAAAAACCGCGAGTTCAAAGTTTTAGTTTGCACTAGTGTCGGCGAAGAAGGGCTTGATCTCACTACGGTCGATCTTGTTGTGTTTTTTGAAGCTGTGCCTTCTGAAATTCGTTTAATTCAACGCCGTGGCCGTGCTGGGAGAACAAAAAGCGGAAAAGTAATTGTACTCGTTGCCAAGGGAACAAAAGACGAAGCGTTTCACTGGATTTCGCGTCGCAAAGAAAAGAAGATGGGTGAAGTGTTGAAAAACCTCCCACAGTTACAGTTAGGAGATTTTGGTGAACAAGAATGACGAATTCCGTTGAATTTAATTTAGGGGAAATAAAAGCAGCTGGCAAGCCGCTTATTTTTGTTGATGATCGTGAGTTGAAAAGCGAAACTGCAAAAACGCTATTTAAGTTAGGTGCGTCGCTTCGTCCGCAGCGTTTGGAAGTTTCAGATTTTATTTTATCTCCTCGAGTTGCAATTGAAAGAAAAACAGCAGCTGATTTTGAGGGTAGTGTAATTGATGGGAGATTATTTGAACAAGTGAAGAACCTTTTGGAAAACGTCGAACGGCCGCTGCTGTGCGTTGTTGGAAAAGAATTCCAACGCCTCAACGCAAAGGCAATGCGCGGCGTTGTGATTTCGCTTGTTGTAGATTTTAGTTTGCCTGTTTTGTTTTTCGAAAGCGAAAAGGAACTCGCGGAATTTTTATATCATGTTGCTGAGAAGGAGCAATTGAAAGAACACAAGGAGCAAAAATTGCGTTTTGGTAGAAAAGGGGCGACGATTGCCGAGAAGCAGCAGTTCATTGTCGAGAGTTTGCCGATGGTGGGCCCCAACGCAGCGAAGAAATTACTCGAACATTTTGGAAGCGTCGAGGCAATTTTCAAAGCAGATGAAAAAGCACTTCAAGAAGTTGACTTAATTGGAAAGGAAAAAGCAAAAGAAATTAGAAATATAATTTGCACGAAGTTTGGTAGTGAATTGGTTTAATTGACTACTTTGTTTTATTTTGAAACGTTGGTTTCATCTTTTTCAATTGGTATTTCCTTCGCCGGTTCAGGAATATCTATATCTCCAACTGTGATTTGAAACTCTTCGTGGAATTTCTTCGTTGGTTTTAGCCGCCACGAGTGGCCGAGTTTTTGCCTCTCGAGATAACCTTTCTCGCGTAACTCGCCAACATACTCATAAATATCTCCCTTGAAATATTTGCGCAAATCACTCTGCGTTAACTCTCCCTTTTTTGCGATTAACGCAAGCATTTTCATCGACTTGCGGTGTAACTCAATCTTGCCAGCTAACTGCGCAACGCTAGGGAGCCACTTGGCCTTTATCTGCATTGTTGCGGTTTTCGTTTCGCTATTTATTGTAATTTCAACTGCTCTATCGCTAGATTCGTAGGATTTTGCCAATTCGTTTAACGCTGCTAGCGCGTCTTCCTCGTTTGTCTTAGTTAATTCAGCCAACTCTACAAAAGTCAACGCCTTGTTCGCCATGAAAAGGCTAGCTTCAATTACGCGTTGTACTTTGTAACTGTTCTCCTCTTGCTCGAAACGAGTTTGTTGCATATTCTTACGTTACTCTATTTCTACTTTTAAACACTGTGCCGGCTATACCGCAGTAGCGCAACGGTTTTATACTCGTGGTTTTCCATCTATTGCAGGCAGTTTCATCTAAGCAAACTGTACTAAATTCCCAATGGTAATACGGCGGGAGTAAAAAATTAGGTGTTTTAGTTAATGGTAAGTTTCCTTGTCCCGCAAGAAAAGTTTTTAGAAACAGGTATGCACATTGGTACCCGCACGAAGAACGGTGCAATGCGTCGCTTTATTTACAAAGCAAGAGAAGATGGTTTGCACGTTTTGGACCTCAAAAAGACCAACGAACGCATTTTCGACGTTGCTAATTTCATTGCTAAGTATCCTCTAAATAAATTTTACATTGTTGGCAACAAGGAAAACGCGCGAAAGGCAATTGACAAGTTTTCAGAATTAACTGGCTGCCAAGCGCTTTCAACTCGATTTACTCCTGGTAGGTTCACCAACCCGGCGAGGAACGACTTTGTCGAGCCTGAACTAGTTATGGTTGTTGACCCGGCTGTTGACAAACAAGCGGTAAAAGAAGCTTTTGAAATTAACGTTCCAGTAATTGCTATATGTGATACGAACAACTCGCTAAAATGCATTGACTTAGCAATTCCAGCTAACAACAAAGGGCGAAAGTCAATCGCGCTTATCTTCTGGATACTTGCTCGAGAAGTGCTCAAAGCCCAAGGCCGCATATTAAGCGACGACCAATACTTAACGCAAATTGAAGAATTTGAAGCGTAATTTAGAGAATTTCTACGTTTTCCAAACCGCGGAAGTCGTTGTCAGAAGTAATTAGTTTAACTTTGCTTAGCTTTGCCGTTGCGTAAATTAGCGAGTCAGCCAAGGCTAGTTTTTTTGCAGCGTTTGTTTTAGACGCTTCAATAGCTATTTCTTTTGAAACTTCAATTATATTGCATCTTGTCAAAAGATAGTTTTTTTTCTCCTCAGCTTCGCCGGGCCAACTTCTTAAATATTTTGCGTAAATCTCAATGAGATTAATTGGAGATAGGATTATTTCTTCTTGAGAATTTAAATAATTTCGAACAAGTCCGCCTTTCTCTTCGCCCAAAAAATAATTAAGCCAAGCGGACGAATCAATCAAAACGGTCATGTTTATCCCTCAAATCCGCCAGCGAGTCGCCAGGAGCAAGTTTTGTGCTTCCGAATAAATCCTTTTTTCTACAGAAGAAGTCTGCAAGAATTGTATTCAATGCCT
>JAZDHP010000005.1:0-75479 GCA_043805855.1 Microcaldota archaeon
GCCAGTTGTGCCACCACCATAAGTTCCAAGGTAGAATCCATTTTGGAGCGAGGAAAGCGTTTGGAGTTTACCACTGTCGCTGACTTCAGTGCCGTCCATTATACCAATTGAGTTTGGCAGCGCTTTCCATGCTTCTGCGGAGCTGCCGTCGTCTAGGTTCTTGAAAATGTCAACTTCTTCTGCTAGGTTGTTTAGCACAAATCCAGGTTCTTTGAAGTCGCCCCCTTCAGTGCGGTAGAACAAGTTGTTCGCGCCGACTGTTGTTGGAATAGTAGTGAATAGAAATCTCCCATCAAGTAACAACGTGGGTTGAATTATAAGTTTCAACTTATAGCGGTTGTTTAAGTTAGAGTTACTTGCAAGTTCAAAATCAGCATAGGCGCTTTCAGTTGCCACGAATTTGTTATTTACCGGATCCCAAATGCGCGCTTCGAAGTTAACTTTGCCACTGGCGTCTTCCTTGGGCCTTAGTTTAACGCAGTTGCCTTTTTCGTTGAATTTAATTGCGTATGTCTTGTACTGTGGTGCCGAGGTTAGCCCAATTGCTGAAATTCCAGATACAACTGGCGATAATAGTGAACGGTACGATGTTGACTTATCTAGTTCTTCGTAGGTAAAGCACGATGAGTCAATTGAACCAGTGCCTTTTAGCCTAATTGTAAAATCAGGCGCTCCGCTTGTGCTGCGTACTGCGAATCCAAAACCATTGCGCGGGACTAGCGGAGTTATGAATAGCGTGCAGCTTGCTCCGCCGCCTTCACTTTGGCATTTAACTTTAGTTTGCTTGTCTTCATTTTGTCCAACTTGCATGCTGTTTCCAAACGCGGTGAACATCGTCTTTGCAGAAGCAGCTACTTTGGCAGAGTGTTCCTTGCCGCCGTCGAACAAGCCAGAATCTCCAGCTGCTTTGCGCAACATACACCGCGTTATTAATCGAGTGTAGTAAACTGCTCCTTTCTTGGGGCACATACTTTTGATTTTTACAGTGCCCGTGTTAGTGTTTTCAAGCGTACATTTGTACAATCCGGGACGTGAAATTATCTTAGTGTAAACTTCGCCTGGCGCAATGCTTGGTACGGTTATAACTGCGTTTCCACTTCGGTCAACGCAAGTAAACGCGTGTGGAATTGGATCTTGGTTTACCCATGCTACAGTCCAGTTCATCTGTGCGTTCATTCTACTAATGTCGAACATGCCGCCACTAGACGCATCTGGGTATCCAGATGAACCAAATTGACCGTTGTACATACCTACGCTATTTTGACCATTCATACCATTCGCGCCATATGCATTTTGCTGCCCAAATGCTCCGTATTGATTTTGTGCAAATGGATCAGTGCCAAGCGCAGCTGACCGCGGCACTCCAACTGCCCCGTATTGTCCAGGTGCCGCTGCATATTGCTGCACTGGATTACCGTATTGATCTGTTAAGCCCATTCTCTGGTAAGTTTGCGCGTAGCCGCCCATTGGAGGGGATAAGTAAGAAGCTGCGTCGGGGAATCGCGGGTCGTACAAATTAGTTGGCTGGTACGAGCCATAAAACATGTTGGAAAACGTGTCAATTATCAAGCGCGGCGGTTGAAAAACATTTCCGTTAATGTAAATTATTCCATTTGCAGTTGTGTTTCCATTTGTTGAAGTTGAAGTGCAAGAGTTTTCAATTTGTATAGGCGCGTCTAAACTGCGCGTTCCAGTGCGCGGGTCAGTTGAGCTAATTTCAATTTGACATGACTCGCGCGAGTTTGGAATAAGCGTCAACACACGCGTACGCCCTGGCTTAAAGTTAGGCAAGCGGTATTCCAATGTTCCGTTTTGCCCACCTTGTGCGCTTACCTGCGTTAAGCCCGGCCCGTTTACAACAACGCACGCTGGGTCAACGTAAATATCTGCAGTTAGTTCAACGTCAAGATTATTTGTAACACGCAGTTGTGTCGAATTGCAGGATAGAGAAATAAAATCAGGTTGGTCAAATTCAAAAAATAGTGAAACTTTGCTTGTAATTTCTTCAGTTACAGGAACAAACCTATCACGCGAGGCAGTTACAACAAAAGTTCCAGGCGCAACTGTACGTATACGTTTCATTACGTAAATTCCATTTTCGCCGTTGTTAGTTGTACTATCGCCTGTGATTTGTGCGGGTACGTCGCCGTCAAACGGAGAACCACTCTCTTCTTCAAAAGAAAGCGTGGCATCTGTCACTGGAGAACCACTTGAAGTTTTAATTGTAATTTTTAAATCTTTTGCTTTTCCAACTTCAAATTCAGAAGGAGTTAACTGCGTTATTGAAAGCGCACCAGTTCCTTGTATAACTGCAAAAGAGCGAGAGTGAGTTGCAATTGCACCTCGTGCGTCGCCGAATTCAACTGTAAATGGAACAAAGTCAGCTGGAATTGCACCAACTGCGTTTATAGAACCAGTGTACAATTCTTTTGCCTCTACTAAAAGTACGCGGCTGCTTGTATCATCATCGTTGAACGTCGCCGTACCATCTCCACTGTAATCACTTAAAGTTGCAAGTGGAGTTGTAGATGAAATTTTTACATATGCGCTTGAACCTTCAACTGCACCAAAGCTACGCACTTCATAATTTAACGTAAATGGCCGGTTTATTGTTGAGATAAACGGAGAGCCAACTGGTTGCAGCTGCTGGCTAGAAGTAAAGTAAATTGTTATACACGCTGAACCGTCGTCGTTGCAAACGTTGCTTCCCTCTACAAGGCCAAATTCTTTGTCAATTGTAGTTGCGTAGCACTCGTCTTTTCCCTGGCTTCTACGTTCAAGTTTTAACTCTTCGTCAAAAGGAGCTCTTGCAAATTTACCATTTTGCACTGCAAATGCACGGTAGTGAAATGCTAATTTATCTTTCGATGGATCTGCAGTTGGCTTTACAAAAACCCTAGCCGTTAGTTCAACTACTCCACTTATTCCATTGTAGTCAACTTGAACCCATTTCTTCCCCTCACTGTTCACGTCGCTGTTTAGCAAATCATTTGTGCACTCGCTTCCAGCGTTGTAAGTTGTTGAGTGAGTTGCAACTGGGTTGCCAATTGCCGACGGCGTAAAGGAAAATGCCTTAATTACAATTGGGTCATTTGCAGTTGACTGTTCTTCGCCAACACGTAGGAAAATTCCCTGGCGGTTTGAACCATTTGCAAAACTCGCTGCGAATTTAGCAGTGTACATTCTGCCTTTTTCAATTGCCGGCGCGTTTAGAATGTCTCTACCTTTGTCGTCGACAAGTGAAACTAAATTAATTATAGTTTGGTCGCGAAACGCTTGCGCTAAGAGGAAAACGTTAAGTTGCTTAGTTTGATCTGGAGAAACGAAAACTTTGTCAGAAAGGTAAGATTCAAACCCGTCGCCAGATGCAACTAGGTAAATATCGCGGTTTGCCCAAACTCCTTCAAGTAAACATGAACCTTCACTGTTCGTAGTGCAGTTTGAAACCGCTTGGCCGCCTTGCGAGTCGACAAAAGCAGTTACGTGGCTGTTTGCAACTGGGTTTGAGTCGACTAAATCTTTTGCAAATACCCTTATTGCACCAACTGGACGCGTTAATGTAAATGTAATTACGCGTTCTTCGTTTTCTGAAAATGCAACTTCAAAAACGTCGCTTTGTCCAGTTGCACTGTCAAGCGTTGCGAATAAACGTAGTGAAACGTCAGTGGGGATTCCTTCAAAAGTAGCTTTTCCATCTGGACCAGTTAATGCAAATATTCCATATAGCCTACCAGCTGCGTCTTGTAATTCAATGTGTGCTCCGCTTGCTGGCGTTAAATCTGCGTTTAAAACTTCCGCATCGAATTTAACGTTGTTCCCAGCTGCAAATGCAACTAACATAAATGTAGAATCACGGTTTGCCACTGTTGAAATTAAAGGAAGAAACCCATCTGCGGTTATTGCAACGTAAATATCTTCAAGTGCAATGTTAGACGCGAGGTTTAACTCAACGCGACCGTTGTCGTCAGTTACACCACTTGCAATTTGGCGGTTAGAATCACTTGCGAATATCAAAACATTTGCAGCTGGAATTTCCGCGCTTGCGTCGTTGTTAACTGTAATGGAAATTTTTTGGCCTGCACCAGCAGTTATTGAAAGTAGTTGAACTGAAAATTCTAACTCTTCATCGGCAGTTATTTCGCTGGAATTAGTAGTGTATTGAGAGAGATTATCACTTTGCGGAATTACCTTTACATAAACACTAGTTCCAATTGATGCAACTTCTGGAAAGCGAGCTACTCCGCTTTCAACTAAATCTTCGGCAAGTGGAGTTGACGTACCATCTTGGAATAACTCTACGCGAGCGTTCACTAAATTACCTTGGCTGTCTGTAACTCTAACAATTACAGTTCCTTTTATAGATTGGTCACCGCCATTATCGCGGTCGCCGTTCACTTCGGTTAATTGAATTGTAACTTGACCATCATTTGCCTGTACACTACGCTGTGCGTCTTCAAAATTTTCAGCTTGTACATTTAACGAAAGTACAGTGTCAAGAGAATCTAACTTAAGCACAGCTGTGCCGTCTGGCTGCGTTTCAACACTCCCCTGCACTCCAGTTGAAAGAGATTGAAAGTTTACAACTGCACCGCGCACTGGCGAATTCGTCGCTGCGCTTATAACCGTGACAAGAAAATCAACAGTTGTAGGCGTCAGTGAATTTAACCTAACATTTACACTCGTTGCTGCACCGCTAAAAGAAATTCGTTGGTTAACTGGAACAAAGCCATCTTTAGAAATTTTTACAACTGCTTGTTTGTTAGTTGGAACATTTTCAAAAGTAACAACGCCATTAACTGTATTTTTCGTTGCAAAATCAGTTCCGTCAACTACAATTGTCACTGGAATAGTTGAATTTTCAGCTCCTGCAACATGCACAGTTACAGTTGCAGACGAGGGTATAAACGAAGACGAAGCAACGAAGAAAATGCCACCAAGCACAAGCAGGATAAGCGCAATTGCAACTGGAAATGAAGGAATTCCCCGACTTTCAATTGGCTCAACAAAATACTTGTAAAGGTCAACCCCTTTGTCGTGCAAATTATCTAGTAAAGCGTAGTACTTGTCTTCGACTTTATAGTAAAAAGCCTTTAATTTTCCAAGTAACCCAGTATCCTCTTCCTCTTGGTCGTACGGCATGTTTTAAACGAGCCCCCCTCTACAAAAGATAGCGTTTATAACTATTTAAATGCCATCACCTCCCGAAAATAAGTAACGAGGTGCAGGCGTGGCCAAAAAGAAACTATTAGCACTAAGCAATAATTTTGGCGACTCAAAGCACCTTTGTGAAAGGGGCTTTGGTTTATAACTATTTAAATGCCATCACCCCCCCCCCCCCCGAAAATAAGTAAAGAAGTGCAGGCATGGCCAAAGACAAAACACCTTAATTTCATTTCTTTTTGTCCACTTTTTACCCCCTTGTTATTAAAAACCCAAAAATAGTTACGCTAATATGGTGTTAACGGCCAATACAGAAAACCTTAAATATGACTTCATCACTTTTAGTTATTAATTCGTAATCAGAAGTGATGTAAACATGTCTAAAAAAGTAAAAGGAATAAAAAGTGCACCAACGCTAAATACCGTCTTCATGGTGGAAAATGTCTTAAAAAAAATGAACAAAAGTGTTATTAAAGTAGCGGAGTTGAAAAAAATGTTACCTCGGCAAGTTAATCACAACACGCTCATTACTATTTTAGAATACCTTGAAGAGAGTAACAAAATTGCCGTTTCCTTAAAAGGAATTTCTTGGATACATAACGCAAACAAAAATTTAAGGCGCGCCATTAGCCGGGGCTTAGAATTATGAACAAAATCGTCAGAGTAGTACTTTCTCCAGAAGCTGAAGAAACGTATAAAATCTTGAATAGCCGCGCTGCTAGTTCTAAACTTGACAGTAGTATTTTAAAAGCGATTAACAAAAAAGTGGAATTAATAAAAGTAAACACTCATTATGGAAACCCAATTTCAAAAGATAAGATTCCAAAAGAGTATAAACAAAAATACGGTGTGACTAATTTATTTCGAGTTGAACTGCCTCAATTTTGGCGAATGCTATATTCATTAGTTGACGGCAACTCACAAGTGGAAATAATTGCATTTGTACTAGAAATAAGCAACCACGGCAAATACAATAAACTATTCAGGTACCACAAAAAATGAACCACGAAGGACACTGGATTGTTGGTTGTATTACTGCACTAATAGCAATGCTTTTACTTCACGTTTTTTCACTGGAGTTAGTAGCGTTAGCGCTACTTGCCTCTATTTTGCCAGACGTTGATTTACGACACAGCACTGCGAGTAAGATCGTTGTTCCAATTGCTGCAATTGCATTGGCTGTTTTTATTCACAATTTTATGACAATTGAAAACTTATCGTTCATAGCATCGTGGCTAGTTGCGCTTATTCTAGCGATTGTTTTACTAGCTTTATTTTTATTGCCTTTGCGTAAAAAGCACCGCGGAATTACGCATTCTTGGAAAGCAGCTGTTGTTTTTGGAATTACTGGAGGGATTTTTCTCGGTTTTTCAGGAGGTGTAGTTGCTTTTGCGAGCTACGCTAGCCATTTAATTGTTGACAAACTATAGCACAAGGTTACTGCATTTTATTTCACTTTCTTCTCGGGAAACGCAGTTCAGTGAAAAGCACTTTTCCAACGCGAGTTTCTTTAAAGCGATTTAAATTAGTTCTTGCAGTTTGTTCAACTATTCTACGCGGTTTTGACTTTTTGAAATCTGCAAATGCCTGTTTATCTGCAGTGTGTTCCATCAAGTGAGAAAATGCCAGGTAAGGTCCTTGCTTTTGCACAACTTTTTCAGTGAGGGTGAAAAGTTCCCCCATTCGCGCTAGTATTTTTTTCTTTTGTGCTTCTGATTTTCCGCGAAGTAAGCTCGAGAACTGGCGCCCTAGGGCAACTAGTTCCGCGGGATAAATTACCCCTTCAGCGTGTGCTTTGTGCAACGTAACGATTAAACCCGGATTTTTTCTAAGTAACCCCACATAAGTCATTCCCGTGCTTTGAAGCCCAACAATGGATTGGTCAACATTTGCTTTAGCTGGAGATAAATCTAGTTGTGTTTTAGGAAGTTGAGTTGTTCCGCTAAATAATTTACTCATCGCCACGTAAAATTTGCTTTTTGTAGCTAGGGCAAGGGCTTGTTGGCTAGCTGTGGCTGAAGTTAAAGTGTCAATAGCTTTCGCGTATCGTTTTGCACCTAGATGCTTTTGAGCATTTAAAAAAACCGCGTCAAGCTGTTGGAGCACTGCTGGTTTTTTCTCAGCTGGTAGACGCGCAAATAAGTTAGCAAAGTTTCTCCCAACCTCTAGCAATTCCGCGTCAGTTACGTTGCCAGTTCGATGCGCATTGTGTAAACCAACTAAAAAACTAGGGTCGCGCCTCAGCAAGCCGTGATACGGCATTTTGATTCTTGCAAAATTTTCAACGGCACTTTTAACCTCGGCAGCAGTTGGTTTTTTCAATTGAACAATAGCCACTAGTGAAAACACCTTTTACCTTGTTCGCTTTGACCTGCGTTCAACTGCATTTAACTGTTTTGCCACTCGCTTCGCTTCTCTTATTCTCACAGCTTCTTCAGCTTTTGCTTTTTTCTCAGCCGTAGTTCGCGAACGCCAATCTGCTTTCGATGCAAGATAACCTCTCAAGGCAGCAATGTGTAACTTGTGTCCTTCGTTAGCAGTTGTTAAATTTATAACCGCTTGGTCGATCAAACCACTATGCCGCTCGCGGTCAGGTCCTTGTAGTTTAGCCGGTGCAACAAAAGCAAGCAACGTATTTTCCGGAGAGTGCCGCATTCGTTCAACAATTGACAAATATTTTGCAACAGTAAAGCCACCTACTGCACCAGAAATTAAGCCAACAGCTGCCGGGTCTATTTTTTTAGCCAAAACTAACCCAACGCCACCTAAAGCTATAGCCGCGCCAACTGCAGTTTCAATTTTATCTAACCTAGCAGCACGCTTAGTCCTACCAGCAGTCCAAGGAACTTGGCCATCAAGCAAGTTTTCCTTGTGACTTTTCAACAGTTGGCCTAATCGTAAATTGAAAGCCATTGAATCATTGTGCTGATCGATAAGTCGCTTGGCTCCCCAACCAGTAAAAGGTTCTTTACCCAACGCTTTTCCATCAGGAGTAGCGAGCGTTTTTCGCCTAATCCACTTAGTTTTTGCTATTGCTTTTGCATCTGCCATTTTTTACATCACCGTTTTGAATTTTTACTTAAGGTCTTTCTCTTTCTTTTACCGCCTCAATGGGCTTTTCTAATAAACGTAAATCACATGATTTATTGCGACCAATTACAAACCTTCTCTCTTTACGCGGGTCAAATGTAAACTCCATATTTGCTGTTGCCCCTATTATCCCTCCAACAAGTGTAACTTTTCTCGGAGAAGCGCGTTTAATTACAAATATATTATGCCCAACACCAAAAGCGTGCCCTTGAGCTAGTTGATACAACGCCCCAACCCAACCACGTCCTTGGCTAGGATCAGACGGAAAAGATTCTTCGACCGTTTGGCCATCCTTAGTGAGTTTAAAAGTTTCTACTTTTGAATTCCACTTAAATACTGGGGTAAACCCAATTGACGCCTCTAGCCTTTTAGGCTGGGGTTTAGTATGCAAGTCTCTTACAAAAATTGCGCCGTCTTTGAAAAATACTTCAGCGTGGCGTGGCGAAACAATTGCGTTATCAGCGTGGACAACCGTATTTTTTCTCATTTCTCGATTTTCACGATAAGCACTAACGGCGGAAAGTATTGCTCTTGAGCCTCTTACAATTGGAGAACGTCGGAATTCAATTAATTTCTTTGCTGAATGAAGAATTAGCGCTCTTGGCTGGCGTGGTGCGCTAGACACGGCTGTCACTATTGGCAGTTCATCTGTACCGCTAAACCATTCTTGTTCTAACACCTCTGGTCCAATAAGCTCCGCTGTTCTTTGCAGTAAACGAACAGTAACTTCTCCAATATCGTGAACTCCAACCATAGTTGTTGCATGTGAAAGTGTCTTGGCAAACGCTTGCTTAGCTTTTTGTCGCTGTACTTCTGGCAGTTTGTCAAGTGTTTCAAAGTAAGTACCTAAACGCAGCAAATTTAAATGAGATACTTGTTTAGCTTGAGCTGCTTTTGCAAGAGCAGTATATAGTACATCTCCTTTTCCACGTAGCCAGCCGTAGCGTTTCATTTTAAGCCGTTTATAAACCTCTTCAGCTTCGTGTGGAGAAAATGCTTCAGACATACTAATAAAATAGATAAATTACTATTTAACAATATGCACACGGCGCAACGAGTTAGAGAAGTAATAGAACGCCAACAGTACGATGATTTGCTATTTTGGAAAAACCCGCTTTTGTTGCGAGAAAAGGGCAGATTAGCAAAAGGCGCAGAAGTGCACGGCAGCGCGTTGTCAATTCACAATAAAGGTATAATTATAAGTGGCAAATCTGAATCTGGAAAAACAACAACTTGGTTTAATCTATTGCGCCACGGCGGCAAAGCAATAAGTGAAGATTTAACAAACTTAGTTTTCACTCCAAGCGCTGCGTTATTGATCTCTCCTGGTACGCGCCATGCATTTAGAATACACGGCAAATATCACCGCAGGTACACGAGTCAACCTGCGTATGGCGAAGTTGGACAAATGAAAAGCGGCGGCATTATTCCAAAATATATAGAGGCGCCTATGGACCCAACTGCACAGCAAACTGGAAGACCGTTACACGCAGTGTTCTATATTGAAAAACAGCGCCTGCACCCTCGCGCCTATCCTCGCGTCGTTTTAATGGACGAAAATAAACTAGTTCACCATTTTCAAAGTGAAGATACTTCAACTTTTCCCTCTTCGTTCGACTTACCGGAAACGCACACCCGCGAATCAATACGTAGATTAAGCTGGAAAAGAAAAGAAGAAATAGCGCAGCGTGTGGTGCAACAGTTAAGAAAAGTAGGCGTGAATTTCTTTCAAGTTTACGTTCCAGAAACTAAAGAAGCTAAAAAACAAGCGTTAACTGCAACGGCAATATCTAAATTTGCTAGAGGTTTTGTAGGTGGCTTTAAACCTGGGCTAAATTTACTTGCAATTAGTCACGAACATTCAGGCAAAGTTTTTCCAATATCTCGTTCAACAGTTATTGGAACAGCTGGAGACATTCGCTTAAAAGAAGATAAAACAATTGCCAGTAGGCACACTGCGTTTGAAAAAATAAAAGGCAAATGGACTGCACGCGATTTAGGTACAAAAGCGCACACGCACATATTGAAAAAAGAACGCGTTGAAGCAGGTAAAGTTGACTGGCGCCGCTTGAAAGGCACAATGGAAATTCAAGATGGGGATTTACTTGCAATTGGACACACATTTGTTCAAGTTGTCATAAAATAACACTTAGAAACACAAAACAGTAATCAAAAAAGGACAGTTATCGAGGCGAATAAAAATGGCGGTAAAAAATCGAGAAGAAAAGAGAAGGGAACTTGCAGAGTCGCTTATAGCTGGACGAAAAGCAGAGCGTGACGGTGGTTATGAATTAAGCCGAGGAATAAGCTCGTACAATAAATGGCTCGGGGTTACAATTCAAACTGAAGCACGGAAACTTGCAAAGAAGCATAAAACTCCAATTGTAGCGCTTGATGCCGGCGGGGGAATTGGATTCGCAATGGCGGATTTGAAAAGCCGAATGAGAAGCAAATTAAAAACTGCTTACGTAACTAGCTTAACCCAACATTTTCCACTCATAGGGGTAACTGACATTGCAACTAGAAAAACAACTTATAGCCCGATGCCTAGACCGTATCCAGCTGAAATCGCTCCAACTATGCTCGTGGCGCACACTGAAAAAATACGCCTTCCATCTAGTTCAGTACACTTAATTACATCAGTAAGGGGAGCAACTTGGTACACGCCGCGCACTGTGCACCGTTCAATAAAGGAACTTGCGCGTTTGCTAGTGCCGGGTGGAAAGGCGTTCTTGCATTTAACTGAACCTAACAAAGATATGGAAGCTAAGCTAAAACAAATATTCAAAGGAGAAAATATCAGAGCACATTACTTATATGGCGTTGTTGCAGCTAAGCGCGGAGAAGGGACAAACGTAGAAAATATACGGCACGTGGTTGAAACTCAAGCGGAACGGGACAGGCTAGCAGAAGAACTCCAGCGAGGAAAGTACGACTACGTTACTAAATATAGATCACTGCGTTTAGAAAAAAGAAACCCATAAAAGAGGCAATTAACTTTTTTCCATTATGCGCGCAATTGCTTCAGCTGCGGCAGCGCGGTTGTCAAATGGCGTTCCGTGGCGTACGTCGCGCGATGGCTTTACAACTGGAATTTCTTTCGGGTCTGGCGGAACACGTACACTATAGAACCTTACCCCTTTTTGCGCTAGTTTAGAAACAACTAATTGTGAAAGTGCAAGTCGCTGTTCTTCATTTAGTTTAGTTTTAAGTGGATAAGTTTGCGGATATCCAAAGACTGTTGGAACGCCAACATCGTCTCGCTTTGCAAGGTAACGTGCCACGTGTTCTGCATTAACTTCAACAACTGCAGTTGACGGTGCAGCGTGAGTTTCCATGAGAAAAACCGCGTTGAGACGTGCTGGATTTACATTATCATGCAGTGGCGCGTTTTTAACTGACGGCACTGGCTTTCCTTTGAATATAATTTCAGGGTCCGACCCGTGTTTCCAAAAAGTTTCCTTTACCTCGCGCGGAAAATCAGGAGAATCTGGAGAACCAAAAACTCCTTGGTGAAACATCCGTCCTCTTGAATAATATTGACTTGCCGCGCGGAATCCATATTTTCTATAGGGCCCGACGACGTTTGCCCCTTTGGTTGAAAAAAGTATATGTACTCGGTCATCAGCGATTATTGAGCACCCGTGTAGATAACTAAGCAGAAAAGATAACCTACCTTTGCCAATTCGGGGATCTCCAATTAAAGCAAAGGCGCCTTTTTTTCCACACAGTACGTTACCGTGCAGCTCTGCGCCGGTTCTTCCAACTACGTTTTCTTTTTTCAAAGTGTGCTCTGGATCTTTGTGATAGTGAGTACCGTAAGCTTCTGGGTCAAAAAATTGCTGCTTATTAATTAATCTAGTTAAAGCAGTTGAAACGGAGCCAAGGTTAGCTTCGGGAACGTCAGAAATTCCCTGCATGGCTATTGGCGTTGCACTTTTTTGTAAATGGTGAAGGTCATCTAGCAATAAACTAGCAGCTAGAGCTGGATTTTGTTCAACTACTCTAGCGTGAGTTGCGACAAGTGGCAAAACATGTTGACGTACAAAATGATCTCCACGTGCATGGTAAAGCCCTAGAATAGCATCGTTTATTCCTTTTACTGTTTTTGCAGCGTCTTCATTTTTTGAACCAATATCTGCAAGGCGAATGGCCATTCGGTCTCCACCGTGGCGCAGTAAGCCATAGGCGCGGATTCCATTTTTTTCAAACCACATTTTTGCATGTTCCATTTTTTCTATTGTCATAAACTTTCACTAGTTAAATTAAACATTTTTAACTGCAGCTAGCACTTGCGGCCAAGTTTCTATTAAACCGGCATATTCGTGTAAACTTTGATGCATTTTTTCTGGAGGAATTACTGCATCGTAAACTTCGTTTCTTTTACTTGAACCAAACAGCGCCAAATTCCTTGTCAATTGTAGTGTTGCTTTTCTTAACTTAGGGTCGCCGTGCCACCAACTGCGTTTATCTGCTAACATTTGGCTAGAACTTTTCACTTGGCTGTCCCACTTTGCAAATTCAGACGAAACGAGCCTTCGTATTTTTGCATGTCCAACTCGAATTGCCTCTGGAGTTGCGTTTATTTTTATTTGGCGAGCTAAATGTGCTGGCGAATCAGAGCGAACTATTTGTTTTAATACATCGTAAACTGGAAGAAAACTAATGCTTTGGCCATACTCGCGAAAGATTCCTCGCGAACTAGCTTTATGATGAAGCACGGGCAAATTAATTCGGTAAACTCCACCGTCAAGTAAACGATGCATTAACATGGACCAAGTTGAATCTTCACCGCGTAAATTAGCAGTTGGGTAAGGCACACTACGCGCAAGTATATCAGCCCGTAGAGTAACGTTTGCGCCGCCTAGACTTGAAGTTTTTTCAATTTCAGTTAACACCGGCGCATTTGGATCATAGTAGCGAACTCCTAAATTAAACGCGCCTCTTCGATTTATCCCTTGAGAGTAAGCTGAAAGTAAACGAAACGCTTGGTTATAGCGCAAGTGTCGTCCAACTTCAGGCACTTCAGTTAATTGAGACGCTAGCCCACCTACTAACTCAGTTGGTTTTTTACCGCGTGCAGTTTTAACAAAAAGTCCAACTTTTTCAAGGAAAAACGGTATAAGCCGCTGTGGTTCTTTGATATCTTTAGTTACTCGGCCGCTCACTAATTTCACTCTTGAATTTGAAAACACTGAGTCAAGTTGGCTAAAGAAATTAAACAAATGGCTACGCGTAGGAACTGTTACTCCATTTGTTTTAGTTAAATGTAAATTTTCAAGTGCAATGTCATCGTCGAAGAAAGTTACTAAATCAGTGGGAGCAGCGTGGCGCATTGCAACTAGTAGAGATAAGTTGCGTACGCCGCCAAACCCGTGTTTTAATCTGCTTTTGTCAGGAAAGAGAAAAGGATCTAAACTAACACCCGATTTGGCACCTAAGCGAGAAATAAATTGCGCTTGTTTAGCTTTGTCATAATGCACAACTTCAGCTAAGTGCGGGTACTTTTTACCAAAGCGTTCGAGAACCCTGGCATTGGCTTTTTCAAAACGCGGTTCAGTTGAATCATCAACAACCACAATTTTTATTTTACGACTGTAACCAAAGCGCCTCATGTTTTCAACGATACTCTCAACACATCGATTCAAAAACAAAGGCCTATTTTGAGTCGGTATAACTACTACGTGGCCAAAATTACCACGAGCAGTAGACGTAAAAGTAGCTGCTGGCCGTTGAAGCTGTGATTCGACATGCGGTGGTCTGCCGGGCGTTCCACCAACTGGCCCAAATAATAGCTGCGCTTTATCTGCAATTGACACTGGCCGCCCAGGTGACAACTGCTCGCGTCTAGCAAGTGGGTTTTGAAGCCCTAACCCGGTTGCTACAGCTCTAGATTGCTGCTCACGCTCAAGTGGGTTTCGAAGCCCTAAACCCGTTTTTACAACTGCCATTCAACCGCCAGACTTAATTTTATATTTACTTGCGCAAAATGCTGCTCACTATGTGCAAACGCTGTTCAGGTGAAAGCGAGTTATTGTGCGCTTCTGCTAAGAAAGCTAAAGCCACCCTTGCTTTATCCTTTGCATCTACTTCTATTGGCGCAAGTTGAAGGTTGCTAAAGTTCCTTACATTAAGGTTGCGTAACCCGCGACTGTGATAAGCTAATGTTGCTAAACTTTCTCTTGGCAATTCATGAGGCGCACCTGCAACAGAAGCGCCAACTTTAGCTAGTTGAGCCGACGTGTGAAAGGCAACCATCTGCTTTTGCAAAGGCGTTAACTTAATCGCATCTTCAGCGGTTTTTCCTATTCTAAGTTCATCTAGATTGTCAACTGAAGGTTTAGCACCTCTTGGACCTATGAAAAACTTATGCCCTTCGGGAATTAACCGGCTAATTATTTTGCTATTACCCCCTTGTGCCATTATAACCGTCTTTAACCTACTTTGGAAGTTTCTAATACTAGACGTGTTTAAAGCTGCATTTGCAAATGACCGCATGTGGTCTGCGTTTATACTAGAACCAAACCCAGCAGCACTGACCTTAGCGCTGAATTCATTTGCATGGTACAGTAACTCATTAAGAGCATCACTGCGCATTGGTTCTTCGTTGCCAGCAAAGAAATGACGTGAAGGTTTATGAAGTGCTAAACCCCGCATCATTAAAGAGTGTAAGTGTAAATCTCTATCAGCGTACACTTCTCCCAAAGTGGCTTTAAGTATTCCAGCGCCGCTAGTTGCTTCGCCGCTAACTGCTGCTGGGTCTTCGCCGCTAACTGCCACAGTTGCAGCTGCACCTGTGCCATCTGGTTCAGAAACGTCAACATGCGCTGCACCCCCATGATCGCCTGGTTCTGATACATCTGGAATGTCGCCACTATGCGGCGCAGCTTCACCTTCAGAAACATCAACTGGATCTGGGTCAGGATCGTGTTTGTTTGGCTTTAACCCTAGGTCTTCAATTGCAGACAATATACCAGAAGCGATTTCGTCGCGAGCCGTGCTTTTGCTAAATAGCTCTCTCAAGTTAAAGCCTTTTCTACCTTTTGCAGCTTTCATGTAAACCGCAGCTACGTTTTTGCCAAAGAATCTCCTTCCGGCCACGTCAACCTGCTCTACAACGTCCTTGTGAGTCAAAACCTTTTCTAAATAACTTTTCCCTTGACGTGCAACTAAACGGCTAAACTCCTTCTTAGCTTCAGTTCTACCTTCTTCAGTTGAAAGACTTTCATCTGTAAGTTTATACTTTCTATTTAAATATCTTAACTCTCTCTCTGGCAGTGAAAGCATAAACGAATGTATAAACGATTCCCGTACAATGGGAGGTCTACTAGCTAGTATCTTACCAGTTTTAAGAATAGCATTTTCCTGCCGGCGAGTCATTTGACCCATCGTGCCTAAAACGTCTGCAGTGTCTCTAAAGTAGTCCAACCTACCGCCGCGACGAGCCGCAACGAAACCAGGACGCAACCGCCTAACCGTTGCCTCACTTAAATTTCCCCTAACTGCCTTTTTCCACAAACCCATAATTCAATTCACCTTTTCAATCATTATCTCCATTTTTAGCATTGTTACAATTAACGTCTGGTTTGAAATCTTTTCCTTCAAGCTCATCACTTACTCCATCGTTAGATATGACTGCACATACTTGTGGCAACGTCACTTTATTACCGCTGCGTAAATTATACTCTCGCTCTGCGGTTTTTAAAACACGAACTGAAATTCCTGGGCTAAGGCCGCTAGCGGAACAAGATATCGTATCGTCAAGTTTAGCGGGTAAGAAGAATGGCCCGGGATTTGCAGCTTTCCATAAGTTTTCCACTGAAATTCCGCCAATGGCGCCAGCTAATCCAAGAATTATTGGACACCCAGCAATGTTTGTGCCCGGAGCAAAGCAAAGTAAACCAAGTGCAAAGCCAGTTAGTCCAATTGAATTGCCTCCACCGCAATTTCGCCCGATGGCTTTTTCATTATCGCGAACTTCAAACAAGTACTGGCCATTATTATTTCCTGTCCCTACAAACCGTAAGATAGCGGTAGTGCCACTTATCTTAAGCTTTGTAACATCATTTACACTAAAATTGTAAATTCCTTCGGTATTATCTGAGTCCGAAATTGCAAAATCCGCTAATTTCTTTATTGGTTTTCTAAATTTAACTTGGCGAATTAATTTATCCTCATCGCTATACACGTCAAAATTATAATGATAGTCTTCATTTAGCCACTTATCAAGTGGACCAAAAACAGAATAGAGTTCAACTTCAGCGACATCGACATCAACGCTACCAACCCCCGTAAATGCCTTTGGTTTCTTTTTTAATTGTATAAACTTAGCTAATAAAAGAGGCGTTTCTACATTATCTATAGATTCTCCGCATATACGAGAATTGCCAACCCCAACACCTTCTCCAGATCGACCTAATACGTCTCCTAAACCTATCGGGTTGTCATAATGCAAATTACAGTCCATTTTATCACTGAATGCAGGGTCGTAAGCTGTAACAAACTTTATTTCTGGTTTTGATAAGTCAATTCCACCTAATCTAAAGTATTGCCCAGTAGCAAGTTGCACCGAATCACCGATTTCTAACTGACATCTTAGCCAGTTTGGATTAGGCGCACTTATCTTTACACAATTTTTATCATAGTAAGCCGTATTATCAAGTCTAAAAGAAGCTTTAGCTTCACTAGTGTGGCAATCTTCATTTAAGTTTGGCCAATACTTACACATGTACCTTGTAGAGCTAGGCCTACTTTCTATTTCTGCTCTGAATGCAACTGGCTTTTTCACTTTGATGTGATTATTAGATATAACGTCAGCAGCAAGGAAAGAACTAGCGTCAAATGACACAGAACTGACCCCGTTATATATCTGCTTTGAACCTAAATCAATTAAACCAATTTGATCTATTTCGTTTTGATATTCAACGCGAAATTTAGCGGTCTCACCATCATATTTTGGATCAGTGCACAAACGTAAGATAAAACTATCTCCAGGAGCTATAGCATCGCCATCTTTCAAGTAACTAATTGTACCATCTACGTTGGTTTTTTGAAGTTCAATTGCGCTTGTAAGCGGTGCGCCTATTCTACCGCAAGCGTCGAAAGTTGCTTTGTTTAACTCAGTCGGCAAAGAAAACGGCGTTTCTGGGTAGTTTACAAACGATAACGGCGTAGCTTGCCCTTCTGCTTTTTGACCTGCCTGAGTCGTAACGATTGTTGGCCTAAAGCAATCAGCTGGATCACCATTCTTTTGCACACATTGATAGTATCGAGTTTCTAGAGTTGAAACGCCTCCTCCAACAGGCGCAGCTGTTTGTAGTTCTACTTTTATAGTATATTCATTTACCGCGTTTACTCCGACGTCACAACGGGAGAATTCAAGCGAATCAACTGCAGTTTCAGCAAGTGTTTTGTCAGCAACTTTGTAATTAGGCGCTTTTAGCGTGTACTTCTTTTGGTTTAGCTCGGTTACTTTTTGCGTTGTTTTATCTTTGCATGAATACTGAACCGCTATATACACGTCTTTTTTTCCTAGCGTTGCTAATCGTGTTTTGTCTAGTTCCACTTTAGTTGACACTTTAGTTAAACGATTCAAGTGTTCTGGAAAAGTTAGTCGAAAGATGTTAAACGTTGCTGGAGTTGCTGGTTTAAAGTAGCCGGGAGTTATTTTGTCAATTAGTAATTGTCGGTCTGTTAAAGTAACTATACAATCATCTGAAACTTTTTGACCTGTTGGGTAAATTGCGCTTGCTTTGAAGCCAAATCTTTGACCCGTATCTCCTTTTACAGTATACTTTTGAGTATCGGCTTCTTTCGCACCGGTAAATGTTTGTTCATCAGTGAAAGAACCTCCAGTTTGTTGTTTTGTTACAATTACTTTACGTTCATTTCCACCAGATGGAAAACTAGATTTTATTGTTAGTTCTTCACCAGACATGGCGTTACCATTGCAAACATCTTTTGTTCCGGCTAAAACTTGAATTTTAGGTTGCTTGTTAGACGCACTTACTATTGGAGCCTCCACATGAGCCGGAGGTTCTGCTGGTTCAGCGGGGTTTAATTGTACTTGAGCCTCTGGTGCTTCTTTTGCTACTTTTGTTTGTTCGTAGGTAGCCATTATTTTAACTTCTACTTTTGCGTTTACATTTTGTGCTGAGGACACAAGTAGCTTTACAAATACTTTGCCGTCGTTTTCAAGTGCTTTTATTGCTCCTGCGTCGTCTTTAAAGTCGCAGTTTGTAATTAGCTCGTTGTCTTTTAGTTCAGCGTTGCAGCTAGCTTGTGATAGTTCACTGTTGTCTTTTGTTTGCACTGAAATTATCTTATACTTGTCAAATACAATTGGGCACGTTAGCTGCACTGTGACTGGGCTTGCGAATTTCCAAGCTGGCGTTACACTGACTTTCCTTGTTTCAGTTTCTCCGCATGCTGCGTCCCAAGTTTGTGCACCAAATGGAATTCCCGTTGGGCCGCCCATCATTGGACCTTGTGGTGCTGCAATTACATTTACGCGGATTGTCTTGCGCGCTCCATCTGGAAGTGTAACTTCGAGGTTTCCAGTTGCAGGGTAAGGTTGGCCAACAAAGGAATAGTCGGCAGTTACTGTGATTGCGTCTTTTGTGCATTCGTCGATTTGTACAGCGTCTTTAACTGAATTTTGTGAAAACCCGTTGCCCATCTGGTATTGATTGTAGCCGTTTCCATTGTAATTATTGTAATTTGGCCCATATTGAGAGCCAGGTAATCCAACTGGATACGCACCTGGTCGATTGTACTGGTTTGCACCGTAGCCGTAATCTTGCCTTAGGATCCCGCCTGTTGAGCGGTCGTAGCTTACTTGTTGTTGCTGGTTGTAAGGTTGAAACGCTTGGTTGTACGGCGTTTGGTAGCCGTTGTAAGATAAAGGCGACATAAATGCTTGGGCTTGGTAAGCGCCTTGGCCAGTTTGGCACGCGCTGCAAGTTGCGCTAAGATGTACTGGCAATTGACTGCTTGTTGGTGCAGTTACTGGATTTGGAACGCATGCGCCGCACCCCCATTGCGAGGGAGTAACTTGCTGGCATTGGTTGCATTGCGATTGGCCGTTCATTGGCATTGTACACGCGGTGCACCACCATAAAACTGGAGTTGGCATTCCGCCTAGCACGCCACCTTGGTAAGTTTGACCGTAACCTTGACCATATCCTTGGCTATAACCTTGCTGGTATTGGCCAGCGTAGTTCATTCTCAAGCCAGATAAACGACAAGTTGGATCTGCTGATAAGCGTAGTGGAATTGAATACGAGTCTTGCAAAAATGGCGGCATTGTAATTAATGTAATTGCGCCTGGCAATGGCGATGAATCGCTTCCAGTTGCAGCTGAGTTAATGCAACCTGGGCATTCAACATCAACCATTAGAGGCAATTCTTCTGCTACTCTATACGTGCCAGCGCGTGCGGTAAACGTAGCAAGGCAGTTTGTGTTTGAAGTGACGTTGTTGAGAATTTTCAACGATAGCGTAGAGTCGCTGTTTGGCTCTATTGTTATAGATGTGGGAAATACTTTTAGTGGCACTGGATCGCCACCGCAATTAATTGACGTAGCAACGCGTATTGGTTCGTTCAATGCATTTGAAAGTGTAACTTGCTGTGCTTGTGGTTCAAGTGAAGACCCGGTAAATTCCATTGACTCGGGGTCAATTGCCAAGAAGTTTTTACCTTGCACAGTTACAGAGCATGTTTCAAGTGTCTTGAACCCTTCTGCTTCGACGCGGGCGCCGATTTCTCCAAGCCCAGTTGGGTTAACGTCAACTCGGTAGCGGCCAGTTAAACCATTGTTCTGCGAGCCGTCGCCTAGAAGTTGTTCTGGTTCGTTTCCAGAAAACGGCGAATTAGCACATTCGTATAAACCAACTGCTGCGGTTTCAACGTAGTTGTTGTTCTTGTCACGCACAACTATAGTTATTTTACTGTCTTGAAGTGCTGGCACTGTTGACGGCGCTATTGTTGCTGTAAAGGCGTTTGTTCCAGATACAGTTAATTGCACTGGAATTTGAAATGTTTTACTTCCGCTGCGTAGTGTAAATGTCAACGGCGCGTCTTGGCTTACTTGCAACGGCGTTAAAGTCATTGACATTTTTGCTTTTTTGTTTGGAAGCGAAGTAAAGGGAAGGTTGAAAGTGCGGCCGCTTGTTGTTATTGCGCTAGCTGTAGTTGTAGCTGTTCCATCGTCTGCGAATGAAACTTTTTCTAAGCCGCTTAGAGTTTGGCGTGAGTTTTTCACGTTGAAGTGCTCAGTAGTTAAGCCAAGTGAATCAATTGAAACTGGCGAAAGTAATTCTAGTTCAAAGGTAAAGTCTTTTGCAATTTGCGGTTGGTATGTTGACGGGTTTCCCTGCGATGCACTATCAAAAAGGATTGCTTTCCAGCAAACGTCATCTTCAGTGCAAGTTAGTGTTTGTTGCGTTACTGGGATTGATTGAGTTACAACGCGCATTTGACAAGTGTCTTCTGGAGTTAAACGTAAACCTTCATCAATTTGTTGGCGTAGCGAGTCAAGTAGTTCAGTGTCGCTTGGGTAAATTAAAGGTAAGCCGTCTTTGAATGCAAATGCCTTGTAGTTTATTTTAATTTCAGCTCCTGCTTCTGCGGTTTTTGAAACTTTTACATTAACGACAAATTCTCTTGTGCCTGTAAAGCCACGTGGGAACGAGAAGTAAACCCATTTCATTTCTTCACCAGCGTTGGTTTTGCCATTGTAACAAGATGAAGTTGAAGTGGCTGATGTTGACGTGGTTGAATTATCTAACTCGCCGTTGTTTTCAGTGCTTTCCACGCTTTTTAATTCAGAGTCACTTTGAACATAAGGCGCGCCGTTGGAGTTGAATGAAGTTATAACCGCTGAACTCTCCGCAGTTGTTTGTTCGTCGCCAACTTGAACGTAAAACCCGGCGTTTTCGTCAACGTTTTGCGGCATGTTAACTGCGAATTTTGCACTGTACGTTTCTGCGTTGGCAACTTCTTTTGCTTTTACTCCCCGCGAGTCAAATAAACCAAGGAAGTTTACAGTTGCGCTTTGCGCGAGTGAAACTGGAAATAGTGTAACTGTTTCTTTTGCCTGTTCTGCTGGCGAAAATGTTTTTGTTGAAGTAACATAAGTTAAATATCCTGGCGCAGTTGCGCGTATTGTAAATTCTTTATTTGCAGCAACTGGCAAAACACAAGTACCGTTTAGCACGGTGCACGAAGAAACTGGAATTCCCTCTACAAGCGCTTCAATTGCACCGTTTGGGATTAGCTGGTCTGTTGCTAAATCTTTTAACGTAATTGAAACATTTGCAGGCATCGCAACTAAGTCAACCGTTAAAGATAACGGGGCGCTTGTTACGTCGACAACGTCACTTTGTCCACTTGCGGATTGTTTGGAAGCCTTTGCGTAAACTTTGTAAGCTGCACCTTCAACGGCTAATGGGATTGTCGCGTTTGCAATTCCTTCTCCGCCGGCAGTTAATGCTGGAATACCAAGGAAGTAGCCGCCGAATCTATATAAGGCAACTTCTGCGTTTGAAGCGGGAAACCCATCTTCGCGTACAACTACAGTAACTGAAACTGAGTTTCCAGGAAGCACTTCTTCAAGGGCAATTGTTTTAACTGCGCCTGCTGCGATTCCAGCTAGGAAGCCAGGTAAGTAACCTTCACTATAAGCAGTTGCATATGCGTTTGTACTTTGCGAAACTGTAAATGTTGCTTCGCCGTTTGCGTTTGTATCTTGAGATTCAATTAAATTGTTAGACGCTGCGTCGAATAATTTTACAACGCCTTCAATTCCAGTTCTCTCGGCGTTTAGCAAAGTTATTGTAATTGTACTTTGCGGTGTTGAACGGCGAGCTAGTTGAATTGGTAACTCGTTTGCGTTTGCAGTTGGAGTAAATTCCTGCGAGTAAGTTTCAAACTGCGGGTGCTTTACTTGAACTGTGAAAGCTTCGCCATATGAAACGTTTTCAAAAACTACACTGCCATCTTGATAAGTGCGTTCTTTTTTCTTTTCAACGCTAGTTGCAACGTCGATTAAAGTTACAACTGCATTTTGTACTCCGCTGCCCGCGGAAGAAACGTGAATTGTGAAATCTCCAACGCTAGTTGGATCCCGCTGCGTAAGCTGTACTGTTATTGTTATTGGCGTTGTGCTTTCAAGTTGTTCTACTGTTACTGGCTGTTGAGTCGCTTGTACTCCAACAGCAGTTACAGAAATTGTTCCCTGCGATAGCATTGACTGCTCAACAGTTATTATCGCGTTGCCGCTTGCATCGGTTGTTGCCAACGGTGCGAAGTCACCGTTTGCAAATGTTAATTGCACTTGCGCACCTTGAACAGATTGACCTTGCGAGTCAACTACTCTAACATTTACATCTTGAGTTTCTGGTTGCAGCGAGCGTAATGTAATCGAACCTGAAAGTGAAGAAACATCACGCGATGCTGGCGTAAATCCGTCTGCACTTACACGTATAATTGCATTTACTGGAACGCCTTGTAGGCTAACAGTTCCATCTTGGCCTGCGCGTGTTTCTGAAATCGATTGGTTGTTTACTAGCACTTGTACAACTGCTCCTGAAACTGACCTGCCGAGAGTGTCTTTAACTGTTAGTGAAACATTTTTCTTTTCTACAAACACCCCTGGCGCGAGGTAAAAAGCCGCAATTGCGAGTATTAATATTAAAACAAGCGGCACAATTAAATGTGGAAACGGCAATCCCTTTTCTGCTAGTTTTTCAACTAACTCTAGGTATTTTTCTTTTATATTTTGTAAAAAGTTTGGTTCAGCTTGTTCGGCCATTACACGCACCCACTTGCAGCTCTTAAAGCATTTAGTTTAAATTGTCTTTTTCTTAATTTAAAAAGCATCGTATAACCCACCCTTCCCATTACCGGCAATGGCTTATTATTTAAACTTGAAAGTCATTGTGCTTTGCAAGGCGTTTGATTCATCTTCGTTTACTTTAAAACTAGGATCGCCGTCGACAATTTTTACATTTAATTGCAAACTAGCACCTAAATAAGGACTATAACCTTGGCCATCTAGATTGAGAAACGCGTCGCTTTGGTCGTAAATTACTTTTTTAATCGCGTCTTCACCAGTGCAAGTTACTGCAGTTCCAACGTGCGTACATCGCCCAACTGGAATATTAGCTTGCATAAATTCAACGAAAATTAAATCAGGCATTTTGCCAACCGCAGGTTTAACAACCTGTTCGAAAAACCTTTCCACAAGTTTTTCCCGCGCGCCTTCGCGAGTTGCGTCGGTTATTGATCCGCTTGACTGTGTGAATCCAATGTCATTTGGTAACGCGTTGGACGCACAAACTGCGCCATGGCACACGCCATCGAGTATTCCTTCTCGATCCATATCATTTACTCCAATTTGCGGACCGTATGCTAAAAGTGAATAGAACTTAAACGCTGCATCTTCGTATTTCATTAACGGAAAAGCAATTGGAAGGTAAAAATCTGCAGAGTCAGACAACGCGCCGGTGCGTAGATAATTTCCCGCGTCGTCTTTCACTTGCAAGCGCGGTAAACTTGCATAAACTTGGGGATTATTTGGCGTAACTTTGACAAAGAAAATTCCAGAATCACAACCCGGGATAATATTATCACCTTCGCATATATCGCCCGGATTTAATGTATCACGCTTGCAGCACTGTAAATTCCCGCGGCTAAATGCAGCGCAGTCAATTGTAACTCCTTGCATTAAATTTTTACAATTTGTAATATAAGTCTGGTAGTCAAAATCAGCACCGTTTCGCGGGTCAAAAAACTCTTGGAATTTAACAGCATTGCTTGGTGAGAGCGTCATACCTTCAAATTCAAATTTTTGGTTTATATTGCTCAAGAAATTTTGCAAGCCATACTTGTGGTTATTCATACAAGATGGTTCAGTTGCACGGCAGTCTGCTCGATTTCCACAATTACGATCACATTCAGTATCGCCAAGCGAATCTCCAGTGCTTGAACAAACTACGCTGTACAAACTATCTCTAATTCTAGTGCAACGCGTAAAA
Organism: Microcaldota archaeon; assembly: GCA_043805855.1. Taxonomy (GTDB): domain Archaea; phylum Micrarchaeota; class Micrarchaeia; order Norongarragalinales; family UBA8480; genus JAHFHC01. Next base: position 24,288 of record JAZDHP010000005.1, read on the forward strand.
CGCTCGGTTTTCAACGCCTCTTCCTTTTCACTTAGCAAATAACTAGGGCTGTTTGTAACTTCAATTCCGAAAATATCCCAACCTACACTTGTTAACGCTTGTTCAGTAACTGTTTTCAAATCTTCTCTAAATAAAGAACCAGCATCGCTGCGGTAAAGTTCAATAATTGCAGAAATTCTATTCTGGTAAGCAGACTGCGCTATTTGCGAAACGGCGTTACTCTCCGCTTTGCTAATGCTAACAACAAACACAATCGCAGTTACAAAAATAATCGTGCCAATGAGTGGCGCAGCGATGAAAGCTTTCTTCATGGAAAAAACAACACAAGCGTAATATAAAAAGTAACTTCGTAAAACAATTAATGGCAAAAGTTGTTTTGGTTTGGAACGAGCACCCGACTGAAGTTGTTGCGGGTTTCCATGCGAGGAAAGTTGCCGAAATTCTGAAAAATAAATACGGACACGACGTTGTAATTGAAAAAATTCCAGTTGCCGAGACTAACTATGGCATAATTAGAAATGGAAAGGGAAACAAAGCAAATCAATTGCTTGCGCTTAGAGATTCTATAGATTTTTTTCCAAAAGATCCAAGTGGCACAAAGTTTATGTTTAATTTCCACGCTGCACCCGCAGAAAGAATAGGAAAAAGCACACAAATGCCAGCTAGACTTTTCAAGGTGAGTCATAAAAGATGGCAAGATAATCTTGAAAGATTTGCAACTGAAATTACAATAATTAAAGGAAAAGGCCGCCAATATGCAATTGAAATGCCTGGATATTTCACTCGCATCCCGGGAAACGCTTATAGAAAAATGCTAGAACAAAAACGAGAATTTGAAACTAAAGAAAGATCAAAAATTGATAGAAAAATCAGCGCTGGAACATACACCGCTAGAGACATACTTAAGCTAATGGAATTTGCAACTGCAACGCAAAACACTTACACTATACAAAGAACCGCACTTCATACTAAAAGACAAAAGAAATTTTTGTCAAGCGACGTTTCCAAAAAAATCGCAGCAGCGATTCACGAGAGAATCAACGCCAGTAATACCAAACCGCGTAGAACGTAACCAGTCCAATTATGAGCGTTAACCGAAAGAGCACGTCGTGCAGTGGGACAAAAGCAGCTGTACCAAAACTATTAATTGTAAACGCGATGCGAGCAGCGTTGAACAGCAAAAAGAAAACCACGCCAACAACAATTCCTTTTATTCTATAGTTGACGCTCCTATCTGCGCTGGCAGAAATAAAGCCAATTAACAACGCTAGCTCTAAAGCGCCGGAGCACAAGTCGCTAATTTCAATATCTCCACCTGGAATGAGCAAATGAGGAAATAACGGAGAGCCGGTGAAAACTAGCGAAGCGGATTTTCCAAGGAGCGTGAGGAAGAATTGTGCACCGCGTGCGGCAATTTCGTGGAGGAAAGTTGTGAACGTGAACAAAAAGTAAAGCGGAACTGCTATTGCAGCGGTTGTCACGATGAATTTAACTGCTTTTTGCAAATCATTAATTGCCATAGCTCTAATCATTTTTTACATTACTCTTTTTAATTAAATAACCACACACTTTCAGCTGGACACATCGTAATGGAAAAAAGTACATAAAAGTTTCCATTATAATATTACAAATTGAATAAAATTAATTTATAGCGGTGTTTTTTAATTAAACAACTTCTTTTATCTATTCAACTTAAGGAGTTTTAGCTACAATGGTTGACTTTACAAGTATAGAAAACAAATGGCAAAGCAAGTGGTACACTGAAAAGATATTTGAACCAAAAACTGAAAAAAATAAAGAGAAATTCCTTTTTACCGTGCCATACCCGTATGTTTCTGGCGCGTTGCACGTTGGCCACGGGCGAACCTACGTCAACGGAGATATCGCTGCGCGGTTCAAGCGCATGCTTGGTTACAACGTTATGTGGCCAATTGCGTTTCACATAACCGGTACTCCAGTGCTCGCGGTTAGCTCAAAAATTGCAGCTGGCGACGAAGCTACGATTAAACTTTACAACGAATACGTTTCCATCTACGAAGAGGACAAGAGCAAAGTTCCCGCGATTGTAAAAAGTTTCACTGAACCATGGAAATTGGTGAATTACTTTTCTAGCAAAATGATTCAGGATTTCAAGTCAATTGGTTTTTCACTAGATTTGTCGCGTCAATTTACAACTGGCGACAAGGAGTACAACGCGTTTGTCACGTGGCAGTTTCACAAGTACAAAGACGCTGGCTATTTGAAACAAGCTAGCTACCCAATTCTATATTGCGTTAATTGCAAAAACGCAGTTGGGGAGGACGACATTCAAGACGCTGACACTGAACCAGTTGAAGTGCAGAAGTTCACCGCACCGAAATTTAAATTAAAAGGAGAAAAGGCGTTTCTCGTTACCGCCACTTTAAGGCCAGACACAATTTATGGCGTTACTAATCTTTTTGTTAAACCCGGCGTTACTTACGTTCGCGGCAAAGTGGAAATAAACGGAAACCCCGAAGAGTGGATATTATCACCGCAAGCTGCAGAAAAATTAGCGTTTCAGCAAATTAAATTTACAAAAATTGCAGAGATAAATGGAGATTCTTTAATTGGTAAAGAAGTTGAAACACCAACTGGTTCTATTGTACCAATTGTACCTGGAGAATTTATAGAAGAAGAAACGGGAACTGGAATCGTTCACTCTGAACCTTCAGATGCTCCGTTTGACTTAGTTGCAATTGAAGAGTTGAAACGCGATGAAAAAACACTTGCGCAATACCCCGGCTTGAAGGAAAAAGTAAACGCGATAAAATTCAAACAAGTAATTTCATGTTCAGGGTATTCAGAATGCCCCGCGTTGGATTTAGTGAAAAAGTACAACGTAAAAACTACAAAACAAGCAGATGTGCTTAACAAAATTACTAAACAACTTTACAAAGATGAGTTTTACGGCGGCAAAGTTGTAAACAGCGGCGAGTTCAATGGATTGCCAGTTGAACAAGCAAAGGAAAAGATGGCAGCTTGGCTTGAAAAAACCGAAAAAGCTCATCACATTTACGAAACTTCTCGGTTAGCAAAGTGCCGCTGCGGTGGAAAAGTTGTAACCGCTGTTATGAACGACCAGTGGTTTCTTGATTTCAATGCAAAGGGCTGGAAGGAAAAATCCCACGCTTGCCTAGCGCAGATGAAAATCTACCCGGAAAATTACCGAAAACAATTTGAAGATACATTCGCGTGGCTTGACAAACGTCCATGCGCGCGGCGACGCGGGCTAGGAACGCAATTACCGTTTGCAAACGAGTGGATAATTGAATCTCTCTCTGACTCGACAATTTACCCAGCGCTTTACACTGTTATAAAAGAAATTCGAGTGAAAAAATTAAAACCAGAACAACTTACGGTTGAATTTTTCGACTACGTTTTCCTCGGAAAAGGAAAACCTGAAGACGTCGCGAAGAAAATAAAGTGCAAAGCGAAAGATCTTGAAGATATACGCGCGGAGTTCGTTTACTGGTACCCGTGCGACCAGCGGCACACGGCAATTGCACACATTACAAACCATTTATCGTTTTACGTTTTTGCCCACGCTGCGATTTTTGACAAAAAATTCTGGCCAAAAGCAATCACAGTAAACGAACTTCTCATCAGCGAAGGTACAAAGATGAGCAAGAGTAAAGGCAACGTCATAACGCTCGACGCTATTCGTAAAAATTACTCTGCTGACCTTTACCGCTTGTACTCAGTTGCAACTGCTGATTTTGCAAGCGTGCTTGACTTTCGCAAGGCGGATATTGAAAACTCGCGGAAAAGCTTAACGAGGCTTTACGGCGTGCTGGAAAACTTAATTGAACTTTCAAAGAAGAAAACAAGCGCAAAAAGTGGAAAGAAAAAAGAATCAAATTTAACTGCGTGGATTTTAAGCAAATTCGAAAGCCGACTTGAGAAAAGCACAGCTGCAATTGAAGGGCTTGAATTGCGTTTATATGCACAATCCGCAATTTATGGCATTTTAAACGACTGGGAATATTTCGCGAAGCGCGCAAGCGAAGAAGAAAAAATAACCACAGCAAAGCACATTGTCAAAAAATGGATTTTACTGCTAACGCCTTTGATTCCCCACTCGTGCGAGGAGTTGAACGAACAGCTTGGCGAAAAAACCTACGCTTCCCTATCACAATGGCCTAACGTTGAAAAGAAATTGATAAACCCTAACGTTGAACAGCGCGAGGAGTACGTAAAAAACATTTTTGAAGACGTTACAAAAATTAAAGATGTAATCCAGCGCAAGAACAACAAACTGAAATTAACAAAGTGTACGTTAATCGTTGCAAGCGACGCGAAATGGGCTGAACTCTTCGCCGCGTTGAAGAAAGATTCGCTTGAAAAGGTGAAAACAACAAGCGAAGCAATGCAGAAACACATGGAAAAGCACTTTTACTCACTGCAAGAACAGCACGTTAAGCAAATTGACGAAATGGAAGTTATTAACCAAGCTAAAACATTTCTAGAAAAGGAACTCACACTGACAATTGATGTTGAAAGCGAAGAGAAAAGCTCGCATGAAAAAGCAATTCGCGCAGTGCCGTTGAAACCAAGCATTGTGCTGGAATAATAGCGAAAGACAAAAAAAACTTTAACGAAAGCCATTCGCTACAACCGCCGATCTACGAAAGTATGGTTTTCATAAAATCGATTTTATGAAAGCGACAATTTCACAAAATCTCAACTAAAAGCTTTTTAAATGTATTTTACCATTAATATAATGGTGATTTAATGGTAATGTTAAGTGTTGAGGTGTACGGCGTCACTGAACAGGTTCTAAACGACTTGGTACTTGCAGGTTACGCTAAAACCAAAACAGAAGCAGTGAGACAGGCAATTATTCATCTAGGCCAGGAACTTAACTTATTACGCAGCAAAAAACGAACCGAAGATGAGGAATGGCAAGAATTTGCTGCAAGAGAAGCCTTAGGGGACTGGGACGATGCAAGAAAATTATTCAAGTTTTAAACAAGGCGATATTGTTATCATGAAAATGCAATTCTCTACTTTTGAAGAGGCAAAGATAAGGCCCGCTCTCGTCATCAGCTCAAATACATATAACCAACACGGCGAAGACATAATACTATTGAAAATAACCTCGCATGGAAAAGATAGACCATATAGCGTGCCAATCGCACAAAACGATTTGGTCTCAGGTACACTTAACTTAGATAGCTTTGTAAAAGCCGATTTTCCAATTACTGTAAAAAAGGATAAATTATTCAAAACAATTGGCAAAGTAAGCCCAAAAATCGTGCAACAAACAAAAGAAAAGCTAAAACAAATATTAGAACTGTGAACAAAAAACATGGCAAAGGTTGTTTTGGTGTGGAATGAACATCCAACTGAAGTTATTGCAGGACACCACTGCCGGCAAGTTGCAAAACTCTTACGTGAAATGGGACACGAAGTTATTGTAAAGAAGATAGCCGCTCGCGACACAATATACGGAACAGTACAACACGATAATTACGCAGCTGCTGGGAAAAAATTACTAAACACAAAGCCAACCGCAGAGATTACTGAAGAGTTTGCAAAAAATTTTAATGCAATTACTTTTAATTTTCACGGCTATGCTGCAACTGCTTTACGGCGGTATCGAGCTAAAAAACCAGAAAGATTAAAGATAAAAGAAAAGTTAGGCAAAAGCTCCTTGATAATACGTGGCGATATATGCTTTTATAGAATTTCACCGCATGCGTTTGCAATTGAAATTCCAGGCATTATGGAAAAATTGCCAAGAGAAAAAAGAGCGGTTCAAAAAGAACGATTAAACCAAGCGCTATACGGGGCAATCAAAGCAAAGGAAAGGGCAAACGTAGGCAAATCATTATTAAAACGAATCGGGGATCATTCAATGCAAATGGATCAAATACTAAACACGACTGACGCTAAGTATCACCTAAACCGCATGCCAATGAATTTGCCAGCACAGCAGAATTTTAAATCTCCAGTTATTTCTGAAAAAATCGCAGCTGCTATACACGAGCGGCTTACTTCGCAACGCGTAAAGTGAAAACGCAGTCATTAATAGACAAGTTAGCGTAAAAATAATTGGTAACTTTTCAAATGGCTGAAACAAAACGTAGACTCGCTAAACCCAAATTACCAAGAACATTGGCGCTAGACGAACCAAGCGAATTCGAAAAAGTATTAGACGCAGCTAGGTATTTTGAAAGACACCGTGTGTTTAGCCACAGCTTACTAACTACACATCCACAATTAGCAGTTGCAATACACGAAGCAGCTATGCGTAAAAGAATCAAAACCGCGCATCTACTCGAACTTGGAAAACACTTTTTTGATTTATCCCAACACGAAGAACAAATTCACGAAATTCTCGCAACAGCAGAAAACAAAATAGTACAAGGGAAAAAAACACCTGCAGTGTTTAAGGAGATGCGCGAAGCAATTAGCCAACTTCACAAAAAGCACAGCCATCCAGCTAGAACCTGGTGCTAACAAAGAAGAAAAATTAAAAAAACTACGCTTGCTTTGAAGTGAAAAGCAAAAAACAGTACAAAAATAGCTATTATAGCAATTCTGAACAGCATTGTAAATAATTGACAGAATTGCTAGTTGCAATACGCGTTACATAAGCTAAAAAAACTCAGCGTATTGCTTTAATATATTGCCGCTGTTGTTTTTCTAGATTTTTATGACTGGCGAGTTCGTTATCAAGCAAGAGGGCAGCAAGCGTTTACTAATTATTGACTATAAAGGCGCGAGCGTTGCCCCAGACATTGCACTTTACCCGCAGGTAATGCGCGACGTTATTGAAAAGTTACAAACAAACGACGCAGACGAAGTTGTACTAGCTGAATATTATGAGAGAATTTACAACGCTGAACAAACGTCAATGCTACGCGGAATAGCAGATTTAATTACAAAGATGGAAACTGAAACAGTTTGGAGTCCATCGCACTTAGGCGGGGAACACAGTGACAAGAAAACTATCGCAGCGCGGCACGATGCTGTACTCGCAATTGTTAACCAAACGTACGTTGACCCGTTCACTGCTTATCTCGAGTTAATAAAATTAGTAAAAGAAGGCGCTGGCAGTTATGCAAAGGCGCAAAGTGCTGGCGATGAAAAGGCTCTTGAAGATTTCAAAATTTTCCTCGGCACACTGCAGTTCATGAAAAGTTTGTTCGACAACACGTCGTTGATAAAAAAGAGCAAGCAATACCTGGCACAAATTGGTAAGATGCCAGAAGGCCGAGCGATTTACCACTCAATGTTCGAAAGCGCAATCAAACCGTCATTCATCGGGAGTAGGATTTTCTTCACTGGCGCGGAAACATTAGAGTTAGTTGACCAGTACGAAGTGCTCGGCTCAAAAGTTTACATCTATAAACATCCGGAAAAAATCGAGTACCTTTACTACATTAACCCGCCAGAGTACACACTTTCGCCGGATAAATACTTCCTCCTCCAGAAGACAAAAGAAGTTGTCGCGGGACATCGGCCAACTAATGTTGGGTTCATGGATATGGGTCAAGCGCGTAAATACTTTAGAAAGATTTACGTTGCAACAATTGCAGATATTGCTAACAAGAACGATATTAAATTAACAGTAGACGAAAAAGAAGAGTTGGCAACAATTGTCTCGCGGTATACAATTGGCTACGGTATTTTGGAACTGCTACTTTCAGACCGGCAGCTTACTGACGTTTACATTGACTCTCCACTGGGAGACAAGCCAATTTATTTAGTGCACTCAAAGTACGGACAGTGCCAGACGAACATTATTTTCTCTGAAGAAGAGGCAAAGGCAACTGTTTCGCGTTTCAGAGCTTTGTCAGGACGGCCGTTTGACGAAGCGCACCCGATTCTTGATTTTGACTTGGCTGATTTGCAAACTCGTATTGCTGCTATTGGAAAGCCACTTGCAGTTGACGGCACAGCGTTTGCGTTGCGTTTACACAAGGACACACCGTGGACATTATCGCAGTTCGTAGATTTCAAAATGATGCCAGCATTGGCAGCAGGGCTCCTATCTTACTTCGTAGATGCACAGGCATCGATGTTAATAGTCGGCTCTCGTGGTTCTGGAAAGACATCTCTCCTCCAGGCAATGATGCAGGAAATCCCGCAAAACTTGAGGATTATTGTGCAGGAAGACACCCAAGAATTACCAATCCCGCAGTTGAAGCAACTTGGCTTTAATGTACAGCGTCTAAAAACACGACCGCCGCTTGGAGCGCAAAGTGACGCTGAAGTAAGTGCAGAAGATGCGCTGCGTACTGCACTGCGTTTAGGAGATTCAGTGTTAATTGTCGGCGAAGTACGTTCAGGAGAAGCAAAGGCGCTCTATGAGGCCATGCGTGTCGGCGCAGTTGGAAACGTCGTCATGGGAACAATCCACGGCGAAAGCGCATATTCAATTTGGGACCGAGTAGTAAACGACTTAGGGGTTCCAACAACTTCGTTCAAGGCAACTGACATGGTCATAGTTACAGCACCTATACGATTCAAAGGCTCTCTCAAGAGACAACGTCGTTTAGTTGAAGTTACTGAAGTTAAAAAAGAATGGACTGAAGACCCAGGAAAGGAAAATGGTTTCTTAAACTGGATGTTGTTCGACGCACACAAGGATAACATGGAGTTGTTCAGAGACGACATTAAGCAAAGCGAATGGATAAAGAAAGTCATGCGCAACCGCGGTATAAATTACGAAGACATCTGGAGCGAAATTGTAACCCGCGCTGCAAGCAAACAACATTTAGTCGACGTGAAGAACAAGCACAATATTCCAAAAATCCTCGAGGCAGAGAACAGTATACGCGCACACACGAAGTTAATGATGCTAGGCGAACGCCAGCGCGAGGAAAACGGCAAAGTTGACCACAAAGAGTTATTGTCAGAGTGGCAAAAGTGGGTCGACACCGTACTCGCGAAGGAAGTAATTGGATTAAAAACACTGGGTTAAAACAACTTATTTAAAAACTCGTTTACAGTAAACTACTTTAGGTGAAAACTTTATGCCGCAACGAAGACTGAAGAGAAACGAATTAAGCTCTGGAGAAATTAGACACTTGTTAACTACTACGAGACACCCGGTTGGACTAGCTGATACAATAGCTAAAGAACGGGGGCCAAAAGCAGCGAGTAAGTTATTGTTAATAGCTGAACAACAGACAAAAGCACCTTGGTTAAAAGCGCATACAAATTACTGGCCACGCGTAGGCGGTGCGGCTTTTCACACTAGTAATTATTTTGAGCGCGCTGGGCAGCATAAAGAAGGAGCTGCACTTTTATCTACATTTGGACAACATGTTGTAGCTGCAAGACTACTTGAAAAAGGTGGACACACTGAGCTAGCTGCAAAAGCGCATGAAAAAGCTGCTCGCGTTTGGCTAAAAGAAAGAAAATATTACCAAGCCGCTCACGCTTTTGAAAAAGCTGGAAAGCTTTTAGATGCCATGACCGCGTATAAAAGAGACGCTGCAAATGCAAAAAACCCAATAGACCAAGAGGAGTCACTTAACGAGGCAGCTAGACTTGCAAAAGTAACAAAAAGCCGATGGCAAAGAAAATAGCTAAGTTGAGCACAATGGCCGAACAACTTGAAAAGCCGTGGCACTTGAAAGCTGCAGAAAGTTTAGGCCGCAGCGTAACGCCTCTATTTTCTGGAAAAGGCAAGTTAAAAGGACATGTAGCTACGTCGCCGGCGTTTGCGCCCTATTCAATTAGTTTTGTTGTGGATAGCAGACATCCTAAAGCGCAAGTGGTTAAAATAATCAACGGACGCAGCAAACGCGCGTATGTTTCAATTTATCCTGATGGCAGATTTGGTTCTTTAGCGCAGGGCACTCTTGGAATAAGAACTTTAGCTGAATTTACAAGAGCAGCGCCTAAATCAAAGTTACTTAGGGACGTCCCGCAGTTAATCGCAGCTGCGAGAGCGGCGAACAAAGCTTTAAAGCAACACGCGCCCAAATAAAATTATGGCTGAAGAACCTTGGCATTTGAAAGCTGCTAGAAGTTTAAACGGTGCAGTGAAGCCGTTGCTTATACAAGACCGCCGAGTTTATGGTCACAGTGTAGCATTATCTGAACAACCAGTGTACACTGTTAATTTTGCTGATGGAAAAACTAACGGAGTAGAAGGTGCAAAAATTCAAAAAGTACACTTAGGGGTATCCAAACGGCTATTAACAGTTACAAGAAATGGCAAGATAAACTGTCGCGTACCGAAATTAACTGGAATAAAGACATTAGCTGCGTTGAAAAAAGTTGACCCTAGAAAAACTAGTTTGCATGACTTGCCTATTTTAATTAAAATTGCAACTGCAGCGCACGAAGCGTTGAAAGCACATCAGCCAAAGTGAAAAAAATGAACATTCCGGGACTTGAACGACATTTGGGAAGCGTTGAGCTGAACCAACTTTCAAGTACATTGCGGCGTTTAGCAAGTCGATTACAAATGGAACAAGTTGACCTTACTCGACAGAATAGAGACTTGGCAACTAGAACACGTGGCGGGGCGTATTACGGCCCAGAAGAAAGAAGGCTAATTGTCCAAGCAAAAGAGCGTTTAAAAAAAGTAGAAACTGCATTTAGAGCTAGATTTACTCATCGTGGCGAACACCGCACAAAAGTATTTCGTCCATTTGTTGAAAAAGGTGCGACACACGCTGCTCTAGATATATCTAGCGAAAAAGTTCACTTTTACAAATTGCCAAAAGCACATGCAGGCAGAGTTTACGCGCCAATTGCCGGTAGCCAAAGATTGCCACTTTTCAAGGAAGTGAAGAAAAAGAGGGAATCAAAATGATCCCGGGACTTGAAAAGAAAATTGCAGTTGTGAAAAGAGCTAGTTTACCGGCTCGTGTTTTTGACGAATTAGTAGTTTTACAACAAACTCAAGCAATGCCAAGCAGAACAATGCGTTATAAAAGAATATTAGAAAGAGACTGCGCTAATTTAAAAAAAGCAGTTAGAGCAAGTAAAAAACACGCAGAAATTGCACCTGCTATTGCGCGAGGTTCAACTCACTTTTACCACACGCGAAACGGTTTGGTTTTTGTTAGACTTCCTGAAAAACATTCAGGCAAGGAATTCAAGCCAATAATTGGAAGAACTCGTTTTGCAATAGACTAGCTCCCCGACGTTACAACTAACATATTTATACTTAGTTTGAATTGTTATTGTCATGCCAGTGAAGAAGGAAGTTAAGGGGCTTTACAGCGGAGACAAGCCAACAAAGCAGTACGCTGAAAAACCGCGCGTCGACTGGTTTGTTAAGTTCGTCAACTTTTCCAACAAATATTTCGACAGTCTTGGAAAAGGCGCGAAGTTAACTAAAGAACAGCGGGAAGTTTTTGAATTTCTAAACTATAGAATTACTGGCGAGCAGTTCCGCGCAGCTGAAATCGCCGCAATGTTTTTGGGTTTATTCGTAACTATTTTTGCAGTTCTCGTACTTGCAATTATTTTCGGAACAGGCAGCCCGCTCTTCTTGATAGGTTCGTTGCTGTGCTTTATGGCGCCATTAGCGGCGTTTATGCTAGTTGCATTTCACCCGCAGCAAGAGGCAAAACGCGAGCAAACAATGGCGCTTGGTTACCTTTCAGAAATTGTTAACTACATGGTTGCTAGTATGCGACTTACTCCCAACTTGGAAAAGGCCGTTGAGTTCACTGCATCGCATGGCCGCGGTAAAATCGCGGAGGACATGAAAAAGTTAATTTGGGACGTGCAAATTGGAAAATATTTATCAGTTGAAGAGGGGCTTGACGACTTAGCGTACCGCTGGGGAAAGTACAACGAGGATTTCAAGCAAGCGCTGATGTTAATTCGCTCGAGTTTACTTGAGTCCGACGACGCAAAGCGCGAAATACTCCTAGAAAAAGCATCGGCCGATGTTCTTGAAGGCAGTAAGGAAAAGATGGACCAGTTCGCTCGCGCGCTATCGCAGCCAACTGTATATTTGTATTACTTTGGCGTGTTGCTACCGCTAATGCTCGCAATTGTGCTGCCAATTGGCGGAACGCTTTCAGGCGGCGATTTTCCACTAGCTCGTCCAGAGATACTTGCTTTGATTTACATTGTTGCGCTGCCAATTGGAATTTACTTCCTTGGGATTAACATCTTGGGCAACAGGCCGCCGACGTACATTGCGCCTGACATTAAAGAAGATTACCCCGGGCTTCCAGCAAAAGGAACAATGAGAATTCTCGGCGCCGAACTTCCAGTTTTGCCAATTGCGTTGCTCGTACTAATAGCTGTACTTGGCGCTGGTTTTTACCTAGATCAAATAATTACAGTTGCACCGCTAGAGCTTTACGAAAAAGCTGAAGCGCTAGCTGCGATGCCACACATTGAACTTTTTGGGGTACCGCCATCTGAACTATTTCTAGGACTATTTTCGCTATTAGGAGTAGTTGTTGGGCTCGGTTTTGCAATTTCAATTTACTTGTACGGCACTTACATCGCTAGGAAGAAAGTGCAAGATGAAATCCGCGCAATGGAGCGGGAGTTTAAAGACGCGATTTACGTTCTGGCAAGTCGACTTGGTGAGAACCGTCCGCTTGAAGACGCGTTGAAGTATGCAGTTGCGTTTCTTCCAAACAGTAAAGTTGCAAGTAAAGTTTTTAGAAAGATTCTCGACAATGTAACAACAATGGGAATGACAATAGACGAAGCTGTGTTTAACCCGCAGTTTGGAGCGTTGAAAAACTTACCGTCAAAAACAATTCAAAGCGGAATGCGAATTACAATTGACTCAATTGGACTCGGGGTAAACGTTGCGGCAAAGTCGCTCATTGGCTTAGCTTTACAGTTGAGAAACAGTGAAAAAATTGACTTACTTTTGAACAACTTACTATCAAGCGTTACTCAGATGTTAAAAACAATGGGCACTTTCATCGCGCCAATCGTGCTGGGAGTAGTGACGAGTTTACAAGGAGTAATTGTAAAGGCAATGTCTTCAAACTGCGCTGACACACCAGCAACTTCAACTTCACCTGGCGTTTCGGGTTTTGGTGGCGCGAGTAATTTAAGTTCAATGTTCTGCAGTAAAACCGGCGAAGCAAATAGTTCAACTGACCCCGCTACGTTTACATTCATAATGGGAATATACGTACTTGAAGTCGTGATTCTACTTACTTATTTCAACTCGCAAGTTGAAGACTCAAATAACAAGTTACACACGTACATTGAAATTGCAAAGGCGCTTCCAATCGCTACACTTATATTTGCCGCAGTGGCGTATTTTGCAGGGACAAGCATAGGCGTATAATACACAGCTAAAGTGACATTATACCAATCAATAGCTACTTGGAAACGCTTTTATAAAACCGCTGCTAATTGTAGTACAGGTGATATTTGTGCAGTTTAGGAAAAGACGCGGTCAAGCTTTCGAGACGATGATGTTAGTTATCAGTGTAATCGTAGCGCTTGCAATTTTAGGTGTGCTTCTAGGTATTTTAAACACGTTTAGTTTTAGCGGGAGTGACGCGGAGCAAGTGTTTAAAGAAGAGTTGAAAAAAGTCGGGGGAAGTTATTCTCCAGGTTCAACACCTAGAGATGCAACTATGAAAGCGGGAAAAATAATCAACGCTCGCGTAGTAACTGAAGACACGACAATTTTAGAAGAGTCAGTTAAATTTGTAGTAGCAAATGAATTAGAGAGCTCAATAGCCACTGTCGAGGGAGGAGTAAGAGCTACAAAAGACGTTACAGTTACTTTTTCAGTGTGTGGCGACCCAACACTTGGAAATTCAGGCACTTACGTAATTAGCATTGCTCCGGTAACGCGAGGTACAATTGCAATAGATGCTTGTTTAGCCGCTCTTGGTTAAACCTGAAAGTTAAAGGAATTGAAATATGAAACTTTTTTCTTTTTTTAAAAACCGAAAGGGCGCTAGTGACTGGTCTTCAATCTACTTGCTGATTGTTGTTATCATTGGCGTCATTTTGTTGGTTACTCTTATAAAACCAACTTTGAAAGCAGCCGGTCAATCTGCAGTTGCAGGCGGTCAAGAAGCAAAGACAATCGCGGGCATTGGAACTTACTTCTTGTCAAAGGCACGGCGTCCAAAATAAGGCAAACCACATGAACAAACTGCTATTAGTTGGAATGGCGCTCTGACTACGTGTGGTCAAAAGCGCAGAAAGCTGTTGTTGAACAGTTTTGACAAAACACTGGAAAAAGCGGTGAGAATAAAAGCAATAAATAGCTAATGGTAACCATGTATAGACGTGGCCAAGCTAGTGGACCAATTGAACTTGTCGTTGCAGTTATTATTCTAGTTGCGAGCATGAGCTTGGCGTTTATCGTTATGCAAAGCACTAGCGACGCCCAGTGTATTGACAAGCTGAAGAGTCAAATGCGTGACTTGAACAGCGTAATGATTGACGTTTCTCTAGGTTCTCCTTCTACGTCGCGCGAAGCTAATGTTGAACTCGCTAGTTGCGGCGGGCAGAGCATTGAAGGAGTTAGAATTGTTTATTTTGAAAACGCACTTTATTGTGGCGCTTGCGGTGCAACTGAAAAAGGTTGCTGGATGATACAGCCGATAACTTACGATAAAACTGCAAACATATATGGAATTTCTCTACACGCTTCGACTTGCATAAACATGCCGGGCGGCATTGTACTAGAGCAAGATTTAAATTGCGACGACGATATTTTAACACCTGGCGAAGTTAGTGCTACAGCTTGTCCATCAAACATTGGAGCGCGAAGTACAAACGATCAAAACTGCGGGTTACCTCCAGATATAGCAACTTCAAGCACAACTAAATTATTAACAATGTCAAAAGAACCTGGCGAAACCCAGTACAAAGTTAGAATTACAAAAGGGTTTTCAACCGCAGCTAATGAACCAATGCTTAACGTGTGCTTTTTAAAAAAGGGGCGTAGTTCATGAAATCCGCACAAATTGAACTATTTATGCTGACGAAAATGGCAATGCTATTTTTTATCATTTCACTAGCGTTCATCGCGTTGAACATAAGTAACATGGAAAAAGAAGCTCTATGCGGAGAGCAGGCGCTGTCAACTGCAAAGATAATTTCCTCTAACATTAACCAAGCTCTCAACGCGGCAGTTGAAGATAGTAGAACTGTTTACAAATTCGAACCTACAATTTCAACTAGCCGTGAACGATATTCTCGCTATGTGATTTGGCTAGCTGAACGGGAAACACCAGGAAATGACCGAGTTCAGTTAAGCGTAGTTGTAAAGCCAGAAAGTGAACCCAACTGCATGCGCAGGGTAAGCGTAGTTTATGACAAAAATAAAATTAAAACAAATTTCGCACAAGATACTAACCCAAAATCACTAGATCCCACTATTAGCCCTGGCGAACAAGTGTTTGTAATTGAACCAACCAACCGCGAAACTCCATCTAAATTTTTAGTTATTGTAAAATGCAGGGATAAACTTCTACCTCAACAAAGTTACCTCTTTTTTGACGATTGTAAAAGCAGCAACCCAAGTTCATGCAGCACACTTGAGCCACCAGCATATGATGCGTGTAAATGAAAATGATGAAAAAACGTGGTTTTATTGGCCCGCTTGGCGATGACATTCCAAGCATCTTTCCAATAGTTGCCGGCATGTTACTTTTCATCAGCACTATACTTTACGTAAACGCACAAGTTGACACTAGAAATTTAGACTTGCGTCAAAAAGAAGCAACTCAAAAACTCGCTTACCTCGCAACGCAAAAAGCTTCTTTTCAAATCGGAGAGTTCGACAGCTTGTGCGAAAATGCACTGCAGCCATTTGCCGAGAATAACGGTTTGAAATTCGCAATTGTAATAAAACGGTTCTGCAACCAAGGCTGTCTAACGTGCACTAAAGGCATAGATTTACAAAATTCAAACGCTTTTAACGAGGATGAAATGATAACCAACTCCAATGACTTCAATAAAAATTACGTTTGTACAAATGAAAAGCCAGAAGTTGCTCTAGAATACGCCGCAGCGAGAGCTAGTAAAGCCGCTGCTCCGAAGAACACAATTACTTTAATTTATCCATTTACCGTACCGTGTCCAGATTATGATTCGTCTAACAATGGCTTGGCAACGTTGAATGTATTAGTGTGGAAATAAAGTAGAAGAGAAAAATAAAAAATGAAAAAAGCACAGGCAGCAGTGTTTGACGGCATCATGTTTCTACTTTTAGTTAGCTTTTCAGTTACGCTTATGTTTTCTTTTCTCTCAGATTATGGCAACGCCCAGGCTAAAACTTTGCAAAGTAGTCACACTTTAAACTACGTACAAGGAATTGGTAAAGCGCTTTACACTTTGGATGTTTCAATGTTACAGAGCACGGACTTGGACACGCTGGGCAACTCATGGAACTACGAAAATTGCGATACACTTGAAAAGTTTAAATCCAACGCAGTTTCTGATTTAATCAAGCGAGATATAAGCGATGGTTTTTTTAACAATAAGTTTGGCGATAGCGATGACATAAGCAACGCGCCTGGCAAACTTGCACTGCGCTGTGCTTTGTTTGAGTTAATGAAACCAGTTACAGGTAGTGGTTACGACTATTTAGCAGAGGTGCTAGATGGAGATAGAAGTCCAAGATTTGCGCCGTTTCCAATAATAAATTCTCCTCAAAATCGCGTTGATTTGGAGCCAGTGTTGGTGACAAATTTACCTACGAGCGATTCAATTTACTTCGCTGCTGAAGAAAGCGGGTGCGATAGCGTTTCCCGTACGCTAAAAGGAAAGCAACTAATGGCTGTAGCGACGCCGTTTCGTGTTTTCGACAAAGACGGAGGGGCGCATGACCACCAGCTACGTATATGCATGTGGCCAAGCGAAAGAATCAACAACAACCCCTAATAGGTTTTTTAATCAAAAAACACAAATGTAATCGTTATGGCTAAAGAAGAATTGGAAAAGGCAAGGAAAGCACTAGAAAAAATGCCTAGACACGGCTGGCTGCCTGTACCTTTGAAAATAGCGCTTTGCAAAAGTCACCTGGATGGCGAAATAACTTCAGCTGAATTAAATTCACTCGGGGAACACTTTGTCACTATTGAAGACCCAAAAGACGCGCAAGACATGTTGAAAAGCGCAACTGAACAATTACAAACCACTAACGCCAGAGTTGTGTTTTTAAATTTACATAGAGAAGCTGAAAAACTTGCCCTTCAAGTTAAAGCAATTAAAAACGCACCAGCTAATGATAGACTTTTCGTTGAAACAGTTGACCGCGATTCAAGACAAAAGTTAGAAATTCTCCCGCTAGATTTACTTAATGAACTTAAAGCTGGGTTTGCTGAAAAAAAGCTAGATAAACTCGAGCTTGAAAACGCACGCTACGCGACTAACTTTTTCATTACCTTAGCAAGGGTAATTCCAAGCCCCTCAACCGCCGCGAAAATCCCCCCCACTTGGAGAAACGCAGTAACCGCAATTGCAAATAAAACAATGGAAATTCCCGAAGTTGAAGGTAAAGCTAGATACTTACACCGCGCGTTAACTTACATTGCCTATTGCGAAAAAGATTTACCTTTTTGGCACCGGCCTTTGACTCCTCAAGATGCAGTACATATTGAAAACTTTGCAAAAGCACAAACCGCGCGGCTTGGAACACGGCACATTTCACCAACTACTTTAAGTGAATTACTTTACGTAAAAGGAATTAAACCAAGGGACAAATATGGCCGCACAATTAAACTAAATGGTAGAATGACTTTGAAACATGCAGATATATTTAAACGAGAAATTGAACGTAGGCTTGACCCAATTCACTTTAAAGTGCGAGTTGCACAAACTACATTAGAACCAAAGGCAAAAAGAAACATAGAAGTAACCGCACTTAGCTCAGAAGGCGACGATTTCTTAAGTGAAATAAAAACCCCAATATATCGAAGAAGGGTGGCTTTAACATTTAAAAAAATTACTAGACCTTTGTGGCCAAGGGCAAAAAGAGCAGAATTTAATTAATAAAAAGCAACAAATAAACTGGTGAAAAACAATGGCAGAAAAAGCAACACCCCTTGAAGAATATTTCGGGTCGATGTCGCGTCATGGTTGGCTTCCTGGCCCGTTGAAAAAGGCTATTTTCCGCGATTTAGCTGGCAGGCCAGGAACGGCAAAAACGCTACGCGAAATTGGCAACCACTTTGTAACAATAAGCGACGTACAACGCGCTCAACCAACAATCACACGAGCAACCCAAATGCTAGCAACACACGGCGCACAAAAAGCGCTACAACACCTGCTAACCGAAACAAAAAAACTAGCGGCAACTATTCCTTCCCCATTGCCAACTGCAGCTTCAACTGTCAACGCAACAGCAACACGTGCTGCAGCAGCTAAAATTCCACGGCCAAGCGAAAGTCCAACTGAACCAACAACAGCTAGAATTCCTAGACCTGGAAATAACCCGCCAGAGTCAAAATCTCTTGTTGGCGGGGTTTCAGTTGTGGAGCTTGAAAAAATAAAACCAGTTAGACGTGAAATTCCAATTACAACAGTAGCATATCAAGTTGTACCGTTTGGACAAGAACCTTGGTTCTTGCATGAAACTGAAGCACCAAAGCCAAAGCTATTACACCAAGCACAACCTTATGCACATGCACTATACCTGCGAGACACGCGCCCAGAAGCACAAGCAACTTTAGAACAATATTTACCAGCACCGCTATTAGATGAAATTAAAACAGCATATGCCCGCGGTTTGCTTGATAGAAAACTACACGAACCAGGCGATGAATACCACGAAAACGTTTTTCACGAAATAGCTGACTACTTAGATTATGGCAGTCATAACTCAAACACTTCAAACCATAAACCGCAATGGACTGCCTTATTGCACGCCGTTCTACAGCGAGTTGATAGACAAAGAAGCACGCGGCACAAAGTAGATTATCTACTTAGCGCATTGAACCGCACGGCTGCAACTGCCAACTTAGAAAACCCATTTGAACTTGGCCTTATAGAAGCTTTAACAAAAGCGCATGAAAAAGAACTAGGCGTTAGAGGCAAACACATTTCGTCATACGATTTACGCTACTTACTCTACGACGAAGGGTATGCCGTAGCACCCCGCAGTGAAGCAGCTAGCATTTCAATCAAACATCCACTAAACACAAAAACTAACCGAATAACAGCGGCGCAATTACAAACTCATCTAGACCCAGTACATTTTAGCATACAACGAAATGGGAGAAATGAAGTTTCAATACACGCCAACACAATGGAAGGCGTCGCGTTTATAGATCGAATGGAACTACTGAGAGGAAAAAGCTTAAGTTTAAGACGCCGCGTAGCTCGCTTGGGCAAAATGGCAAGTCTAAAATTCGGCAAGTAAAAAACTTAGCTAGCTACCCGGCTTTTTTCTTTACGTTTACATCTTCGCTGCACTTGGGGCAAGTGTAGACAAAGCTATTTTCAAGTGGTTTAATTGACGGAGAGCAGTTCGCGCACATTCCCGTACCACAATACGGGCAGAAAATTATCCTGCCAGTTTTAGAATGACAAGTTGGACAGCCGGTTGTCTTATCCGCTTGCATTTGTACAAAAGAAACGTCAGACCTTTGCGATTCAGGCGCTGCCCGTACAGGAGATTCAGTTGCCTGGGATAACCTTGCAAAAATATCGTTGCCGCCGCTTGAACTTTCAGAGGAAGAAACTGAAGCAGATGACATAGCAGCTGAAGTATTTGCAAACAAATCATTACCACCAGTACTGGACGCTGATTCTTGCTTTGGCGCTGGAGAAGAAGCGAATAAATCATTTCCAAGAATATCTGACACTGACAACCCAACTTCTGGTTTTGTTTGCTGTGCAGCAGCGGCGCTTGCTACCGACGCAGCTGTCCTTACATGCGCGACAGATGCGACTGCAGTTGCAACTGGAACTTTCGGCGCGTTCACATTTACAACGTCGCTTGGCTTAACTGCCGGCGTTTTTATTTGCGAGTAAACATCTTGCACCATCAACCCGAATTCTTCAGTTTGTGCAACATCTTTATTTGCAATTACATTCACTTCATCACTTAGCAAATAGCGACGGTGAACCGGCCCACTAGTAGTTTGCGCTTTTATTTGATCTTCTTTTGTAACTGAACTGACTAACTCTTGAATTTCACTTTCTTCTTTTTTCTTAGTTTCAAGCGCCTTACGCTGCGCTTCAAGTTTCTTGCGCTCAGCTTCCTTTATACCGCGCCACGTCGCAAAACTCGGCGGCTCGTTTGGGTTAACTTTAGCGGGAACCGCTACTACTTTCTTAGTAGGAACAACCACGCCCACTTTAGCCGGAACAACCGCCACTTTAACAGGAGTCTGTTTTTTGTTTCCGCCGAATAAAAATCCAAAAAATCCACCGCCACTACTACCTTGCTTTTTAGGAACTGCTGCAACCGGCACCGGTTTAACTTCAAGTGATTTTTTATCAATAGACGGTTTTAACTGCGAAGCTATTGCAGCTTTACCAACAGCGGGTTTTGTAACTACTTCACTAGAAACTACAGGATTAACTTCTAGAACCGAAGGTGGGAAAAGCGTTGACGGAGAAGCAATCGCAACTGGCGGCTGTGAAGTAATTTGAAATTTTACCTCAACTGGCTTTTCAATTGTTTGTCTTTTCAAGTGTTCAAGCTGCGCTTCGTCTTTTACTTCTCTTGGCTTTTCAATTACAATAGGCGCAATTTCGACAGGCGCAACGTTGGGCTTTTCAACTTTTGCACTTTTCGCTTCAACTTTTTTAGTTTCAGGCTTTTTAGCATCTACTTTTCTAGTTTCTATTTTTTTCACTTCAACTTTTTTCGTTTCTGCTTTTTTTATTTCAACAACCCGTTGTTGAACTTTTTCAACATAAGTTTGCGTTTCGCCAATCGAAGTCATTAGCCTTTCTTTTCTCGCTTCATTTTTCTTAACTTCTTTATCTTCAACTTTTTTAATTTCTGCAAGTGCAACTTTACTTGCTTTTAACGTGACTTTTTGCGCTTTTCCAGAGGCACTAGAGGCAGCTACATGTACAGCCGTTGGAATTGGAGCAATTGGAATTCCAACTGTTACAAATTTACGCGAAGTTGCGCCAAATAGGAAAAACACACGCATTACTAAGAAATAGAATAGCATAACAATGAACAATAGCGGCATTGCAAATGAATCTAGTTTAAACGCGCGTTGTCCAGATATGCCAAAGTCAAGCAGAAACGCAGTAAACGCAATTGCAAGCGAAACCACTATAACCGTGACTAATTTTTTCTTACTGTCAAAAGTTCTTATCTCAGGATATACAAAACGCAGGACAAGATAACCTATTGAAAAAGCGCCTGCTAGATAAAATAAAATAAACACAGCGGCAATTGCTTCTTCTAACATAGATAAAAAAACACAGAGGCGCAATAAAAACTTGCACTTTTACATGGCAAAGGAGTTTAAAGCCGAAAATCGTAACAAGAATAGCAAAAAAAGTGGTTTTGTATGATTGACTTCAGTGCATTGCTTTCCCAAAGTTGGTTCATTTTACTATTATCTCTACTATTAACGCTCATTACCTTGCCATTTGTGCTAGTATTTTCATTTGTTTATGACTATCTAATAAAGCACCATTCTAAAACGCCGAAAATCCTAGTTATGTTAATTTGTACGTTTCTAGCAGTTCTAATCGCGGTTATAATAATTGAAATTTATCTAGGGTACACCCTACCCCAGCTATTTACCGCTACGAGCTAACTGCCCAAGAGGTATTTAAAGTAAAAACTCCTTTGTATTTACTGAAACACTCCCATGAATTTAAAAGGCAATTTAAGCGCATTTTTCATAATTATATTTACTCTTGAAATCTTCTCTCCATTAGCGTTCGCTTATACTCCGCTTCCACTTGGTTCGCCAGCAACAACAATACCAACTACAATTGGCTCGCGTTACAACGTTCCTGGCCAGTGTGAAGTTAATGAAATGACTCCCGAACAAGTGCAACTATTCTGGATACAAACGCAGAACTTCCGCGGCGACCAAATTAACTCAAAAACAGACGAGGCGTTAATGACTACAAAACCATCTGGAACTACGATTAATTTAAACGTCAATAATTTTCCAGCTGACTCTGGCGAAAAAGTCCATCCATTTGTAGATATTGCACGGTTATTAGGCCTAGATGAAAAAAAGAGAAAAGAAGCAGCGCAGTTTCTTGGAAAAAGAGAAACAGATCGGATAAGCAACAAAGAAGCGCATCAACTTGCAAAGAAATATGAAAAAAACGAAGGTGAGTTCGGCACTTTGTTAGATGCTTTCCGCGGAACTGCAAGTGAAGAGAGTCCTGCTTATGAAAGCTATAAGTTGAAAACTAATGGCGGCGGCGAAATTCCTTCAACTGCATTGCAAGGCAAGACGCCAATTGACGAGTGTATAATTAACAACGCGCACGTGCAAGGCAAAGCTTCTTACGTTGTGTCAACTTCCAAAGACGTTGCAATTGCAGCTGACAGTTCCCAAACTCAAAGCGAAAAAGTAAACTTTTTACATTCAACTAACACGCTTGGCAGTTTAGACTTGCAAGGCGCAAGCACGTTGATAATACCAAAGCACTATAAGGAACTTGTAACTAGATTAAAAAAATGGCTAGCAGCTGACTTATTAGCTTCAATTGGGCAAACTACTGTTTTCTTTGGTGAAAAAAATGCACTTAGCAAAAGCCAAGAGAAGCTAAAGGAAATTGTAGAACGCAAAAGAGACTTTGGTTTAGACCAAATCGCTTTTAGCCGCATTCAAGACAGCCCACTGAAACTGGAAGTTTATGGACTCGGGAGTAGGCTAAGCGTTACAAAAAGCGAGCTACAACAGTCTGTTGAAAAAATGCAACTTAATTTCATACGAATGCATGCGGGAAACGTAGAAATCACAGACGACGTCATTGCGCGGTTAAACACAGACCCGCAGTTTGCAACGCGTTATAATTCATTGCAAAAAATTCAAAATGAACTTGAAAGTGCTACGTCACTTAAACCAACTGACCCTGCAGATGATATTTATCAAAAGTATAAAAATGACCTTCACGGAGTAGCAGGAATAAATGACGCCGATCAAATTGAAATTCAAAATGCGCAAGAACGATTAAGGACAAATCAAGATTATGTTAAAACACTTAATGATTTAAATGGAAAAACTTACAAAGCTGATCTAGAAAAGGTTAAAAGAAAACTGGCAGGTAGAACTGGGGAGTCTTGGTTTCGTTTAGCAATGGGAATGGCGTGGCTTGGACCTGGCCGCTTTGTGTTTGAATTAGCTGATGGCGTTGACTTTGTTCCAATTTCAAACAAGGCATTTGCAGAAAACTACGTTACAATAATGGCAGATAATACCGACTTAGCGGGAGAATTCAGGCGAGCAACAAACTGGGTGTTATCTGGAACAGTTACTGACATGCTTTCAGATGCAACTGGCGAAGGCATTCCAACTGCAGCGTACCGCGTTGGGAATTTAATTATAGTTAACAACCCAGTTGAAGATCAGACGGTAACCGGCACTTCAGTTACTAGCTTACAAAACAACGGCGGCAAATGGAACATAGGCACAGAATGGAAAGGAAAGTCAGATGCATTAGTTGCAGAACAGCTAACAACTGAAAATGAATACGCTCGCTTGCCAATGGAAGTAAAAGGACAAGCTTGGAATTTGAAAATAAGGGCAAGGCAAGAATTTTCTACTTTTTATGACACAATGATATACCTAGCGCCGCTACTAAGTTGGCGAATACTAGGCGCAACAGATTATGCTGTAACAATTTTTAGAGTAGCAGTTTATGACTTTTACGTTACAGATTTTGTTAACCCTGCCGCGTTTAAGAAAGACGAAGTTTGCTCAGATGAAGAAATTGACAAATATGTAAATTGGTATATGGGAGCAACTTTGGTAAACCAAGGCTTAGGTTGGGCGCCAATCTTAACCCCCTGGTTTAAAGGACTCAGTACAGTTACAAAAGTAAGCGCTGCTCTAAACAGCAAGACGAAGATTTTTACAGGGCCATTTATTGATAAATACGTAAAGTCAATAGGAAAGGTGCTTGACCCAGTTACCTTAGCACAGATGTACATTGCAGGTGAAGCATTGGACTACGCTTCAAATTGCAAGGACGACCAGTATACTATTTTAGCATACCAGCAGTTAAAGAAAAAGAGCGCAGCTACAATTTCAGACAGATTACAGTCAATTGGAGGTAGTGATTTCTTAAGCAAGTTAAACGTCGGACAAGCAGTAAAGGGAGTTGGCCAGCAAGTTGACACAGCTACAATGTCTGAATACGTTAACTTCCGAGCTGTTTTGGAAAACCAAGTTTCTTCAATAACTGCAGATGAAATTTACTTCCTGCACTTTAAAGGCGATTCAATAGAATGGATTAACAACATAAAAACAAACACGGCACAACCAGAAATGTGCCAACGCGAGTGCCTTGACAGTAAAACTAAAGTTTGCTGTAGAGATGCAACTGGAACCGAATGCACAGATAAAGCAACCGGCGTAAAAACACAAATAGCCGGCAAAGAAAGAAGTTTAATGGCAAAAAGATTTACCAACTTAGCGTTGGTTTTAACTCCAAACAAGTACATTTCAACTTCGCTTGGCGGCTGCCCCGGAAATATTTTACAAATTGACAGTAGTAAAAACATTCAATTAACAAGCGGTACAACTTGCACCGGCGGAACGTGCATCTTGAATCAATTACAGTATTTAACCGGCAGGCAAGTGAACAGTGACTTGACAAGCGTGCTTGGAAAAGTTACTGGAATTTACACTACTAGCGGTTCAGTTCAAATTTCAGATGGAGCAATTAGGTTCAACCCGAGCGAAGCAATTAATGACCAAATGGAAATAAGAAGCCCAGGCGCAGGCGTAATACAAACCGCAAGTTCAAGCGAAGAGTTGGCTTACAAACAAGCAGCGATGCTTGCAATTGACAACAACGGCGGCGTTACACTCAGCGGTTACATTACTTCTAAATCACCTGAACAAGTGCCAGCCGGCGAACTTATAACAATAATGACCGAACGCGGTCGCATAAACTATATGGGCGGCGGGAGAGTACAAATATTCTTACACACACTAGCACAGGGAGACGCTGGTTTGATAAATGGATTTACAACAATGCCAGTTCAATACAACCAATGCCCCGGCTACAACGCACCTGGAATAAAAATATCTAATTTACAGGGATACGCTGGCCCCGGCGACCAAGTTGCCGCACAGTTAAACGCAGCTTTACAACAAATTCAAGGCTGTAACGGAATGCAAGTGCTTGAAACAAAAGATAAGAAAATAATGTTCGGAACAAACGCAAACGGAGAACCAGTTTTGAGAATTATTGACAAAAACACAGGAGAAGTTACCGAAGCGCGTATAAATGGTCCAATTCGCCGAGAGGGTAACGAAATTATAGTTCCAACTGACAAGGGAGAATTTAGGTTCAATATAGGAATGGGCGAAAACGGCCAGCCAATGCTTTCACTAACAGGACCAAACGGGTTACAAGAAAATGGCCCATTGTTAAGAGCAAATGGACTTGGCGGCATGTTAGTTTTTGACCCGGCAACAGGACAATGGCATGTGTTAAACGGCCAAGATTTGGCAATGAACGACAACTTTGCAAAGTACGGCACATCATACGGCCGCGATACAAAAGGAAACTTCGTCGGCTCACCTGGAGCAGACTTCCTGTCACCTTCATCTAAAAGAGTTTCAACAAGCGGCAACTCACTCGCTTCGCTACCTTCATGGCCAGAGGAATCGCCAATTTTGCTAGTAGTTATTGTACTTACGTTGTTAGCCGTTGCGTTTGTACGCTGGAGAAAAGTTTAAAACCTCCTTGCAAGTAATATTTACGAAATTAGCAATCACCCACCGTGAATTAAATGGAAGAAGAAACCCAATTGCAAATCACCCAAGAGAATCTAAACTTAGAAACGCTAGTCCTGGAACCAACTTGGCGCGAAATTTTACTCGAATTAGTTCGCACTAACCAAATGAACCCATGGGACCTTGACCTTGTTCTAATCGCTGACAGTTATTTACAAAAAGTACGCGAAATAGCTTCAATTGACTTACGCCTACCGGCAAATGTTATACTTGCAACTTCCCTACTCCTACGTTTCAAGGCAGACGCGCTTTCACTAGAGGAAACAGTGCAAGATGAATTGTTCGTCGAGGAAACTACACCGCGGGAATTAATCCAAGAAGAGATACCGCAACTAATCTTACGCACGAACAACGCACGTAGCCGCAAAGTAACTCTCTCTGAATTGCTAAGCGCAGTTGAAGAAGTAATCAACAGTACAAACACAACGCAACTAATGTTGCCTGTCCCAAAGATACTTGAACTTGAATTGCCAAAAGAAGACTTACACGAGTTAATTAAAAAAATATACGCGCTGGCAAACGAGTTGAAAGACGAAAATGGAACAACTTTATTTTCTTCACTGCTTGACCCAATTCTATTACAACGAAACAAAGGCCACCACGTTGCAAGCCGGCTAATTCCCCTCCTCCATTTAGTGCAAGAGAGAAAGGCAGACGTGTGGCAAGAACAAATGTTCGGCGAAATTAAGATTAAAGTACTGTAGAAAAAGCCACAAAGCATTTTTATAAACTGCTCCTCTTATTTTAAAGTATGGCAACTGTTGAAACTCCTGAAAGTAGATTTTTTGCGCCGATGTCTAGGCATGGTTGGCTTCCTGGCGCGTTTAAAACCGCGATTCATCGCGATCTTGGCAAAAAGCCGGAAACGGCACAAACGCTACGCGAAATTGGCAACCACTTTGTAACAATAAGCAACGTACAACTCGCCAAACCAGCAATTGAACAAGCAACCCAAACGCTCAAAACACACGGCGCACAAAAAGCACTACAACACTTATTGAGAGAAGCTAAGCGTATTGCAACTGAATCACAACCTGTTGCTCCGAAAAGAGTTCTGCGTCCTCCAAAACCCCCGGCTTCTTCAAGCGCAACTGGAGAAAGATTATCACAAGACCCTGCGGTACCAATAGCCGAAAGCGACATAGTTGAAGCTACTTCTATTCCAATTCCACGCGGTCCACCTAGACCTGGAGAAAAACCGCCCGCGCCTGACCGCGCTTTAAAAGTACCGCAACGCGCTTTTGACGAACGCTTACTTTCGTTCAGAATTTCTGCAATTGACCACCAAACTCTTCAAGGCGCATTGCCAAAGCAGTTACTTGAAGAAATTATAAAAGAGGATATAACAGGTTTTAGATTAAAGAACATCGCAGACAATGTACGCAGGGCAACAACCGCCACTCCTTTAATTGAACGTAGCTTTAGAACCACACTAGGCGCAGTTGTTTTGCGAACAGAAACTTTAAAGACACCTGCAGAAAAGCTTACGCACTTAAAACAACAAATTGAAACTCTAGCAACTTGGGCACAGCACTATGCAGATAACAGAAAAATTCACCCGTACGCACTTGATGCGCTCACACAAGCACATGGAAAGAGACTCGGCTCAAAAACACACGTTACGCCAGAAACACTTGCAAGTGACTTACAAGCAGATGGACTGAAATACAACTGCGTTTCAGAACCAGGCACTGAAAGTATCTTAATCTCACCAAACTCAATCAAAGCCAGACGGAACAAAACTTCTCTAATCGCTGCAGTTGTAGGCGAATTTGACCCAACGCACTTTAATGCAACTCCG
Source organism: Microcaldota archaeon (assembly GCA_043805855.1). Classification (GTDB taxonomy): domain Archaea; phylum Micrarchaeota; class Micrarchaeia; order Norongarragalinales; family UBA8480; genus JAHFHC01. Next base: position 51,948 of record JAZDHP010000005.1, read on the forward strand.
TATATGCTTAATTCAGACAAACTAATAGTTCTCCCAAGAACAGAACAAGCTAGAAAATTCTTAAGAGCAATTCCAAGACAGCCAACCTGGAGAGAAAAACTAGCAAAAATCTTTACACGCAAAAAGAAAAAGTGAATTTACAAACGATTTAATATGCCAAAAATATTATCTGAGAAGACAACCCACGTCGGTAAACTTTTCCACGTGAAGCAAGTTAAGCTGCGATTTCCTAGTGGCGAGTACCTCCATGAGTATACTGATTCCAACACGAGAAAAAGCGCCATGATAGTTCCCGTTGATGACAATGGAAAAATAATTTTAATAGAAACTTATTGCACCGCGATGAAAAAGCGAGAGTTAATGTGTCCAGTTGGACTAATTGAAAAAAGCGAAACTGCGGCTCAAGCCGCGCGGCGCGAGTGTCAAGAAGAAATTGGCTTTCTACCGCGAACATTGCAACACATCGGCGCAGTTGAAACTTCTCCTAGTTACATTGTGCACACGAGCGAGTTGTTCATTGGAACACAATTAGTTCCTAGCAAGCTAGAGGGAGACGAGCCTGAAGAAATGAAAATCGTGCGCGTTTCGTGGAAGCAAATTGCACAGTTGATAAAGAAAAAGAAAATCCAATACGCAACAACAATAGCAGCGCTGCTAATGGCGGAAAAAATATTAAAGCGAAATACAAAATGAGGTGACTAAGCTTGTATGAAACTATATAAAATTAGAATTATTAAGCAGGACGAAAGAGGAATAATTTATGATTGTGGCAAGTCGCGTTTTATTTCTCGAAAGAAAAATACAGTTAGCGCCAATCATAAACACAAAGATTCTGAAATCGGGTATCTAGTTAAAGGAGAAGTGGAATTAACAATTGGCAATGAGACAAAAATTATCAAAGCGCCAATAAGGTTCAAAATGGGCGCCAATATTTACCATAAACTAGTTGCGCTAAGCGATATAGAGATCGTTATTGAACGGAACTACTGAGTTTTCAGAAAAAATTAGCTAAACAGCTATCTATACCTGGATGAGCAAGCAAAAGCTCACACTGACTAATTTTTAAAAATAATTCGAAAAAAGTTTTTAAGGCACAAAACCTAGTGCCTACGTTTAACCACTATATTTAAATATAAGTAGGCACCATGTTTAGCTATGGCATTTGTTCGGAGAAAGAAAAAGGGGAACACTTTCTTTTATGAATTAGTTGAAAATACGTGGGAAAAGGGAAAAACAAAACAAAAGGTAGTACAATATTTCCCTACACTGGAAGCGGCTAATCTTTATTGCGAGCAAAGGGGAATACACAAACTAGAAACAAAGCTACTAATTTCACCACACTTAGAAAAACAATTAAACGAAAATTTAGATATCCTAAACAAAGCGAGGCCGTTGCCAGAAAGTACCCTTAAGAACTTGAAGGACATTTTTGAAATCGAAATAACATATAACTCCAATGCAATCGAGGGAAATAGGTTAACGCTTCGAGAAACTTGGCTCGTTATTAGAAAGGGAATGACAATCGGCGGTAAAACTGTTGAAGAACACCTGGAAGCAAAAAATCACGCTGAAGCACTTGAATTTTTGTACGAATTAGTTGACAAGGGAAGAGAAATTAAAGAAAATGACGTTTTACAGTTGCATAAGCTAGTGCTTGACAAAATTAGTTCAGAGTACGCTGGAAAATACCGAGACAGGCAAGTTTTCATTTCAGGCGCAACGCATATTCCCCCTGCGGCTTCTGAAGTTCCTAAGCTAATGAAACAAGTTATTATTGAACTGAACAATCGCGACAAAAAAACAAAGGCAGTTATTTCAGCATCTAAAGTACATTACTTAACAACTAAAATTCACCCGTTTATTGATGGCAACGGGAGAGTAGCGAGGCTGTTGCTAAACTTGCGCTTAATGCGCGCAGGGTTTCCGCCAGTTGTATTACACAAAACTGAGAGAAGGAGTTACTACTCTGCACTTGAAAAAGCCGACGATGGCGACTTATACCCAATAACAACCTTAATAGCAAAGAACATAGAAAAATCACTAGAAACTTACCTAAGTGCACTGGAAAAAAAGTAAAATAAAGTGAAAAAATAAAAAATGGCAAAAGTTGTACTTGTTTGGAACGAGCACCCGACAGAAGTAGTTGCGGGTTTCCACGCGAGGAAAGTTGCTGAAATTCTGCGCGAAAAATATGGACACGAAGTTATACTAGAAAAGATTCCAGTAAGCGAAACGAATTATGGAATAATCCGAGACGAACCTAGTCCAAAAGTTGCAGCAGAGCGTCTAGCAAAACTTAAAGGCTCAAGTTTAATTGCAGAGGACTACGCTAGAAAATACGGCGCGCCTGCATTTAACTTTCATGCATCACCCACTATGGCTCAAGGACAATCTGGCAGAAAACCGGCGTGGCGGTTTAAAGTGGGCAAAACAGACCCAACTAAAAGAACCTGGACTCAACATGAAATTGACTTTTTACCTTGGAAACAAGGAACTGTAATCGAATTACCTGGAGAGTTATACGCCTCAGGCGCGGGCTCCCTTGGAAGAATGGAAGTAAAACGAACAAGAGTTGAAGATGAAGCGAAAAAACTTCAAGGAGATGCTAAGATAGTTGCAGAAATGGCAAGTCAAATTAACTACGTTAGTTTGTCAATGCCGTTGCATGAAGAAACGCAAAAGAAGTATTTATCGCCAATAATTTCCCGCAAAATAGCGGCGGCCATTCATAAACAAGTTACCGGGGAGAAATGGTTCCACATTGGGAGAAAATTGAAAAGAGTTATAAACCGTAATCGAGTCTGAAAAACATGGCAAAAGTAGTACTTGTTTGGAACGAGCACCCGACAGAAGTAGTTGCGGGTTTCCACGCGAGGAAAGTTGCTGCGATTCTGCGCGAAAAATATGGACACGAAGTTGTATTAGAAAAAATCCCAGTAAAAGAAACTAACTATGGAATTGCTACAGCTTTAGATTCCGGAACATCAGCACTAAATATAGCTGCTAAAATAGATAAATTAAAACCATCCATACAAAGGGCTCGAGAACTTGCAGAAAAGCACAGTGCAGTTGTATTCAATTTTCACGCAGCTGAATCTGCTAGAATGGCAGACGCAGATAAGAAAGAACCAAAAGAATTTCGCGTTATGAATATTAAAGATAGCGAAGAACATTATCCCGCAGAAATCACAATACAAGCCAAAGATAGAGAACAAAAACACCACGTAATCGAATTACCAGGAATACAAATAAATTTGCCAACTAAAAAAAGAGAAAAGGCACTTGAACGAATTAGAAAAATTCTAGAAGCTGCAAAACACTTAAAAAGATCAGACCCCGTAGAGAAATACATTACACAAGTAAGGCTTAATGTCGAACTACACGAATACTATCACGCGCAAAGAATGGCAGTAACCGATTCAGCACAAAAAAAATACCTTTCGCCAGCAATTTCTGAAAAAATCGCAGCCGCAATCCACGAACGAATAACAAGACAGCGCTAGCGCTAATCTAATTCTAAATTAAAATAAAAAGTTTCGAAAAAAGTTTTTAAGGCTGATATTTAACGAGCTGTTAAGCAGGATTAGAGGGAAGAGAAAAGCCAGTATTAATAATAATTTTGGCAATGGCAGTGTAGATATTACTATGTTTTTTGTATTGACCTTTAGTGACCGTTAGCTCGCCACTCGCCCTTACGGGCTCGCGGTTTACACTTCGATTCTATCAAACCCATCTGCTATGGGCGGTCTAAGCTGGCTCGTTTTAGGATTGACTTCGTCCTTAGATGCTTTCAGGACTTATCCAAATAGCGCGTGGCTACGCTGCGTGCCGTTTAAATCCAATTGACAACAGCTTAACTAGCGGCGCCGATTCCCCGTTCCTCTCGTACTTAGGGAGTCTTACCCTCAGCCAGCAATGCACTTCTAGGAGATGCCACCGAACTGTCTTTGTCGCCTTTCTTAACAGCTTTCAACAATTCAAAACGTAAAATCTTGTCATTATGACAAGAACCAACAAAATTATAGAATTTCAAAACTTCAGCACTTCCATGAATAATCAAGGCATACATCTTTACAGAAGTGCCTTTTTTCACGTAAGGGCCGCATACGCGGCCACACTTGATTCCAAAATTCAATATTATTTTTCTTATTTCTTCAAGAACACCTTTATTGGCCTGAGCGAGGTAAATTCGAATGTTTGCTTCAGGAACTATTCCCATTTTTTCAAAAGAGTTTATACTTCCTTCAGCGTCGAAAAAACCTTTAACATAAGCTGCTTTTACTTCTTGCGAACCACAATAAATCCAACTTGGAGTTAACCAAGTAGCTTGATCGCCCGTAAATTCAGCTAATTTTGAAAGTTTTTGAAAAACTTCCTTTGATGTTATACTCAAGCACCAGACACCATGTCTCTTGTCAAGATAAAAACTTGGTTTTTTGTTAAAATTATTTATTATAATTCTAGAAAGAACCTCAAGCCATTCTTTATTTTTTTGATAAAGCCGAATGCGATAAATTCCTTCTTTAGGAACGATGGAAAAACTTCCATCTCGCAGTGTCCCAATCAAATAAGCTACTTCTTTATTCATAGCTTGAGAACGGATTTTTAGTTTTTAAATCTTAAGCGACACGTGCTTGCCGGTGTTCCAGTGAATTGTTTACTTTTTGCTAAGAGAGGTCGCGACGTTCTGAACCCAACTAACGTGACTTTTTAATGGATGAACAACCCAACCCTTGGTGGCTCCTGCACCACCAGGATAAGTCGAGCCGATAGCGATGTACCAAACCGCGCCGTCGATATATTCAATCGAAAACACCTTTGCAGATGTTTTATCAAAACCGCAGAAGAAAAATAAATTCACTTCCGGATTCTGAAACGAACAAACGGAGCCTACGAGTCGTATGGTTCAAATGTTCTTGCGTTTCTCCCTTTTTTACAAAGTTAACACTGATCTGAAAAAGCCACTAACAATTAAATTAATTCCTAGTTGCAATTCTATCTAGTGCAACTTTGCCAAGGAAAAACGAAGACTTTGAATAAACTCGTTGGTTCTATTGCCGAATGTTCATGAAAAATGAACTCTCGGGCGCGACGAGCCTGTATAGAGTTTTCGATTTCAATTCATCACTAGCAAATTAAAATAATTTGTTTAAAGCATTTAGCTTTTCTGGATGCTCGATGCCAATACAATCGCGAAAACGTGCAATGTTCTGCACGCCGCGTATGTTTAGCTGCCCAATGTCTCTGGAATTAGTTATCTTGTTAGAAACTATTCCAAAACTTTCAAGCATCTGCGCTATAAGCGCAAGTTTCAACGTGTCTTTTTGGTATATTTCAATTCTATAAGACGTTCCAGGTTTTCTTTTTGGAACGCTCCCCTCTGCGTCGAAAAATCCCCTTATGAAATGTGCTTTCACTTGAAGATCTTCATCCAACAGAGAAGGTAGATTTTGCATTGCGTTTTTTATTTCAAAAAACGCTTGCTTTGAATATATCCTTACTCGATAAAGTTCGCCTTTTGCCTCGCGTTTTCTAACTTTTGTATATTTGCCATAGACTTTTTCAAATCTAGGTAAAATAGAATTAGCGAGCCAAGCGGCTACTTTCTGCTCATACTCAATACAATATTCCCCTCTTGCCTTGCATTGATACAAACAACCATCACCAAAAGCGCCTAGTAAATAGGCGAAATCTTGATTCATATTGATTGCAAGGAAATGTTGAATTTAAAGCTTGAGCTACACGTCGTTGCCAGTGATTTTGCGAATTGAAAACGAAATTACCCCCAGGGTAGCTTGTCTGTCAGAAAGGACTCCCATTAACGGAGATGCCTTTGTTCGTTAAGCCCCACTTTCGTGTCTGCGTTCCATTTTGTTAAGAACACAGTCAGGCCAGCATTTGTCTTTAACCCTCTACAGCGGATTTCTAACCCGCTTGAGCTGACCATTAGGCGCCTTTGTTATTTTTTCGAAGGCGTACCGCTTACTGGCTTTCCATAGCAAGCAAAAGTCCATAAAAAATATTTTACTTAACGAAGCAAATGCTTCGTTAAGGCCTTACACCTTTTAAGGTGTAAGTTAACCGGCACGGAGGTGTCGGTTAAAGTTTAAAAGCAACTAACTTCATCTCTTTGGTCGATGGATGAAAATTTAGCTACGCTTATTGGCATGTTATTGTCAGATGGATCTGTATATTTCGACAAATCCAAGGGAACCTATTGTATTCAGTTCACTAACAAAAACAGCCAAATGCTTGAGTATTTCAAATTTTTAGTTCTCCAATGTTTTGGACGGCGCAATTTTCACATTAATAAATGTAAAAACGCGGTTTCTGTTCGCTTCTTCTCTAAAGGAATTGCTGAATTTCTTTTTACATTTTCTCCATCTTTCAGAACCTTGCGGTTTAAAAATGGAACGTATCCAGAAACTAGAATTCCAAAAGAAGTGTTTGCTGAACAAAAATTCGCCGTTGCATTTCTACGCGCTTATGCGTCTTGCGATGGATGTATTTATTCCAACGAAAGTCACAACGCAGTTATAGAAATTGCATGCGTTCATCCTAAATTGAAACAGCAACTTTTTGAGTTACTTGAAACTCTCGGAATCGAAAGTTTAGTAACTGCAAAAGGAATTCGAATTTATCGTAGAAGCGAAGTTGAAAAATTCGCAACTACAATTCGTTTCCTTCCAGAAAGTACCGTTGTTCAATCTAGTTCTCCTAACTTAGGAAAACTAAAGAATGAAATTTTGGACTCTTGTTTATCTTGCCACAAGAAAACACCCAGTCAAACTATCCACCTGTAGCTGTTCCACTTCTTACATGAAGTGGTGAGATTCGCAGTCAAAGCAGAGCAGTGTTACACTTTCGCCTATTCGCACCCCGGAAGGTGCGACATAGCGGCTCCTGCTTACGCTGTGCAGTTTCAACCGTGAATCAACCACAGGCTATAGTTAAGCTCCATGGGGTCTTCGTTTCCCCCTAGAAGTTCCTGGCATGTTCACCAGGTAGTAAGTTCACCAGGTCCAAAGCAGGGACAGTGGGAGGCTCGTTACGCCATTCATGCGAGCCGCCAATTAAGCGGCGAGGTATTACGCTCATGTCTGTTACACGCGTTTAAAAAATACGCGGGGTCAACCATTTCTGTTGACCTCTGCATATCGCTATGCAGATCGGACTATATCTTCACCATTTCTGGCGTTTAGCGTATAGTCTCTGAGGATTCTAAATAAAACGGAATCGTCTTTCTGTTCATTGTGGAAATTATTCCAGCTATTTTGTCAAGTCCTTCCTTTGTTAAGTGTTGCTTTGCTTCCATGATTGAAAGAATTTCTGCAAATTTTTCCAAGTTCTTTTGTTTGGAAGTTTGCAATTTGTACCGTTTGAAGAATTCTACTATTAATTTCAAATTCTTTAAACCGCGTACGCGAAATTCTTTTCGATCACCGTGGTTTACAGTTACTTCTCCAAAACCAAAATATTCTTTGATTCGGTAAAGCACTTGTTCATCACGTTGATGCTGCACAACTCTAAATTCTGGAAGAACCGTCCAGCCGGCGGACATTTTCTCTAGCTTGTTTATAGCTACATGAAAACATCCTTCTCCGTCAACGAACCCAACGATCCAGTTTGGATTTAGTCTTTCCTGCTGATTGTCTGCACTCATAACATTGTCATTACAGCTCACGTGTTTTTGATTTAAATTTAAATCGCAACACGTCATTGCCGGTAATAGTTTGAGATACCCCAGAGTTTCCAGCATATAGCTAAATTTTGTTAAGGCAAATGTAATCTTACCTTAAGAGACTCAGAGTTTAGACTGTCAGAGTTCCGTAGAACGCTGAATTAGTCCCGCTCTTTAGCAGTCCTTCATTGGGTTGAAACCCAACTTCAGATACTACCAGTGAGCAGGCGTCACCCTCCGTACAAAACGTTTCCATCTTGCGGAGAGCTGTGTTTTTGATAAACAGTCGACCTCCCCTAGTTATTGCAACCTACAGGTCCATACTTGATGTAATCTCGTACAAAAGTGTAGGCACCCCTTTTCCCGAAGTTACGGGGCTGACTTGCCGAGTTCCCTTGCTTTGGTTCTCCTGCCACGTCTTGGCTTTCTCTGCCAGGGGCACCTGTACTGGTTCTAGGTACGATCTCACGACTCGCTTCTTGCACTGTTTTCAGGGGCTCATGGATTCGGTTTGTATTTCCTAGCTTGAACAAGTGCTCTTCACAACGAAACTTCCTTGTTCTATTCTAGTTAAACGCTCAAGGAAATGAGCGCCAAACTTATCCACAAGCGTCTAATGCAAGCTTGTGTTACCACGAGCTGTCGCGAGGCACACGAATATTAACGTGTTTCCCTTTCCGCTTTAATCACCGTTACGTGTAGCGTTAGGATCGGCTTACTCTTGGTCGACTCGCTGAACCTTTTCTTTCTCAAAGAAATAAAACGTTCACGAAAAGAAAGATTTTAATTTTCTTTTCCGTAGACGCTTTTCTTTTCCCAAAAGAAAAGGGTCTCTAGCGTTGCCAAGAAACCCGTGCCCTTCCGACGTTGGAGTTTCTCACTCCAAATTGATGCTACTAATACCAAGATATTCATTACTATTTAGTCCACACGTCCTCACGAACGTGCTTCGACCCAAACAGTACGCCCTCCTACCAAATCTACGCTTGTCTGCGTAGTTTTACAGTATCGGTGACTGACTTTAGTCCCGATAGTTTGCAGCGCTTCGATTCTTGATGGATCCGCTGTTACGCGTTGTTTAAAGGATGGCTGCTTCTGAGCCTACCTCTCCACTGTCTGAGAATCAAAACGCCTTTTGTTTACACTTAGCCAGTACTTTGGGACCTTAACTACAATAGGGGTCGTTCCCCTTCAGGAGTACGCGCTTACCTCGTACATCCCAACTCCCACCTTCTAAGGCAATACTAGCTTCGGAGTTCGACAAGAAAGTGAGGATTTTACTCCCCGCTCTTTCTGATCGGTCGCTCTACCTAGTATTCGCCTCCAGCGAGGCTGTCCTGCGGGACACTTCGGAGGGAACCTGCTAATGCCCAGCTCGAATGAACTTTCATCCCTAAACCCGAGTCACCCGATCGGATAAACCAGAAACGGTTGCAGGCCTCCACCAACCTGTAGGTCGGCTTCGCCTTACTCGGGCATAGATCGCATGGGCTTCAGGTTTCACAATAGTGACTTATGGCCAGTTACGACCACTCTCCTGGCGTCTTGCGACGTTGCGAGAATTTTGGTTTCCCTGTGCATATTGCTCGCCACTCTCGTGAACTCCTTGGCTCTTGCTTCGAGAAGTATGACGCAACGCTGGTCCCCCTTGCGGAGGTCCTTTCACGCCGCGCCTTCTTGTTACCATTTAGTTTCAGGCACTTTGAACTCCCCTTTCGGGGTTCTTTTCAGTTTTCCCTCTCGGTACTTAATTCACTATCGGTCTTGAGTTATATTTAGCGTTGCAAGTTAATACTCGCGCGTTCACATTCCCAAATCGGGGAACGCTACTCTGGACACTCGCACACCTTGAACTTCAGCGCTTACAGGGCTATCACCTTGTTGCGCGAAACTTTCCAGTTCTCTTCAGCTAAGAAATTCAAGTGTTAAAAGCGAGGCCAAACACCACATGTACGCCTCCTTGCGGGGCGAATTCGGTTTGCACTATTCTGCGTTCGTTCGCACTAATAACAGAATCTCGAGTTTGATTTCTTTTCCTCTCCCTACTAAGATATTTCAATTCAGGAGGTTCGCAATCCTTTCGGATCAATTAAGACACCCACGGTTCAATGCCTGCATGCGGCTACCCGTGGCTTTTCGCAGCTTGCCGCGTCCTTCATCGCTACTCAAGCCTAACCATCCACTAAACGGTTTTAAAAGCAAGTAACATCTATTCTACCATTGCCAAAACGTATTTGAAACTTATACTTCTAAGTTTAAAATTGTTTTAACGTGGCTTTTTCTTCCCTCTAATTTTTGCCTACTTAACAGCTTCACGTCTACAGCGGCTCGGAGCCACTGCATTATCAGCCTTATTCAGATTTAGCAAAGCCCGCATAAGAGGAACGGGTTTATATTTTGCAAACCTACATTTTTTCGAACAACAAAACGCGCCATTTAAACGCATTCTATTTAGAAACTTGAATGGACTCGACGGGATTTCCTTCACCCGTTTTCTTTTAAGGCAAAAGGCCTTTCATTCCAAAAGAAAAAAAATCAAAACAGTTTTTATGAAAACTATTTTTTCTTTTGGGGGTGACGGACCTTTTCTTTGTAAAAGAAAAGGGATGTCTTTGAACCCGCGACCTCCTGCTTTTCTGAGAAAAGAAATTTTCTTTTCGTCGACGTTTTCTTTTTGAAAAGAAAAGGTCGCTGCAAAGCAGGCGCGCTACCACTGCGCTACGAGCCCATTTATTGTAAATAGAGTTTTTTGAAATTGTTTTTGGAAAGAAATGGCGTTTGAAAATTTAGGGACTAGATCTAGTCTGTATTCTATCGATTGCACAAAAAATGTTTGGAGGTGATCTAACCGCAGGTTCCCCTACGGTTACCTTGTTACGACTTAACCCTCCTCACGAACTAATAGCTTGAATCAATCCGTTGGACTGAGCCTCACTAAAAGCTCGCTTGGGTGGCTTGACGGGCGGTGTGTGCAAGGAGCGGGGACATATTCACCGCGCGATGATGACACGCGATTACTAGTCATTCCAGCTTCACGAGGATGAGTTTCAACCCTCGATCCGAACTTAGGTAAAGTTTTGGGGATTGCCTTCGCCTTTCGGCGTCGGAACTCATTGTCTTTACCATTGTATGCCACGTGTGGCCCAGGAAATTCAGGCCATACTGACCTAGCGTCGCCTTCTCCTTCCTCCCACTTAACGTAGGCAGTCTTCACAGAGTGCCCCTTACATTACTGTAAAGGTAGCAACTGTAAACGAAGATCTCGCTCGTTGCAGGACTTAACCTGACACCTCACGGCACGAGCTGACGCTGGCCATGCAACACTTCTCAGCTTGTCGGCCAAGATCTTTAGTCTGGGCTTCATTCTGCTGTCTTTCCTGGTGAGTTTCCCGGCGTTGAGTCCAATTGAACCGCAGCTTATGGAGCTAAGAGAAACACGGAAAATAATTATTAAATTTTCCCAACTAAGTTTATAAAAAAAGCTAAATGCTAATTTTTATTTTTTTAAAAATAGATATTAGTGGCTACAGGTTATTTAGTAAAAAAGTTAACTTACACCTTTTAAGGTGTAAGGCCTTAACGAAGCGAAAGCTTCGTTAAGTAAACTGGAAATTTTTGCGATCAATTGGCATATTGAGCTCGCTGAATTTTGTTGGTAACTTTACGTGTGGTAAATTTACCTTACAGTTTTCTTTTTAATTTACGAAATAAAATGTAGCAGTGTATTCTCGAAGCTTATCCACGACTTGTGGTGCTCCCCCGCCAATTCCTTTAAGTTTCAATCTTGCGACCGTACTCCCCAAGTGGCAGACTAAACGGCTTCCCTACGGCACTGCATTCGCTCGAAGCAAATGCAACGCCAAGTCTGCATAATTTACTGCTAGGACTTTCCGGCACTAGCTAGCTATATAAAAAGTTAAACCTATTCACGTTCAACGCGCCTGTGATGTCTATTCTAAAGCCACCATCAGAGCATCGACTGAGCGAACAGGCAATTTTATCTGCTTTTAACACTTTCACTATTTTCGTTATCGCTTTCTCGTTGTATATCTCAAAAGCGATACGTGGTTTGTTTCTCCACAGATAGCTATAAGCTTCTGCATCGAATAAACCTTTTGTAAAAGCGCGGAAAAACTTTTTATTACTAAAATTTGGAATCACAAAAGTTTTACTTTTGTTTCTACCTTGGCAATGTAATAATTTTCTCAATTCAGCTTCAATTTTTACTGAATAAATTGAAATTAAATACATTTCGTGACCGTCGGAATATTTTCTCTTTTTTACTATTGGTTTTTTGCCAAAAACTCTTTGCATTAGTTCAGCAATTTCAACTGACCTTTGTAAATATTTTGTACCAATAGAAATTCCGCGGCTTTGAAACCACCCATCTCCGGCAAATAATCCAAGTAAATAACAAAAATCCTTTGAATACATAGATTAGTTATTTGTATTGAATTATTAAGCTCATCGAGACAGGTCGTTGCCGGTGATTCCGGCTAATTAGCTAACTAGTGTACCCGGGTATCTAATCCGGTTTGCTCCCCTAGCCTTCGCCCCTCACCGTCGGACGTGTCTTGGTACGACGCTTTCGCCACTGGTGGTCCTGCAAGGATTACAACATTTTACCGTTCCCCCTGCAGTACCTCGTACCTCCTCCACTCCCTAGTCTGGTAGTGTTCCCTGCTCGCCTCTAAGTTAAGCTTAGAGATTTGACAGGAAATTTTCCAAACCGGCTACGGGCGCTTTAGACTCAATATTCGTGGACACCACTCGTGCTACCTGTATTACCGCGGCGGCTGGCACAGGATTTACCCACCACTTATTCTCCAAGCTATTCAAGCTTAGTAAAAGAATCCCTTTCGGGAATCACTCGGATTACCCCCGTCACGCTTTCGCGCATTGCGGAATTTTCGCGCCTGCTGCACCCCGGAGGGCTTGGGCCCTTGTCTCAGTGCCCATCTGGGGGCCATCACTCCCATGACCCCTACTGATTATAGGTTTGGGGGTCCGTTACACCTCCAACAGCCTAATCAGCCGCAGTCCCATCCTAGAGCGAAACCATTCCAATTCATGGCTCTTTTTACTCTTTCACCATTCCAGGTTGAAAGAGCTATGCAGTATTAGCGACACTTTCGCGTCGTTATTCCACTCTCTAGGGTAGGTTGACTACGTGTTATTCAGCCGTACGCCAAGACTCGAAGTCGAGTCTTTAGACTTGCATGGCTTAATCGCAATCCGATAGCGGTGTCCTCCAGCAGGATCAACTGGTGTTGAAGAACCGGTTTACCCGGTTCTCTGCTTGAGTCGCAATTTCAAGTAGGAATTGACTTTCTCTACTCCGCTAAATTTTTTTCTCACCCATTTCTTTCGAAATTTCAAAAAACCCTACGTCAAACCCAAGACGAATGACTACGCGGTAGTTTGACTCGTTTAATTGAGTTTCCATAAAAAACTAGCACAGCTCGTAAACGTTTACTCGCCGAAGGAGAAACCTAAAGGTTCCCCACTAGTTTCAAAAACACCTACGAACGCATTTACCCAGTCCAAAGAGGGACAGGCACTTGTTACGCAGAAACAATAGCAGCGCAAAAAAAGCACTGATAAGCTTAGTTATTGGCTCTAGAATTGTATTTAAAGGTTCCGACGTGATTTTAGTGCTTGTAACTAAGCCACAGTTGTTTGAAAAACGGCAGTGAAAGTGTCGACAATATAAAGCCAAGCGTCGGAATCAACGCGTTGAACCAGTAGTTTTGAACATTTGCCGCCCAAAACAACAACACTATAACCGCATACGTGAGTAGCGCAATGATTATTTTACGCTCTAAACTAGTCTCCCACGCTTTGTCAGCTTCAACGCGCTTGTTACGTTGTTTGATTTCACGAATTTCCTTTTCAAGCTGTTGAACTGTTGCCATTGTTTTTATTCCTTTTTTATTAACTTGTTAATTTATTTCAGGAACTTTAGCTTTGCTTGGTTTTGTATTAGTTTTTCTTGTGCTTCGTCTACGATTTTCTTGTAGGCGACGGCGGTTATTTTGCGTTTTGTGTATTTTTCTTTTGCGCGTTTAATCGTTTCTATTAGTATTTGGTTTTCTTTTTCCATTTCATTTACTTGTTTTTGCTTTTCGTCTGCCATCATTTGCAATGTTTCAGTTTCTTCTTCAACTGGCGGTTCCCATTTTGTGAAGAAAACGCGCGTTGCGAGTAAGTAAATTAGAATGAGCACTAGGATTACGATTACAATATCCAATATTGGTGCAATGGTTGTTGCGAAGTCAAGTAACATGAAAATGACAACGGAAATGGAGAATAAAAAACCAACTGAATATACAACTAAATCACAAACGCTTTACTATGCCGTGCGTTGCGTCTACGTCCACTAAGTCGCCGTCTTTGAATACCTTTGTTGCGAACCGCGTGCCGACAACACACGGGATGTTTAGCTCGCGGGAGACAATCGCAGCGTGGCAAGTTAGCCCACCTTGGTCCGTTATAATTGCCGACGCTTTTTTCATCGCTGGAACTAGGTCAGGCATCGTTGTTATTGAAACTAGTACGTCACCTTTGTTCATTTTCGGCATTTCACTCGCGAGGTTAATTATTCTAACTACCCCTCGACCGCGTCCAGCAGTTGCGCATGAACCGGTCAAAGTGTTTTTTTCAAGCGGAGTTTGCTTTTCAAAATGCTGCCGCGAAACAAAAGCCCGCGCTTCACTCCCGTGCAAAAAAACATCACTTTTATCGTCATGCGAGAGCCATACACTGTACTCGCGGCGGCTGCGTAATATCGATAAATTGAACTTTCCCTCGAGAATCGCGAGCATTTCTTGGGGATAAATAAAACGCAAATCATTTAGTGGGATGTAAAACCGACGGCAGATTTCAGTGTAGAAGTGTTCGATTTTTGAAAAGTATTTGAACATCGCGTCTTTACGGTAGCCTTTTCCATAAACGAACCCGCGCGCTGCTTCGAATAATTGCTGTTCGTTTTCGCTGAGATTTAACACTTCAATTATTTTTTGCTGTTCACGTTTCAACATTTCTAGCTTGGCTTTTTCTACAACTAGTAGCTTTTCTGCGTTTGTATTTTGGCGAACGAGACTTTGCAATATGCATACAAAATATTCGTCGCTCCAGTTTGGCCCAATGTACCCGAAGCCAAGCCAGCCGAATTTTTCTGTATGTTTTTGAATTGCTGTTCCAACTTTTGTGCCTTTGATTTTTTCTAATACGTGGCGCGTTTCAAAAGATTTGAACGTATTGGTGAGTTTAGAATCGCCGCCGATTATTTTCAAAATTTCCAAGAGTTCTTCGTGTTCAATTTGCATGAAACTCTTTTCGCTAGGCGTTGTTAGTTTGCTGAACATGTCTGCTGCGTTTAACTTTTTGCCAGTTAGCGCAACTTTTTTCTTCAATATGTCAACAAGCGCGTTTGAAAAGAACATGAAAGGCAAATCAGCGACATTTTGCACCCAGCCGGCTATGTGCAACTCAACTTGCCTAGAGTAATATTTGTTAAACAATTCGAGAAGCTCCCTGTTCGACGAACTAGCGTAGTTTCTCGAGCCAATTTCATCAGCAAGTACCATAAAATTGTCGCTTAACTTTATCAAATCTCGCGTGTCGTTTATTCCAAACTGGGGGTTTTCGAAAAGCCGGTTGACCATTTCGTGCGAAAGTTCTTCGTATTCGTTTCGGACGAAGTGTAATTGAGACGCGTTGTTTTCATAAGTTGCTAACATTTTTGTAATTGTGTTTTGAAAACTGTGTTTTTTCAAAAACTGTTGAATTGTGCGCACGTTGAAATAAGAGTAAAGTATAAGCGGATAGCCATTTAAAATATCTTCAAAAAGGAAAAACTCGCCAGGGTTTTTTGCAAAAATCCCTTTTAACTCTGTAAAAAAGATATGCCGTTCATTAGCGGCGTACTGCGGTTGGCTGCCAGTTATTTTTACAATCCCTAATTCAGCTAGTTTTGCAAGTTCACGGTGGCTAGCGCCAACATCGATGCCGCCAGCTGAACAAAGTTCAGTTAAACTTCTTGGTTTTTCACTCGAGAAAAGTTTCCGTAGTAAAAGTGCTCGCGTTTCTGAGCCAAAAAGCACCGCTAAATCATCTTGTTTTTGCATTTTAATCAAAACAATTTGACGATTAGGCAAATAAAAAAGTTTCGGCTAAACATCTAAAGAAAAAGGAACGGTTAGCGCCTTAGATTAACCGTAGTTTTTTAATACCGCTTCAACATAGTTGTACCTGTGATAATCTAGTTATATGATTTGTTTAGTTGCAGTTATCGTTTTTGGAATAATGGGAATCTTCTCCGCTAAGTATCGAGAGTTGGCGCAAGAGGCATTTCAATGTACGTTTAAACTCATAACGTTGCGTCCGTGCGACTCGAGTTTCGACGAGAGGATGAAGGGAAAAATCGTTGGCAAATTACTTTCAATTTCTCCATTTGCAGCACGCGGAGTAAACAAACACTTCCCGGCAATTTCTCTTGTCTTCGTCGCGATATTTTTTGTTTCTTTAATTTACTCTGGAATTGCAGGTTACAATTATTGGGCGTACGGCAATTGCAATGGCCCAAACACAAACGCGTTTTGTGCTTTTGACACTGTGTTTAAACCAAGTTCAACTCACTCGTTTGGCCAAGTTACTCTAGGGATTGGCCCGACGCTCGGAAACGGAAGTATAACAATGGTTGAATTCGGTTGCTTTACTTGCCCAGTTACAAAGCAAGCCCAACCACAATTGAACGCGTTTCTCGCGAAGCACCCTGAAGTTAAGTTAGAATTCCGCGCTTATCCAATTCCAACTCATAATTACAGCCGCGAGGCAAGCGAAGCTGCTTTCTGTGCTCTTGACCAAGGCAATGAAAAGTTTTGGCAGTATAGCAATTTACTGTTTGCATACCAAGAGGAGTTCAACAACGCAACGTTCCTTGCGTTTGCACGGCAGGTTAACTTAAACGAAACGCAATTTGAAGCTTGCTACGGTTCTGGAAAGTACATTTCTAAAGTACAGCGCGACATTAACGACGGCAACGCTGCTAGAGTGTACGGCACGCCGACTTTCTTCATCGGCAACATAACCCTGATTGGAATTCACCCGGTTAGCGACTTTGAAGACGCACTTGGCGGAAAAGTGGCAGACACAAAGACAATAGGAATATGCGCCGCGCCGAAGACGCAGTAGAAAAACTATTTAGATTATAGCAACTAGCGCAGCCGCTAGTTAGCGATTAAAAAACAAAATAAAACTTAAAAACAAAAAAAAGAAAACTACTTTCGTGCAGCTGGTACCTTAACTGTTTTTTTAGCACTGGCAACCACGTTATTCTTAACTAACACATACGACGCTTTGCCTAGCTTAGTTGCGTAGCTAATTATAAATTTATCCGCCGTAGGCGCAATTGTAACTTTGCTGCCACGTGGCGAGTAGAATGGCGCAGGGCCTAAGTAAACTCTGCCTTGCTCTGCTACATTTCGCCCTAGCACAGCTACATAGTTAATGTGATCAATGTTTGACTCGAAGGTAAGCCCCCTTTCGTCATTATAATATTTCAATATAATATTCCAATATGCTTCGGGCGCTGCATTAGTTTCGCTTAGTTTTTCATGAATAGATATATTCCCATACATATCTCCATACGAGTCAGGCCTTTCAAAATGTACAGAAACTGGCACTTTTTCTAGCGTGCCATAAGTATAATTGAACGTGCTAGCCCCAACATCATACTCTCCACTTTGCTGCCTCTTGTAAATAAATTTACCAACAACGCGTCCACATTGCGATGGTGAATTGCCTAAACTAGCTCGAGTGTTATCTTTCACAACGTACCACGCGTAGTTACGCTTTTCACCATTAGTACCTATCTCAAAAGCGTTTGTTTTTCTAGATGAAAATTGAACCGCTACAAGTGAACATTTTGGTACAATTCCTTTAACTTTTATGTTATTGAAGTTTTTAGCTGGCTCAATTGTAAGCATATCATAATCACGGTTCGCTAGAGAAAGTCCTTTGAACTGCCAGTAGTAAACTGGATTACCTTTGATTATTTCCAATTTATCATTTGGCTTCAAAGTTAAACTTTCAAGATCGTTTCCAAGTTGAATCGCGCTAATTGCTTCGGATGCGCGGTTGTTGCTGGTTACAAAATGTGTTTTCCATTTGCCAAAACGCATTTCATCAATGAACGCACTTTCGGTTAATTTTATACTGTCATTTGCCACTATTACCCGCGCAGTACTAGTTCCGCCTTGAACATAAAACGCGTCTGGAACTTGAACGTAAATGCCATTAACTTTTGTCGGCGCAGCGCCAGCACTTACAGTTACAGTTTCAGAAACCCAAGCTGGGTTTCTTACATTTAAACTAACTAAAGATGTAGAAGTTGAGTTTGGCGGAGCTGAAATTGAATCAACTCGAACTTCATACCTAGGACCATTTCCAATATACGCTATAGATATATCTCCAACTGAAAGAACCTGATCAATTAGTACTTTTGACAAAGTAATTGACGTTACTTTTTTAGGCGCTGGCGGCGAAACAGTCAAATAAGTAACTTGATACGGTTGCCCGAGAAAGTTTACTTTTACACCGGCGCGGTCTAGCCTTGAGTTCGTTGGACAATTTGCTAGTGGATAGCTAACATCGAGACAAGCGGGTAACGCATCGTTGAACTCCATCGAATACCAAGCTCCAGCATTCTTGACTTCATACTTGTCAGTTACTGAATTAAAGTCAGCTTGACCAAAGAGATTTACAACTTCAGTTTCGGTTATTGTACCCGCATATTTTCCCCTGGTGTCAATAGTTGTGTTTTCTAAAATATTAGTTATTGAGGGAGAAATCCTTTTTGTCGCAGTAAGAACGCCATTGAAAGCCGGCCGACTTGCAGCACGAGCGTAGACGCTGTCAAGGTTATTATCAACCTGATCATCTCCAAAAAGAGAAGTGAATCCATACACTCCAGTTGGAACTGCGTTAACTAAAGGAACAACGCTTAAAATGGAAAGCGCAATTGCGATAAAAGCAAAATATTTAGAAAAATAGTTTTTAGAAGTTAGATTAAAGTTAGCCATGAATAGAATTACCCCCCCCGTTTTTAAAAGGTTTTGTATTACCTGGGCAGTTTACTCTTGGCAAAGTGCAAGAACCGTTCTGCATCGAGTTTAGCTTGTTGGCCATCTTTTTCAGTCATATTTACCTCGCCGTATTCTGACTCTGATTTTAAACCAACTAAACGACTTAACCGCGTTGCTTGTTCAGCGCAATCACCGTCAATTTGTTGCAAGAGATAAGGTGCAACTCTGTGGTCGTCTGAAGCTGATCTTTTTTTCAGGAAATAAACGCAAAGCGCATCTGAAGCGGCAATTGCAGAGTGAACGCAATTTATAACACAAGCATCGAAGTCGCGCATGTCAAAAGCATGCTGAGCAACTCGCAGGCATTGTTCAGCTCGGCCTAAATAGTTCGTATATTTGTACTGCTCCACTTTTCGCTCTTTGTTCACTTAAGCATCACATTTATCCCATTATCCAATGCATTTGAAAGCCATTCGGGTTGAACTCCGGAAAAATCTGCGGGGGTCAATTTTACAGATACCATGTTTCCAAATAGTTTTCTAGAAGTTTTATCAAGCGTCTCAATTTCGTTTTGAAGCAATTTAGACGCGTTTGAATTTTTAACTAAAAGCATTAAATCTATATCACTAGACGGCATCTCAGTTTTCTTAGCAATAGAACCATAGATCACTGCAGATTCAACAAGGTTAAGGTGTTTTGAAAAAGCTTTTCGTATTAGTGATTCAAGCCTAAGCAACGGCGGTTGTCTAAAAAGCTCAGTTAACGGATAGCGAGTCAAAAGTTCAAAAGCATAGCTTTCATTGTTGATAACCCACACTTTAGAACTGCCAACATTAATTGGCCGAACTAAGTTAACCTCGTAAAAGTCTTCAAAAGCTTTGCCAACTGCAGTATGTGAAATACCTATAAGCGCCGCAAATTCTCGTTCACTTGCAGGTAGCGGCATACCCGACGCGCCATCACTATAAGGCGCTAAAAGGTGATTTAACAAGCGTAGCTTCACTCTAGAGCCAAGCAGCCTTTCAGCAAAATCCCTAAAAATCATATTATTAGTTGCCAACTGGAAATATTTAAAGTTTCCGATTGGAAAAGAATCTAGATAGTGAATTCAAATAGTAATACTAAGCCAGCGCAGTGATTTTTTGCAGCGTTTCTAGAAATAGCTTTACTTCTTCTTCTGTGTTGTAAGCGTGGAGCGATGCACGTACAGTGCCTTCTAACCCAAGCACCTCGCGATGTAATGGCATAGCGCAGTGGTGGCCAGAGCGTACGCAGATTTTGTTCATTTCGTCGAACATCACTGCAACCTCGTGATTTGGAAGTTTACCAATTGTAAAAGCGAATACGCCGACTTTTTCACTCGCGTTTGTCGGACCGTAGTAATTTACTTTAGGCATATTCGCGATTGCTGGAAGCATTTTTTCAACGAGTTTCTTCTCCTGCGATTGCATAAACGCGAAATTTTTGTCAATGAACTCCAGCGCAGTTGCGAGGCCAATCCAACCTGAAATATTCGGCGTTCCCGCTTCAAAGCGCTGGCGGTCGCTGACAAGAGTGTAATCGTGCAGTTCTACGTCCATTACTGTGCCGCCACCGTACATTGCGGGTTTTAGTGCAACGCCTTCGCGATGGTAAAGAGCTCCGACGCCAGTTGGGCCATAACACTTGTGACTTGAAAACGCCATGAAGTCACAGTTCCACTTACGTAAATCTATTTTCTCGTGGCCAACAGCTTGCGCTGCGTCAACAAGAGTAAGTGCACCAGCATCGTGGCTGATTTTAACAATTTCTTGTACGGGCAGTTTATTGCCAAGAACGTTGGAAACTGCGGTAAAAGTAACTAACGCGGTTTTGCTGCTAATTGCGTCTGAAAAATCATTTAAATCTACAGCGCCTTTTGAGTTGACGTTTACGAATTTTAGTTTAACTTTGCCGCGCTTTTCAAGCTCAATCCACGGCAACAAGTTGGAATGGTGTTCAATATTCGTAAGTACAACTTCATTTTTCTTTGAAAAGTCTAAACCCAACGCAACTGAATTAATTGCTTCGGTTGTGTTGGTAACGTTTATGAACTCGCTTGGCTTGGCGTTGAAAAACTTTGCCATGACTTCGTAACCGCGTTCGTATTCCTTTGAAGCTCGTTGAGTTAAACGATGCGCCCCGCGGTGAATGTTCGCCCTATATTCATTGTAGTACTCGTTCATTTTTTCCAATACTGGAAAAGGAGTTAGGGAAGTAGCAGCGTTGTCAAAGTAGACTACTTTGTCGACTATTGGAAAGTTTTTGCGAAATTCAACTACGTTCATTTTAACCAACTGATTTAGTTTAGTATAGCGATAGTACAAATAGCGAAACGCGTAAATAAAAAATGCAGGGAGAAGGAAAAACAGCGCAAAATCGCGTTTTTTTAAACATTTTTCAAATTTAGCCGCTGGGGAATAAAGCTATAAACTATGCGCTTCCAAACTAATACACCAATAATGGTGATATATATAATGAAAGGAAAAGTAAAGATGTTTAACGACGCACGTGGCTTTGGCTTTATAACCGGCGACGATGGCAAAGACGTATACGTACACACTTCTTCAGTTGAAGGTGGCGCAGCACTCGCAATTGGCGATGCAGTCGAATACGAAGTCGAATCAGGCGAACGCGGTCTCCGCGCAAAGAACGTAAAAAAAGTCTAAAATAGTTTTACAAAACTATAGAAAGCTTAAATTACAACCTCTATTTTTAAAACCTCAGCGAGGCTAAAAACCCCCGCTAAGCATTTTTTCCAAAAACCAGCGCCAGCTTTGCGAAACAAATTCAAGGTACGTAAAGCATACCCTTAAAAATCTGGCCGAAACAATAGTCTTATGACTTTCAGCAATATCTGTAACTGTTGCTAATTCTACGCGCTGCTAGTCTAAAAAATATTATAAAAACGATTTCAGAGGTGAAATTATAAAATGGGGTATTTACTTTGCAAGTAATGTTTTAGAGTTAATTGGTAAAACGCCAATGGTTAGAATAACTAAAATAATTGAGAAGAAAGGCGTTGAGATATACGCTAAGCTCGAAGGTTTCAATCCAACAGGAAGCATAAAGGACCGCATAGCAATTGCGATGATTGAAAAAGCCGAGAAAGACGGTTTATTAAAAAATGGGAAAACTATAATTGAAGCTACTTCTGGAAACACTGGAATAAGTTTAGCAATGGCCGCGGCAGTTAAGGGATATCCAATTGAAATAGCAATTAGCGCCGGCGTTTCTCCAGAACGGATAAAAATATTAAAAGCTTTTGGCGCAGAAGTAATTTTAACCAATAAAAATCTAGGCACTGACGGAGCTATAACCAAAGTGAAGGAACTTATTGCGACAAATCCTGAAAAATACTACTCACCAGATCAATTTTCTAATTTAGCAAATCCAAATGCACATTTTGAAAAAACTGCGAGGGAAATTTGGAAGCAAACGAACGGCGAAATAGACTATTTTGTCGCAGGAATTGGAAGTTCTGGCACACTCATGGGAATAGGGCGTTATTTGAAAGAAATGAATCCAAACGTGAAAATAATTGCCGCACATCCAACGCGCGGGCATAAAGTTCAGGGACTGAAAAACTTGGACGAATCGTTAATTCCCGCAATTTACAATCGCAACGTAATGGATGAAATTATCGAGGTAAAAGATGAACCTGCTTTTGAATTTACAAGAAAACTAATAAGAAAAGAAGGGTTATTTGTCGGGATTAGCAGTGGAGCTGCACTTTACGTGGCTTCAAAAATCGCGGAACGAATAACAACCGGCAAAATAGTCGTGATTTTTCCAGATAGAGGTGAAAAATACCTGAGCACGGAGTTGTTTAACTTCTGACTAAATACAAAAAAAGATGCAGGAGGCCGGATTTCTAGATAGTCTATTAAATTCAAGTTATTTAATACGTAAAATGGCTAATGTTGCAAAAGTAAAGGAATTTACTTTAGATGCGGATACAACTTATTTAGTTGGCGCCATAATTGGCGATGGAAGTATTGGCAATACGAAAAGAACATTACCTCCACTTGACGAAATTGATCCAAGAATAATTATTGAAATGGGAAATTACGATTTTCTTGAAGGCGTTATTGCACCTCTAGTAGATAAACTACTTCAAAGAAAAAGAACGTTTAAAGTACGCGAAAGAAAAGGCAGACAAGGCAAATTAAATTCAACTTGGGTCGTAGAATTTAGAAGCAAATATTTCCACAAATTTTTAACTGAAAATTTACAAATCCCTGCTGGAAAAAAGGCAAACAGCGTTTCAATATCGCAAATAATTGAATTAACCAAAGAAAACAACAACGCAAGGCTACATTTACTTGCTGGAATTTTTGATACAGACGGCGGCTTAAGAGGAAAAAGTATAGGCCATTCTACTGCGAGTAAAAAGTTAAGAGATGAAGTTGTTTCTCTATTGAAAGATCTTGGCTTTTCTATAATTGTAAGCGAATGGCTAAATAAAAAATACAATAAAAAGTATTACGAATGGAAAATAGGCCGCCATTCTCTAATTCAATCTTTTATAGAAAAAATTCCACTAAGAAACAAAGAGAAACTAAACGCAATTAAAAACAGATTTAATCTTAATGCAGGGGGAGAGATTTGAACTCTCGAACTCCTAAGAGATAAGGTCCTAAGCCTTACGCATTAAATCCCTTTTTTCTTTTTTCAAAAGAAGAAAGGATTGACCAAGCTTTGCTACCCCTGCAATTATAGAATAAAAATAGGCGCGGTTAAGAT
>JAZDHP010000006.1:0-15560 GCA_043805855.1 Microcaldota archaeon
GAAAAGCACTAGAACAAAACGTAGTAATCACTCCAGGAACCGGCTTTGGAAAACACGGCGAAGGATACGTACGCTTTGCCCTAACCCAAAACAGCCAAAGGCTAAGAGAAGCAGTTGAACGAATAAACAAAGCAATACACACGTAACGCAATAATTCCAACTAACCAACACAACAAAAACGTTTTTCTTCTCACGACGGTTAAACTGATAGCATATGACCAAGTGGACAAAGTGGTTTTCTCGAGAATACGGAGTACAATACTGTCAATACGGATTTGACTGCGTTGGCAAAACTCAAGAGCGATTCTACGGCGGGTTTGTTACAAACAGCGTAATCATACCAGAACAGAAAAACCAAGCAATGTACATCCAAGCTGAAGAATGGGACAACTTTTTGAAA
This sequence comes from Microcaldota archaeon, assembly GCA_043805855.1. Lineage (GTDB taxonomy): Archaea > Micrarchaeota > Micrarchaeia > Norongarragalinales > UBA8480 > JAHFHC01. Next base: position 401 of record JAZDHP010000006.1, read on the forward strand.
AAAACACTATTACATTACCCAACAACACGCGATAAAAAACGCTTTTTCAAAGAATTCAAAAAATTTGGGCGTAAGTATGTTTTAACCTCAAAGAAAAGCTCGCGCGGCTTACGCAAGAAAACCAACGCGGAGTTACTGCAAATTTACGAAAATTACTTGCAAATTTTTCTAGATTACACTTCAGGGATAAGCGTAGCATTTAATTTAAACGAAATACTCGGACAAACAGCTGAAGAAATTCTTAACAAAAAACAGGCAAACGCGGAAATCGCAGCTGCGCTGCTTAAACCATCTGAAGAAACTGAAATTTTCAAACTACAAAAAATTGCTTTTCAACTAAAAACAAGCAAACCTTCACAAGAACAATTGAAAGAAATTGTAAAACAATACAACTGGATGCCTTGCCTAGACATAATGAATGACCCTTGGACAATTCGCGATTTAGAAGAATTCATCGCAAATGCAACAGAACAAAAGCAAACAATACCCGCAAATGAAGCAGCAACACAGCTTGGCCTAAACAAAAAGGAAATTAAATTCTTCGAATTAATGCGCGTCGTTGCATACATTAAAGACTTGCGCGACGAATATCGTAGAAAAGGAGTTTTTTACAGTAGAAAAATGTACGGCGAAATTGCAAAACGTGCAGGAATAACAACAAAACAAATCGCCTACGCGACAAACGAAGAAATAAAACAATTCCTCACAAACAACACGCCTTTTGACTTGAATAAAATAAAAGAAAGGATGAATGGTTTTGCACTTTACAAAGAAAACGACAAATTCATTATTCTAACTGGAAGCGAAGCGCAGGCGTTTAAACAAAAATGCGGGCTAGATTCACAATACAGTGGCATTTCAAGCGTAAAAGGAATAGTTGGCTCAAATGGAAACTGCACTGGACCTGCAAAAATAATTCACGGCGTTGAAGATTTGAAAAAAATCAAAAACGGCGACGTAATGATTGCAATTACAACCCACCCAGACTATGTTCCAGCAATGCACCTCGCGGTTGGAATTGTTACAGACGAAGGCGGAATAACTTGTCACGCGGCAATTGTATCGCGAGAATTAAAAAAACCATGCATAGTTGGAACGCACATTGGAACAAAAACTTTCCAAGACGGCGACGTTGTTGAAGTTAACGGAACAACTGGAGAAGTGAGAAAAATACAATGAAAAAAACTTCAATAAAAATAAAAGCTTCTTTCTTAACCGCAACGCGAAATTGGCCGAAGTTGAAAAAACAACTCGCGCCGCTAGTTAACCAAAAATTAATTGACGGCTTTCACGTTGACGTGATGGATGGCGAATTCGTCGACGAATACACGTTGAACTGGATGAATGAAAAATTCGTAAAGAAATTACACCACGCTTTTCCAAAAATGTTCATCGAAGTACACTTGATGACACAATTTCCAGAAAACTACGCTCACGAATTTAGCAACGCTGGCGCACAGCGCATCTGGTACCACGTTGAAGCGTTCCACCACGAAAAACTACTCAAGCACAACGCGGGAAAAGCTGAAGTCGCACCTGCAATTTCACCGCATACTCCACTCAGCGTTTTGAAAAAACCAAAAAGCGTCTTAGTGATGGCTGCACAGCCTGGCAAAGGTGGACAAAAACTACTTCCGGCAACTTACGACCGCGTGAAAAAACTACGTGTAAAGTTTCCAAAGGCAACTATTTCAATTGACTGCGGCGTAAATATAGAAAACATAGCGAAGTTACAAAAAGCTGGCGCGAGTGAAGCAGTTGCAGGCAGTACAATTTTCAAAGGAAACCCGACGAAAAACGCGTTAGAATTAAAGCGCAAAATTTGAAACTTATTGTTTATCTTTGTGGTACAAATCTAAGAAAATTAGTTTATCTTCAGTTTTAATGTACAAATATGAAAGCCTAAACGGCGGAACGTACACTTCACGCGTTCCTTTTCGCGAATAACGCATTGGTTTGCCAATTTCTGGAAAATTAACAACTTTAGCAATTTGCTTCTTGACTTTTGTTTTCAGTGAAGCGTCTTTAATTTTCAAAACTAGCTTTTCAAAAGTAGGTTCAAAAAAGACCGTTACCATTTCTCTAGTTCCTTCAAAAATTCATCTTTATCGCGTTCTTTGAATAACCCGCGTTCGTATCTTTGAAGCGCCGCTTCAGTTCGCTTAGCAAAAAGTAAATCTGCAGCTAAATTCTTATACAAGTCACTAGCTTTTTTAACTATAAGTTGCCCGTCAAGTTTAATTAAAACTAAACTTTGCCCCTCACTAAAGTCCTTCCGAAACTCTACAGGAATAACAACTTGCCCCTTTGAACTCATTTTAGTCACTGCAATATTCAACATTTCAACCACACAGTAAGATTGATCTTACCTAAAATATAAACCTTTCTACAATCACGTTAAAGCGCCAACTTTAAATGTACAAAAAACGTAACGCGTTCTATGCAGTTTAAGAAAGTAACTAGCGAAAAGCAGTTGAAACTAATTGCCAATAGCCTACGCCAAGACGTTGTGAAGATGTTATGCGAGGCAAAAAGCGGGCACACTGCCGGATCTCTCGGAATGGTAGACGTTTTCACTGCGCTTTACTTCGCTGTGGCAAACCACGACCCGAAAAACCCAAAGTGGGACAAGCGCGATAGAGTTGTACTTTCAAACGGCCACATTTGCCCCATTTGGTACGCTACGCTAGCACAGTGCGGCTACTTTCCAAAAAAACAACTAATGACCTTGCGTAAACTCGGTTCTCCTTTACAGGGGCACCCACATTACGGCGAAGTACCTGGAGTTGAAAACAGCGGCGGGCCACTATCGCAGGGCATTTCAATTGCAATTGGCATGGCGCTAGCCGCGCGAATGAACAACGAAGAGCACACGATTTACTGTTTGACAAGCGACGGCGAACACGACGAAGGCCAGTACTGGGAAGCACTAATGTTTGCAGGTAACCACCACCTAGATAATTTATGCGTCGTTGTTGACCGCAATTATATTCAAATCGACGGCAACACAGAAGAAATAAACGCACTGCAGCCACTAAAAGAAAAATACCAAGCGTTCAAATGGAACGTAATTGAAGTAAAAGGCAATGAAGTTAGCCACGTTGTAAGCGCGTTGCAAAACGCTGGAAAAGCAAAAGGCAAACCAACAGTAATAATTGCAAACAACATTCCAGGCAAAGGAGTTTCCTTCATTCAAAATCGATTCGAGTGGCACGGCAAAGCACCAAACGAAAAAGAAGCTGCAATTGCGCTGAAAGAATTGGAAAGCGAAAGAAAACAAATACAAGCCGAAAAAATCCTATAGGTAATAATTACAAACATGAAATTAAATAAAAAAATGAAACTGGCAAACGCGTCGCAAAGCGCGGAAAAGAAGTCAACTCGCGACGGCTACGGCAAAGCAATGGTAGAACTAGGTGAAAAGAACAAAAATGTTGTTGCGCTGTGCGCGGATTTAACCGAATCAACTCGTTTAGAGTGGTTCAAAGAAAAATTTCCTGAACAGTTTATTGAAACAGGCGTAGCTGAACAAAACATGCTCGGCATGGCTGCAGGCCTAGCGCTAAGTGGAAAAATTCCATTCGCAAGTTCATTCGCAGTGTTCTCACCAGGAAGAAACTGGGACCAACTACGCGTCGGCGTTTGCTATACAAATGCAAATGTAAAAATTGCAAGTAGCCACGCTGGCTTAACTGTCGGCGAAGACGGAGCAACCCACCAAGCACTTGAAGACATTGCAATAACCCGTGTTTTACCTAATTTAAAAGTAATTGTACCTTGCGATTTCGAACAAGCGAAAAAAGCGACAATTGCAGCTGCAAAAGACAAATCACCTTGCTATTTGCGCTTCGGCAGGGAAAAAATGCCACAAGTTACAACTGAAAACACTCCATTCGTAATTGGAAAAGCCGATATTTACGTTGAGGGAAGCGACGTTGCAATAATTGCATGCGGAATAATGGTAAACGAAGCACTCAGTGCAGCGAAAATGCTAGAAAAGAAAAAAATAAACGCTGCTGTTGTAAATTTACACACGATAAAACCACTTGACGAAAGTACAATTATTTCAATTGCAAAGAAATGCGGCGTCGTAATTACAGTTGAAGAACATCAAATGAACGGCGGAATGGGAAGCGCAGTTGCGGAGCTATTAAGCGAAAATTACCCAATTCCATTGAAACGCATTGGTGTACGCGATTCATTCGGAGAAAGCGGAACACCAGAACAGCTTCTTGCAAAATACGGCTTAAATGCTGAAAATATCGCGAAAAGTGCTGAAAATATTTTGAAATTAAAAAAATAATGTAAAAAACAACTAATTTTTACCTCTAGAAAAATATTTTTACAAATTTCTGAAAAAAATTGCGAAACGCTTTTATTCTAACTCTGTATTACAATTGTATCTAGAAAACCCCAAACGAGGTGAAAATAAATTGGCAGCAAAGAAAAAAGGCAAAGGTAAAGCAAAAGCAAAGAAGAAACGCTAAATAAAACGCAATTATACGGAAATAAACGCGTATATTTTTGATGCAACATTTTTTTCTCAACACGCGTTTCAATCTATCCTTTTCATTTTTTAATATTTTTCACAGAAAAACCAAAATAAACTCATTCTACAAGTGCATTTTTTAACAAATATTACCTTAACTAGTCATGGCGAAAGTTGTACTTGTATGGAACGAACACCCGACGGAAGTCGTAGCTGGTTTCCACGCGAGGAAAGTTGCGCAAATTCTACGAGAAAAATACGGACACGAAGTTGTAGTTGAAAAAATACCCGCAGCTGAAACTAATTATGGAATAGCTAGAAAAATTCCAACTAGCAGAAAAAAAGCATCAACAAAAGTAGCTATACAAGCTATACTGCAGAGACTAGGCCAACGAGATTCAACATTGAAACTAACCCAGAAAATGGCGCTAAAACACAATGCAATGGCATTTAACTTTCACGCCTCTGGAGCGCTAGCACTTGGCGAAGCACTTATAAGAAGAGCCAGTGCCTTTAGAATTGGAAAACTTATTGCATCTGATGAATTAAACTCAAGAACTACCTCGCCATATGAAATTGAATTCCATCAAAAACCAAACAAGCCATATGCCATATCTATTGAAATGCCGGGAATGCTTTTTTGGTTACGCGGAAGCGTCGGAAAAAGAAATAAACAGCAAATAAAAAAAGCACAAAAAGAATTACTTGACTTGCAATATAACATGCATAACCCATTTGGCGCAGGCGCTAGCTTGCACGCCGATTACCAAAGAAACGTAATGAGACTCACTAGCCGAGCACAACGCAAATACATTTCTCCAATTATTTCCGAAAAAATCGCAGCAGCGATACACGAACGAATAACAGCTAGGCGAGCATAAACAAAATAGAAAGTAAAAGACAGAAAATAAAAGAAAAAATAACTGGAAATTTAGTCGCTTATTTCAATCCAAGCGCTTTTTTGATTTCTGGGACGTCGAAGCCTGGAATTACCGTGCCGTCAATGTCAATAACAGGCACGCCGGTTTGGCCGCTTTTTTGAATCATTTCCTTCGCTTTCGCGTGGTCTGAACTAACATCATACTCGACGTATTTTACATTATTCTGCTTTAAGAAATCTGCAGCCATGTGGCAATAGGGACACATTGGAGTCGAGTAAAGAATTACCTTGCTAACCATTTGTAAACAACACCTCTTGCTAGAGAAGAGCAGAAAGAGAAATAAAAAGGTAACCTTGAACTACTGCATTTAACTGAACAGTACTTTAAGGTAGAACATTGGCGAGTAGAAGATGTCGCGGTTGCTTGGGTTCAACAAAGAGTTAGAAATCGCCTCTTGAACTGTTTTGCTCCTTGAAGCCTTATCTATTATTAGATTTAGCAAGAAAGTGTTTTGGCCCATTTTTTGCATCTTGTAACTGGTTTTCAGCTCGGTGCCAACTTCCTTCCATAGCGTATCTTCGTAATCCTTTAACGACGCGGCGCTGAAGTCGTTCTTTGCAAATGCTTTTACAATGCTTTCAGCTGCGATTTTTCCACTTGTCAACGCGTTGCCAATTCCTTCGCCAGTAAATGGATCAATTAAAGAAGCAGCGTCTCCAACGAGGATAAACCCATTGCCGTGTGCTTTCTTGTGCTTTGAACCAACTGGAAGTGACCAACTGCGAATTGGAGAAATTAGCTTAGCATCTTTGAATCTTTCCTTGAACAATGGATTGTTGTCCATTGCTTTTTGCATTGCTTCTTGCAAGTTTACTTTCTTCGCTTTCATGTCGCGCACAATCATACCAGCGCCGACGTTTGCCATGCCATTTGCCTCTGGAAAGATCCAGAAATAACCAGGAATTAGTTCGTCAACAAAATGAAGTTCAATTGTATCATTTAAATCTTTGACGCCCGAATAGTAAGCGCGCACTGCAACGATTTGATGGTTGTCGTCAAAGTTATCGTACTTAACTTTGTTGCTAATTACAGAAGCTGCACCGTCGGCACCAACTACTACTTTTGCTTTGAAAGAGTATTTCTTTTTGGTTTGCAGGTCAATTCCAGTAACCCCAACTACTTGATCTCCCTCTAATAGTAAGTCACTTACTTGAAATTGTTCAAAAGTGTGGCTGTATTTCTTTGCGTTTTGGAATATGACATTGTCGAAAACTTCGCGTCGTGCAACGAACCCCGGCGGTTTGTCGCCTTCCTTTCCGCGCGACGGAATTTTAACAACTCGACCTTTTGGAGATGAAAATGTAACGCCGTACATTTTAATGTGTTCAGCTTTTTCCATTGCTGGCATTACACCTAGCTCTTGTAAAACCTTGAGGGATTTACCGCTGATGCCGTCACCGCAGATCTTATCACGCGGGAATTTAGCTTTGTCAATAAGTAAAACGTTTTTCCCAGCTTTTGCAAGGAAAGTAGCACATGAAGAGCCTGAAGGCCCAGCGCCTACAATTATAACGTCAAATTCTTGTCCGTCAACAAAACCACTAAACATATTTACAAAAACACACCTTGTAATAATAGTTAATTATACCAAAATTTAAAACAATAAAGAAGTTAAACCTTTACCAAATACTCGGTTTTTCACCTTTTTAACGCCCTTTTAGCAACTCCAGTGAATTCCACGTCGCTGTCTTTCAACGTGCGGAACGGTTGTGCTGTTAGAGATTCTTCCAAAACGTGTGCCGCAATGCCTGCACTTCTTGCCAACGCGAAGAAACCCTTACCAAACTTATAATCAATACCCAATTCGCACAACAACGCAGCAACTGCGCCGTCAACATTTAAACATAGTTTCTTGCCGCTTGTTTTCTCCAACGCTTTTTCAAAATCCTCTGCAAATTTACAGTACTTGCCATAAATTTTATTCTCCTTCGCGATTTGGAACAACTTTTGAGTACGCGGGTCGATTGTGTAAACCTTATGTCCATAGCCTGGAGCGCGTTTCTTCTCTTTTTTCAACTCAATTGCAACTTTTTCTGGGTCAACGGCAACGTTTTCCATGAATAATTTCGCCGCGTTGTCAATTGCACCACCGTGATAATCCCCAATTGAAAGAATACCAGCGGCCATAGCGCTGTTAAAAGTGTTTCCAGCTGAATACGCATAGCGCGCTGCAACAATTGACGGAACGTTAATGCGATGCTCTGCACACGCTACTAACATGGCGTCGAGAACCTGCCGCTGTTCCTTTGATGGCAATTCACCTTTGATAAGAAGATAAATTTGCTCAGTGAAAGTGACTTTGCCGATTAAATCTTCCAAGTTATAGCCGCGAATGTAACTCTTCTCGTCAACATGCTGAGAAATAGCAGTTTTAAAAGACTTTTCTTCAGTTTTCTTTTCAGTCATTTTTCAATTCACCTTAAAGTTTAATTTAGATTCTTTTTCCAAAGCGCTTTCAAACACAAATTTTAAGTGCTCGTAAGATTCACGCATTTCGTCCTTGCATTCTTGGATTGTCAGCACGTTCCACTTTTCTTCAATCTTGTGAAAAACGTAAGATAAAGATTTTGAAAAAGAATCACTGCGCTTTCCTTCAATCCAAAGCAAATGTAAACTACCAATTGGCGGAAGGAATTTATACGCATCAGCGTTTGCGACGATTTCGCCTTCTAAATATTTATGCACCTTAGCATGATGTTCGCTCATAACTTGAAGTGATTTTTCAGCAAATTCCTTTGAAGCTCCAGCATCGCTAAGCACCTCGCGAGCAGCTACTAAACTTTCTTTAACGTGGTCTTGAACGCGGTTCTCTCGAAGACACGGGCCAATTCGCAAGTCACACAACCAAAGCGCAGTTTCAACTATTTGCTCGTCGCCCTTCATCTTTTTAGCTAGTGAAATTGCTTTTTCAATTGCCAAACGAGTGTAAATTTCTGGCGGCGCGTTGTTGTTCTGCGCTTCGCGTAACCCAACTTCGCGAATTGTTTGAATTGTTGTTTGACTTTCCATTTTATCACAGCACTTCTTTTAGTTTTTCAACTATTTCATGATGCGCTTCGGCAACTAACGCACCTGCGTCGGCAAGCGCTTTTTTCTTTGCCTGTGGGCTGCCAGTTGAACCTTGTATAATTGCACCAGCATGTCCCAACTGCATGTTCTTTGGCAAGTAATCCGCAAATAGCCCAGCAACAAACGCAACTACTGGTTTTGTGATTATTTTTTTCTTTATCAGTTCAGCGGCTTGCTCTTCGTACGTGCCGCCGAGTTCGCCGAACATTACGATTGCTTTGGTTTCCTTGTCGTTTTCAAATAGTTGCAACGCGTCTGGAAACGGCGTACCTGCGAGTACGTCACCGCCAATGCCAACTGCAGTACTCTGACCGTAGCCTGCTTGGCGCAATAACCACGACGTTTCGTTGGTCATTGACCCGCTCTTTGAAACAACGCCGATATTGCCCCTTGCGTAAATTCTATCCGGGTTGTTTCCCCCAATTGGGCCTAGCTTGCATTCGCCTGGCGTAATTATCCCAACGCTAGTTGGTCCAACAATGCGCGCTTTGCAACGAACAGCTTCGGCAATTACAATTGAAGTGTCAAAAATCGGCATGCGTTCGGTAATCACGTCAATTAGTTTTATCCCATTGGCCATCGCTTCGAGACAAGCGTCTCTAGCTGCAAATGGAGGAACATAAACAACCGAAGCATTAATACCGCTGTGATTAGCAAGCGCTTCTTTTACAGTGTCGTAAACTGGAATGCCACTCACTTCTTGCCCGCCTTTTCCGGGCGTAACGCCTGCGAGAATCTTCGTGCCGTAAGCTTTCATCTCCTCGCTGACCTTTGCTGCTTCGCGGCCAGTAATTCCCTGGATTAAAACTTTAGTGTTCTTATTAACAAGAATGCTCATTTTAGTTTTTCACCTTTTTTGCAGGTTTAGCGCTTGATTTGCTAGTTGTTGCTACTCCCTTTTTAGCTTTGTACTTGTTTGCGAGTTCAACCATTATCTTTGCAGTTGAAGTCATCGGCGTGTCCGCACCGTAAAGGTGAAGATCAAGGCCAATTTCTTTTGCCAACTTGCGCATGATTTCAAAACCTTCTTTTTCTCCCGGACCAGCTCGGCGAATAACAATTGGAAACGCTGGCTTAATCTCACGCAGCGCTTGTGCAATGCCTTCAAACGTCACGTCAACGCGAGTGTTACTTGCAATTCCACCAGCAATCCAACAACCGTTTAACCCCGGCTTGCTGAGAATAACTTTTGTCAATTTGTACATTTTTTCCGTTGGAGGGTTTCCGCCGTATTCAGTGTAATTCGCTGGCTTTCCACCAGCAACAAGCAACGCGTCTGTATTTGTCAATGACCCGCCACCGCCTGAAGTCATCATTGCAATATCTCCGTCAAGTTCAATATATTTTCCCGCAATACCACGGTGGTCGCCTTCGTCGATTTTCTTCGCGTCCAACTCGCGCTGTGTTGGCAAACGGTCAAACGCACTGCGTTGTTTAAACGTGAAATCTTTATGACGGTAAAGCGCATCGTCGTCCAAGATCATCGCAGTTCCAGCTGCAACTACACTCCCGTCAGCAGTTAAACATAATGGATTAATCTCTACAATCGTCGCATCGCAGCCGACAAAACACTTGTACAACCGCGTTAGTGCGTCGGCAACTTTTGGCATTGTTTCTCCAGTAAATCCAGCTTGCTTGCACAGTTCTCTTGCCTTCCATCCCTGGAGCCCGTCGAGAGGGTCAACTGGAAATTTCACTAACTTTTCAGGATGATTCTTCGCCAACTCTTCAATTTCAATCCCGCCTTCGCTGCTTATCACAACAACGGGTTTCTTCTGCTGATCGTCGTAAACAATACTCAAGAAATACTCCGCCGTGATGTCAACTTTATCTTCAATGTAAACCTCGTGAACTGTTTGCTCGAGGATTTTCTTGCCAAGCATCTGACTAGCGGCGGCTTTTGCTCCTTCAATACTATCAACAATTTTAATCGCGCCTGCTTTTCCCCTTTTGCCAGCTAGTACCTGCGCCTTTACAACTCCTGCGCGATCTACTTCTTCAACTTTTTGAAACACTTTACCTTGCGGTATAGCTATACCATACTTTGCAACAAGTGCCTTTGACTCATATTCGTAAAGTTTCATGAAATATACTCCTCGTATTAATTATTACAAGAAAATCTAGCCGACAAACCTTTAAAAAACCGACGAAAAACGAAGCCATGTACGGCAAAGAGCGTGAACGCATTGGTTTAAACTTTAAAAACATCTAAACAAATAGCAATGGAAAATTACACTTTATTCGGCTCATGGGAATCCTGCCCACTATTAGCAGGGCACCAATGGGTTAATGTCAAGGCCAATAAAAACTTGTTAAAAATCTGTCCAATTGAACGAAAGCTAAAGTACGTTTGCAAAAACGGCAGCCAATATCTCTTTCTTGAAAATAACTATTTAACTGAATTAAAAAAATGGTGTAGCGAAAATGAAAACAACTCCGCGTTTTTCCAAAAGCACCTGCGCAATTTCCACACAAAAGCTGAACTAGTAAAGAGAAAAATCGACACAATAACTCGAGTAAAGCCGCCGAAGTTAACTGACGAGGAACTCGCCGTAGTTTACAATAAAGTAGTTGAACAAATAAACGAAATAACCCCGTTCGACCAATTCGGAATGATCACTGAGTCAATATTCGTTGAAAAATTGTCAAAAATAATTTCCAAAGACGCAATTGCCGCCGCAACAATGCCGCCGTGGAGTTCAACAACAGTAAAAGAAGAACTAGCGGTCGTAAACGCGGCACTTGAAAGTATTACAAATCCAAGCGCAATTGACAAAGGCACAGTACATTTAGCAGAACACTATGGCTACATTCCAGTTTTTTGCTTCAACCAAAGCTGGAACGAAGAACACTACGAAAACGAAATTAGCGAAAAGGCAAAACTTGGAAGGGAAAAGTTAGAACAGCGCAAAACTGAGTTGGAAAACTTTGAAAAAACAACGCGGGAAAAAATCACCGCTGCAACTGCCGGCATTAATTCACCATTACCTGAAATGCTTCAAGTGCTTTCATTCACGCGCAACGAAGCCGAACTTGTACTTAGTTACGGCAACTGGAAAATGCAATCCTTTTACAAGGAGATTTGTAAACGCCTTAGCATCTCCGCCGCACAATTGATATTTTACACTCAAGAAGAACTGACAAGCGCAATTATACAAAGAAAAGCAAACGCGGAAATGCTAAACAAACGCAGCACAAGCGCAATTGGAATTTACACAGACTGCCACAGCGAGCGGCTGCTAGAAGAAAAAGAAATAAATGAGCTGATGAAAAACGCTGCGGTAAAAAGCGGCGCAACTCAACAACCAATGTGCGCTTGTCCGGGAAACGCAACTGGAAAAATACGCATAGTGCGAAATGCTGACGATATACTTAATTTTCAACAAGGCGAAATTCTCGTTGCAAAGTGGACTTGCGTTGACTTTTTACCCGCGATGAAAAAAGCAGCTGCGTTTATCACAGAAGGCGGTGGAATAACGTCACACGCCTCAGTAATTGCGCGCGAGTTAAACGTACCGTGCGTTATAGGTTACAAAAACGCGACAACAGCGTTCAAAAATGGCGACGTTGTTGAAGTGAACGCGGAACAATTAAAAGTCGTAAAAGTGAATTAAACTAAAATGGTAGCAGCAACTGAAAGAATAACTAATCCAATTTTTTCTGCAAAGACAAGGCTAGTTTTCGCTGAACTTGACCGTAGTTTACCTGTTGACGAAAAAGCATTGGCTGAAATGGAGCGGAGAAAAGTTATAATCCGCGTGAAGAACCACGCCGGACTAAGGAGTAATTTTGAAGAAGCTGGAAAAAAGCCAGAAGAATATGAACACCTCTACGCAATTCCCTTCCGGAAACCAGTACATCCCCTCGAAGTACCTGAATCGCGCACGATTCATCGTAGAAGTATTCACACGTTTAACTTGCCAAATCGACAATTTGTGTTTAAGGGAACTGGCGTAGATGATGCGCCAGTTAGTTTCGGCCGCCGGACTCACAGTATACGCGAACAAGAATTTTACGGCGGGGCTACTCTCGAAGGTATTAAAGCTGCAGTTGAAACTCTACAAACTCTAGAGCAAGAGTATGAAACTGCTAAACTAGAAAAAGATCCAATTGTAAGCTGGGCAAAAGAACACGGCGTAAAAGAATTGCCAGTTATAAAACACGCTGCAGTGTTCAAACCCCTGCAATTTGCGGCATTACCTAAATGGCATGAAAGTGGAAAACGTAGAGTCGCGATAACCAAAGCAGAATTTGACGCACATGGACTCGGTAACTTTTTTGGTGAGGAAAGAGTACACACATACTCGGCTAGCCGCCCTGAAAGAATAAGCGAATTTGCTCTTTCAGACCCAACAAAAAACTGGATAAGAAGCTACATTAAAGTGAAAAACATAGACAAGCGTACAAAGCGCAAGTTACTAAAACAATTTGTTGTGCGAGGACTACTATTGCTGCACATTGCAGACAAGAGCAAAATTGGTTTATGGCAAGATAGAATGGGCTCTCCATTTGCACAACGTAATGCTAGCCCAGTTGAATTCTTTGACTTCGATACCGGGCATAATTCAAATTTGCGCAGTCCCAGCGAAAGAGCAGAAGCAATTGAAGAATTTGCTGAAACAATTGACACATTTGGAAAGAAGCTAAATGACAAAAGAAAGGAACGCAGTGAATATCTGCGCGGAGATTTGCAGCGGTATATTTACGCGGCGTTAAATCACGCCCACAAAAACAACCTAAAAGAAATGGAACAAGAACTAGACAAAATAATTAACCGTAGCTTACGTTAAACTACTCAATCTTAACTTCTTTTCCAGTTTCCTTTTTTTCACTTGGCTTTTTCTTTTGAATTACAACTTCGAGTATGCCGTTCTTGTAAGTTGCCTTTGCACTATCTTCCAAAACAAGTTCTGGCAGTTTCAACGTTTTTGCAAACTTATGGTGCGAGTCGTGAACTGTAATTGAAATGCTCTCCGGCGTTGTCTTTAGCTTAATGTTGCTCTTCTCTACGCCTGGAAGCTCGGCAATTACTCGAATTTCTTTAACGTGGTTAATAACGTCCACTAAAGGTTCACGTTCCTCTTTCACTTCACCTTTTGCAACGTTGCCGAACTGCTGGACGTGCGGCTTGCCGTCAGGCCCAACGCGTATATTTACACCGTAGACAATTGGTTCGCCTGGCTTTAAGTTTTTCTGCCTTTTAGCCATATCGCCCATTAGTTGGTTCATCAATTCGTCAATTTGGCCAAAGCCAAAACTACTCTCAAAATCAGAGAAAAAGTCATCACCGCTGAAGGGAGAACCATCAAAACCAAACATAGACCTACGTTTTTTACCAACCATAAATGTAAAACACCTCGAATATGCTACGCAACACGAGAATTTAAAAATTTAGTTTACCTGAAATGTAACAATGCAACTTGAAATTCACCCATCGATAAAGCCACGCGTGCGACAACTTAACGCACTTGCTAAGGAAATGATAGAAAGTTGCGATTCGCCGGCAAATGTGCAGTTTCGATTTGGAAATAACGTAAACCACAATGAAATAGCTTTTCCAGCAACAAACAAAAGAAACAGAGTGCTTCAAATTATTGCGTTTAACCAACGAGCTGAACCAAAGAGCGCAAGAGAAGTACAGCTTGAAACTTGGCATGAAACTGAACGCACGAGTGACGAAGAAAGTCTCCCTTACATATTTGAACTGCCAAACGCATCAATACCAACTGCGTTACGCGACGCGTGGGATCGCACTGAAAGCGAAGCGATAAAACAACTTCAACTTAAAGAAGGGCAACACGTACTAGAACTAGGCCCAGGAAAAGGAAGCGCAATAGCGAAGATATTACGAACTAAAGCCAAAGTAACTGCAATTGACCATTTACCGGCAGTTACTGCTAAATTACAACGACAATACGCACCTTACATTCAAAATGGGCAACTAAAGTTACACACGGGGCAATACACTGAAACAACAAGGGCTAGTCAATGGCGCCACGGCGAAATGGACCACGTGGTTTCATTCTGGGCAACTAACCAACATCCATTTCCACAAAACGTGTTCAAAATGGTACGCGCTGCGTTAAAACCAGGCGGCACTTACACCTTTGTAGAAGCTACTCCCTTTTACGACCACACAATCGCGCAGTTGAAAAAAGCTGGGCTACAAGTTGAAAAAGTAGAAGTTAAGGAAACCGTACCAAAAATACCAATAGATGGCAAAAAAGTAGAACTTTACACAACAGTAATAACCGCAGTAAAAGCGTAAAAACTATTTACATCAAACAAAAAACCAAACTGCTTTTAAACTTGCAATAACAAAACAATTACAATATAGCCCCGTCGTCTAGAACCGCCTTTTTCTTTTTTAAAGAAAAAGGCCTGTTCGGCCCAAAAAGAAAAGCGGTCAGACAATGGTCAAGGATACGGGCCTTTGGAAAAAGGCCCTCTCATAAAGCCAGAGGTCTAAAAGGCCTGCGGCGATTGAGCGGCCTTTTAAGGCAAGCCTGCGACAGCGGTTCGAACGGCTTTTCTTTTGAGAAAAGAAAAGACCGAGGGAAAAGAAAACCCTCAAACTGAAAATCCGCTCGGGGCTATATTTTTCTTATACGTGAAACAAAATGGACTGCATTTTCTGCGAGATTGTAAAGGGAAAAATACC
>JAZDHP010000007.1:0-7514 GCA_043805855.1 Microcaldota archaeon
AGTAGAGAACGCTTTAGACACTTTAAAAAACCGCGGGGAAATTTTACAAACAACTGCACAAGATAGACTAAATCGATTACCGCAATTTAGAAAAGCAACTAGAGAAGATATTGAACGGCATTTACACTTAATTCACAAAGTAATGCGAAACGGCCACATATACCTGCGTTTTAACTGGCAGAAATTTATTACTCCAAGTGAAGCTTACGCAGATGGGCTTGATGGACTGGAATACGCAATTAAAACACACGACCCTACAAAGGGAAAACTAGAACCCCGCATTAAAGCATGGGTAGCACAAAAAATAGGCCGCGTTGCAAGAGCAGAACAAAGGAGAATACAAAAAACACGTTCAATAGATACAATTATTACAAAAAGACAAGAACGGCGACTTTCACTTTGCAGCGAGCCACGTGAACCGAGAATAACCGAAGATCAAATTGAAAGTTTAATGCAACACCCAAAAATAAAAGCAATGCATTTAGCAATACTGGCACTGCATGGCATTTACGGCCACAGTTATCCCGAAATAGCGCGGCATTTTGGTGCAAAGCCACAAGCAGTTCAAAAACACTATTCAACAACGATAAGGACATTTGCTAAGATAAACAGAGAAAGAGCAGTTGGCGAACGTTAAAAGGCAAAATAATATAAGATTAAACAAAGGCATATTGTTTAGCACATGACAAAGCACAACTTGAAAGAGTTTTTCGCCAACGTACACTACGCGAACCTACAAGCGTTAATGCAACATGCTGAACAGCTATCTGCGCAAATTAAGGCAACTCAAAAGCCAAGAGGACGAGTGAAACAATCACTAAGCGCGTTTAATTTAAAAGTGAAAGCACTTGCACCGCAATTTCTTGACGGACAGTACAATACTATGGGAATAGCCCGCGCAATTATAGCAGAATCAAAAAAGAAAACTACGCCTTTTAAGAAAATGCATAGACAAGTAGCAAGTGCATTACAGAAGCTAAAAGCTAAAGGCGAAATTCAAGCGACAACTTCTCAAGATAGACGGACCCGAGTGCCGCAATTAAGAGAAGTAACAAGCGCAGATATGGAACGACATTTAAATTTAATCGACGCAGTAATGCGCGGCCGACATAAGTACCTTCGACCAGACTGGTGGCAATACTTATCAGAAGAAGATGCCTACACAACGGCACTTGATGGACTATTATATGGCCTTAAAACTTTTGACCCAACAAAAGGAGAAAAAAGAGACGTTAGTGTAAAATTAAACGATCACTGTAGAGCATGGATTGCACAAAGGATAGACTACGCTGCTAGAAAAGAACAAAGGCAAGTAAACCGGCTAGAGTCAATGGACGATATTGAAGAAACAAGAAAAGAACACCGATTGTTGAAACCAGGCGAACAAAAGGAGCGAATAACTAGAGCCCAACTTCAGCTTTTAATGCGACACCCGAAAATGAAGGCAACACAATTAACTATACTGGTGCTTCACGGCGTTTACGGTCACAGCCAAAAAGAAATTGCAAGACACTTCGGCGTAAAGCCACAAGCAATTCAAAATCATTACTACCGCGCGCGAGATGCACTTGTTGAAATGAACCGAGAAAAATGACGAATAATACGAACACTAGATAAAAGGAAAAAACGCACACGTGAAATAGAAAAATGCCACAAAATCCAATTGTAAATTACTTTAAAGGAAAATGTTACACTAGCGTAGAGGATGTTTTGGAACACACTGAAGAAATTTCTAAAAACATGAAACCAACACCAGGACCGGCTAAACTAGCGTTAACTGACTTTGAAAAAAGAGTAGCAGAAGTAGCGCCAAGATATTTAAACGGCCAGTACAACCCGAAAGAAATCGCAGTTAGAGTATTGCGCTTAAGCCAAAGAAGTAGAATAGCGAGACAGAAAATTCCATTGCCATCTGCTATTAGAAGAATTATTCCCAAAGTGAAAAAAGCACTTAAAAAGTTAAAGAAACGCAGCAGCATTCCAATAACAACCTCGCACGACCGACCGAAACGGTTACCAAAATTAAGAGAAGCGACCGGCGAATTAATAGAAGAGCACCGGCACTTGATTAGAAAAGTAATGGGCTGTGGCCACAAGTACCTACCTAAAAGTTTACTATATTACTTGCAGCGCGACGATGCAAAAGCTGTAGGCATGGACGGTCTAGTACGCGCAATTGAAACTTGGGACGAAACTAAAGGTAAACTAAACCCATGGGCACGTGCATGGATTGCGCAGGCAATTGCAAGAACAGCAGTAAAAAGTAAAAAAAACCAAATGCAGTCGCTAGACGCGCCTTTAGGAGAAGATGAAGATGCAACGCTCTATGATAGAAAAGGCACACCTGCAAGTAGCCTTGAAGACCGTGAAGAAGTTGAAGATGGTTTGAGTAAATTAATGAAAAGCAGGAGGACTAAACCACATCACTTGGCGCTATACGCGTTGCACGAAATTTACCAGCGCAATTATAGCGAAATAGGCCGACATTTTAACTGCAAAGGCATAAACATAAAACGTCACCTAACAACCGCGCGGGCAATAATTGAAAAAGTAAAACAACGCGAACAAGCGGAACAAGAAAGAAGATCCCTCCGGTTAAAGGGTTGAAAAGTTATTTTAAAGCACAACTAACTACTAACTATATGCAACCGATGCCAATTGCAAATTACTTCAAGGGAATTAGATACACTAATTTTGAAGCAGTCATGAGGCACGCTGAACAGATATCACAAGAAATAAGAGAAACCCGACAACCTAGAAAAATATCACGTAACCCGCTTACGCCGAGCCAAATTCAAGTAAAAAGACTTGCATTAACAAATTTAGACGGACAATATCGCGTTAGAAAAATCGCGGCCGCATTATTAAAAAAAGAAAAAAAACGAATTACGCCTCGCAAAATAGATGAACGGGCAAGGCAATTAAGTCATATGTTGAAAAGATTAAAAAACCGCGGGGAAATTCCCAATACAGACGTTAGAGGTAGAAAACGGCAAAAAGCGTTACGCGCGGCAACCAACGAAGAAATTGAAAAACACCGAGAATTGGTGAAAAAAGTTATCCTCTACGGCCACACCTACTGCCATCGTAGTTTTTGGCCAAACTACTTACAACGCGAAGACGCAGAAGCAGCTGGTTTAACTGGATTAGTAAGAGCAATTGAAACGCATAAACCAAGAAAAGGAAACTTTAAAACATGGGCTAAAATGTGGATCGCACAGGCGATTACGCGAGCAGCACGGCGAGAAAAACAAAAACACGTTGCAACTTCAATGGACAAGCCAATTGGTAGAGACAAAAAAATAACGCTTCACGATGTTAAAGGTGAACCTGCGCTTAACCCAGAAGCGTTTGACCCAACTCAGATAGAAGAAGACATAAATATTTTATTAAAAAAACGAGCAAAGCCGCAAGATATAATGACTTACTTCTTGCACAAGGGGTACAAACATTCAACAAGTGAACTAAGCCGACACTTTGGAGCAACTCGAACAAGCGCTCACCGTAACTTCAAAAGAGCACAAACAATAGTGCAAAGATTAAGGCAAATAAATCAAGAAAGAGAAGAACGCGAAACCACGTTGCAAAGAACTGGAACTTACTGAACTAAAACTCGCTTAAACTAGTTTGCTGCCTTGTATTTGGCTATCTTTTTCTCATCGCCTGCGCTTAACAGTTGCGGTTTCTCTTGGCAGCTCTAGCCCATGTCTACTCGCGACAGTCGCATATAGCGTTTCTAAATTTCTAGTATTTCTAAGGCTAGTTTGAGTAGAAGGCGCTTCAGATACGAAATATCTGTTATCCGGATACCCGATTGCAATTGAACGAATTGGACTTATCATAACCAGCGCATAATCTGGATCGCGCTTTAACTGCGCCATTACACTATTGCGATCACCGCTTGAAAAGCGGTCAAACCACTCTTCGCCAGTTCCACGGCAATGCGTGTGCACTTTTAAAAGTTTATAACCGGCACTAGGAGACTGCGCATGTACATGTTCAAGTAAATGGTTCGCTGCAGCGAGGCGCATTGGATCTGCTCGAACGTGCGTTGCGCTTCCACGGCCTAGTAAGTGAAAAGAATGCGCTAACCAACGAGTTTTAGCTCCAGTTCTTTGAGGTGTACAGAGAAAAACCCCGTTCGTCTCTTGCTCCAGCTGAGCTAAAGTTTTAAGTCGCTTATGCAAATGTTGTGGAATCACTATTTCAACTTGAGGCACTTTCTCACCCTTGAATAAAATTACAGTCTTAACTTTATTAAACTGTCAAAATTCACCTAGACTCTTTTGACTTGCGCTAACTAGCGAGGGTTCCTTTTTGCGTTTCCCAAGCTTAAGCTGTTCCGGTAAGAGTAACTCGCCGTACTCTCCATCATAGCCGGGTTTGATTTTAATCGCGTTCTCGCGGTTTAACATAATTACACGCGCCATCTCGAGGCCGACTACTTCACGCAACTCACTCTCCGGCACGTCGAACACAATTCTAAACTCGTTGACAAACTTCGCGATTAACTTGTTGAACATTTCCTGCACTTTCACAGCGTAAAGATTAGAGCCGAGAACAGACGCGATTAACTCAGCAAGCGGAAGTACAGTACGAAAAGGAATGGCGCCCTTGCGGCGGAACCCCTCGGGCCGGTCAGCTAGTTCAATAACGCGCTTTTCAACGCCAATTGTCATTTGCTTGCCACACCTGGGGCAAATCTCTTTCAACTTCTTCGCTTCAGCTGAAGAACAAGAGAAATTACAAAGGCGGTGGCCACTCCAGTGATACTTGCCATAACTAGGCGAAGTTTCAACAGTGAACAAGAATTTACTCGCATCGTTGGAGCGAATTGCATTAAATATTTTTTCAAACGAATTACAATCGTCGCTAAACGCGTTGCACTCGCGGCCAATACGCCACGGGTGCGGCGAGTGCGGGTCAGAACCAGAAACAATTGCAAACTGGTCAAGCGAAGACACTTGCCAATTCATAGCTGGATCGCTACTCATTCCAGTTTCAATTCCAAGCACTTTTCCAGATTTATCTTCATACGCTTCTTGAACAGAATTATAACCACTTTTATCGCCGAGTACACCAAACCAAGGCGTCCAACAATTATGTACAGTTGCAAATTCAGTTAAATAGGAATTGTCTTCATCTACTTCTAAATTATAGACTTTTCCAGCATACTTACGCGTTTCAATTTTGCGTACCGGGAGATAAACATAAGCATCGTCTATCCAACCATGCCGTACGTTAGTCTTAAAATTGAATTTACTAAATTCTAATTCAGACAATAAATTAAATTTATCCTCAAAAAAAGTAAGCGTATTGAAAACGAAATTATCACAAGTAGCGACAATTTGCCTTTTTCCAATAAAATGCTTGCCTCTTATGGCATGCGCTAAAGCTGAATCTACTCGAATTCCAGGAACTATTCCTAATCGCAAACAAATGATTTTAATCTGATTAGCAAAAATCCGGGAGGACGTGCTGCCTTTATCTCCTCGCCACCAACCTCGAAGTATTTGTACTTGTTTATCTACCGGTAAATTTAGCATAAAAACTGGCAAACATTTTGAGAACGCCCGCTTCACTCCAGATTTATCATAAAATAAGCTTTGAAATAGCGTCATAATTGATTTAGAATAGAAAACTAAATCACCTGCTGATTTCCCTTGCATAGGTTTTACATTAAAGATCTGTTGCATCAACGTTTTTACGTCATTCATATACCCCGTTTCAGTAGGTGAAAAAGTAAATGAAATAGCGTCTCTATTATTACAATAGCCCTCTGCTAGATAATATCCTGCTAAGCGGCAAAAATCAGCATCTATCTTTAAAGAAAATGACGTGTTTTCGAGTTTAATATCGAGAATTTGAACATCTTGAGAGTTATTATTAAACCGCGGGTAAAGCAAAACATCTCCGATTTCAACAGAAGATAGTGGCGCCCAAGTTGGTTTGTACTGTTGAAAATATCCAGTGGTGCAACCTTTTAGGTGAGAAGGAGTTGGTTTGCAAATAGTGCGGGGGCTATGCCCACACTGCTTTACCGTTTTAATTAAATAAATAGGATGTTCTCCAGTTGCTGCAACGCCCAAAGAAAAATACCAAGGAATCACTTTATAGATTATACCCTTATAGTCGCGGCTAATAGTTTTAGTAACTTTTCTAAGCCTGCCTAAATGAGTATAGACTGAATCGCCTTCGCTAATATCTTCTATAGCTTTAAGCTCTGATACGCTCGAAATTGGAGTTCCGGGCAAAAGACAATGCGCTGCAACGATTTCAATATCCTTCGAAACATTTTTCACAATTTCAACAAGCTCGACGCACGAAGTTTTGCCAAACATTGGCCTACCGTCAGAAGCTAAGCTCCCGCGCTTTGAAAAAACGTCGTTTAACTGCACGGCGACGTCAAGCGAAGGCGCGTGAAGCACATGGTGAACGCGTTTCATTGAGTCAAACGTGGCAACTTCAACTGTTAGCATAAACCGCGTCGACGTTTTTATTGAAGTTAACTCGTACAGCCCAACGCCGCTTTCAACTTCACGCAACTTAGATTTAATTTCCTTGAACCACAGCGGGTGAGTAAAATCGCCGGTGCCAATAATTGACAACCCTTTTGCCTGCGCACCTTGCGCTAGCCCCTCGAGCGTAGATTGCGGCGAACACGCGCGAGAGTACTTAGAGTGAATGTGAAAGTCGACAAAAGAAACCATTGAAATTTAACGAAGTTAAAAGTTTTAAAGCGCGGCTTTTAACCCAGCTAATGCAAATTGAACTGCAACGGCGATTAACAGCAAACCCATTATTCGCGAGAGCAACTCAGTTCCAGTTTCACCAATTACATTATTGATAATGTCAGAATAGCGGAGTATAGCCCAAGTTGTCACAAGCGCAAGCAACGCGGCAGCAGCAGTTATCCAAATTCCATACTGCCCGGACAAAATAATTGCAGTTGTAATTACTCCGGGCCCGCTTAACACTGGAGTGCCAATAATAAGCGCAGCTGGCGGCACTTTCTTGATTTTTTCCTTTTCTCTTGGAAACGATAAACCAAGCACTAGCTCAAGCCCCATTACCCCGAGGACAATTCCACCTGCAACTTGCATTGAACCAAAAGTAATCCCAAGCGCAGATAAAATAGATTGACCAAAAAACAAAAACACAAACAACAGCCCGCCGGCAATTGCAACGGCCTCAAGTGCAATTAAATGTTTCTTCTTAACATTTTCCTTGCGCGTCAACGACAAAAATACAGGTAAACTTACAAACGGGTCCATAATGGCAAGTAGCGGAATAAACACGCGGATGAAAACTTCAACTAAACTCGCCTCGACCATACTAAGTAAAAAACCCTCGAAGTATAAAAAAGTACGACCAATGGCAAAAACTAACTACGAAAAAGAAAAACTAGACAATCTAGAAAAAGAACTGCACAACGTCAAGCAAATCAACTACTTGAACTTAACGATTTTGCTAATTTTACTCGCATTTGTAATTGGAATAGTTTTAAAACAACT
>JAZDHP010000008.1:0-43784 GCA_043805855.1 Microcaldota archaeon
GATTTGAACTCTCGAACTCCTAAGAGATAAGGTCCTAAGCCTTACGCATTAAATCCCTTTTTTCTTTTTTCAAAAGAAGAAAGGATTGACCAAGCTTTGCTACCCCTGCAATTATAGAATAAAAATAGGCGCGGTTAAGATTAAAGTTCTTTTGCTACTTACTAGTTTTTGGTTTTGGCATGCCTACGACGACGCAGGTGTGACCTTCAGCAGTTGTGAACACGTCTCGAATTTCTGTTCCGCGCAGTGTTTCGTGCGCTAAGTTTGAACCAGCTAGTTTTCGAGCAAGTGCTGAGCGAGCGCGAGTTTCGCCTGCAGTTTTAGCTTGTATAGTATTTCTAATTGAACTACAGCCAGTTGCAACGTAACGGTTGCCTTCTTCTGTGACGCCGCGTTTAAGCACTTCGCGTACGCTTGGGCGTGGTTGCTCTGCAGCTGGAAAGTGTAAATTTCTAGAGCCTGCGGCGCATCCGGATAGACAAATTACTGCAGTCGCAGCTGCGGCTGCGAATTTCTTTGCAGGTCGTTTCATTTCAAAAGCCATATTAAACACTTTTTTTCTTTTGGCCACGCCTGGCCTTTTCTTTTTCTAAAAGAAAAGGCATGGCTAATCGTACATTGGGTTGTCTTGCATTTTTGAATAGTCAGAATGCATTTGTTTCATTTTGTCCATGGCGTCTTTTAACTTTGTCTCAACTTTTTCAGCTTCTACTACGAGTGGCTTTGTGTCAACTTTTATTCCAATTAATGGAGCAACTCGATCGATTAACTTAGCTGCTGCGCGCGGGTCTAACGGAACGCTAGTTTGTGCCATGAAGTTAACTGCTGGCATTTTTGCAGCTGCACATTCTGCAATTAGCACACCGCTTACGCCTTGCGTTGCGCCTTCTTTTACTAGTTCAAATTTTTGCTTTTTCATATCTTCAACTAGTTTTCTCGTGCTGGCGATTGCGTACATTTTTTCATCTGGCGTAGGCGTTGCGATTCCGGCGAATGAGTAAATTGCACGGGCGTTGTACTTTTCTGCAAATGCAATTATCTGTTCTGAAAGTGGGACAACGAGTTGCGCAGGGATTACCATTTCGGAAAAAATTACAACAAGATCATGCTCTTCGCTTGCATATATCCGCACAGGAGATACTGGCACGTAGTCGTGAATCGCTGCGATTGGCGGAAATTGCGGGCTAGAAAAGTAGCCAATTAATTTCATTTGCAGTTTTTCCGCTAGGAAGGAAGAGGCAATTGTACCGATCATTCCGATGCCGGGAAAGCCTTCAATTATAACTGGATGCTTAAGCTTGGG
The DNA here is from genome assembly GCA_043805855.1 of Microcaldota archaeon. GTDB lineage: Archaea > Micrarchaeota > Micrarchaeia > Norongarragalinales > UBA8480 > JAHFHC01. Next base: position 1,304 of record JAZDHP010000008.1, read on the forward strand.
TTTTTCAACAATGCGTAATTGTAACATGAAAATTACTACGCTGTCGGGTTTTAAATTTCTATTGTAAGAAAAGCAGAGAAAGGTTAAACCCTAAAAGGGACAATGGCGCGGTTACTGCAAAAAATGGCAGAAAGGGAGTTGCAAATTGCCGTGCGATGAACTTTGCGGATAAAAAGGAAAACACTAACAGATATGAATTGATTGCAAAGTTAATTGCAGCTATAGAAACCGCCGGTTGGGAGTTTGGAATTAAAGTAGACGCTTGCATCGACACGCCGGAGATAAGCGCAATTATAAAAGGCACGAGAAACGCGCTTGCTGCGAGGAGGGAATATTTTTGCATTGACGCGTCTGCCTTAGTTTGCTCGCGGCTGGCGTTTACTTCGCTTAGTTCAACTGCGAATTGTTTTACAATTGCCAGCGTCGAGTTACCATTGGAGTAAGTTTTTGCAATTAAATCGCCAGCTTTTCGCACAACAAGCGGATAGCTAGAAAATGCCATGCAAAATGCAGTTTCTACGGGTGCGCCACGTTTGATTAACTCGGCAGTTTTGCGAAACGGAATAGCCGCTACAACTTTAGCCCCCGCGGCGGTTTCGATTATTTTGTCAAACGAAACACTTTGCGGAAGGTTAGATACAACGAGTAAAACATCTGGCATTGTCTTTTCTATATCACGGTTGAGTTTATCACGTCTAAATTCTTTCAAGGCATTCAGCAACGCGGGGATGGAAATTAAAAAAAGTACGATGAAAATAAAAAACATTTTTTGGAATTCACCTTAAACCGCAGAGTTTAGTTGCATATAGTAAAGCAATGCTAAGTCGAACAACGGAAAAATAAACACGAAAACAACAATAACTTGGAGAGATGAAAAGGCGAACCCAAGCACGTTTCCCAAGAGTACAACGGCGGCGAACATCGCAGGCACAACCGCCGAAATAGCAATGAAAAACATTCCGGTTAAGTTTGCCTTTGCAGCTCCGCGTTTTGCACTGTTGCGCTGTTCTTCAAGTAAATCTACGTGGAACTTTTTCAATTCACTTGCTTTGCCAGTTGCTAGTTTTTGCAAGAATTTTATAAACTCAACGGACGGCGCAGTAGTGGCAAATGCATTAGGCAATAATTCAAAGGGTATTCCACTGACGAGTAAACGCTGGCAGCGTTGGTAAAATGGTAAAAACAGTGGAAACTCGTTCATTACCATCAGTGCTTTTTCGCGATTGACGCCTGCTGCGAGTTCAATGTAAACCGCGTGGACAAGCAACGGAAGTTGTGAGTTAATTTGTTTCTTCAACAGGTGAATTTGCAATTGTGGGTAAAAATAAAAAAACAAAAAACACCCTGGCGCAAGAAGCGCGACGTAACTGAGGGAAAAAAGCAACGCCGCGAGTAGAAAGAAAACAAAGGGAAGAAAAATAAAGAGAGAAAAAAGCACGGCGAAGGTAACATATTGGCTTGCGCTGCATTTGTAATTAATTTGCCTCAATTTTCCTTCTAGAGTTTTGTCACGAATTGGAATAAACGCCGGCGTTGCACTTACAAAACAGTCTAACATCAACCATAAAACTATTTTCTCGTTTAACAACTACACGTTGTAAAAAGTGGATGAAAAGAAAAAAAGAATAAAGTGCAACCGCCGGGATCTTCGAGCATTTCGGAAGTTTCTTTTCCCGAAGGCTTTTCTTTTCTAAAGAAAAGGCTTATCGAACCCGGACCGCAAGCTTTTTTCGGAAAACCGTTTTTTCGTTCAGTTTTCGATCGAGCCTTTTCGCATTTGCTTCTGGGCAAATGACATCGCAAATGCGAAGTCAAATGCCGGCCAGGCATTTGCGATTACAAAAAGGCTCGCTTGGAAAGCTCGAATCATACCACTAGACCACGGCTGCGCGTCTGTTAATTTATTTGACAGTATTAAAGATAAAAACTTAAGCTATCACGTTTTTCTTTGGGGTTGCAAGACCTTTCTTTGAGCACAAAGCAAAGCTTTGTAACTCAGACAAAAACTGGCGTTTTTGCTGATTCGTAAAAAGAAAGGGATTACTATGGGGCCACCGAGATTCGAATTCCCTAAAGCGCTTATTCGCCTTTCAATACCTAAAGATAAAAATATTTAATTTTTCTTTGGGACTGAAAGACTTTTCTTTTTATAAAAAGAAAAGGCTTTCCTCGGGTCACGGCCACCCCAAGGCCGTAGGATGCCAGGCTACCCCATGGCCCCATTTGCGTATTATTTAAGAGAAAGAGAAGTTTAAAATTCCAAGCGATAGGCTTAAAAAAAAAGCAGGCGTTAGCTTTGTAAGGTGAACTGTTAAATGGAGAATCTTAGACGAAATTTATCCACAGTAGAAGATGTTAAAAAAGTTGAATTTAGACCTTTACGTTTAGCATTTTCAACTACTGGCGAACAGATTAGTCCAGGTTCTAGTGGCGCACAGTTATTATTTGAATTTAAAAGGCTCAGAGAAGCAACTGTAAGAAAAACAGCAGCGAGCCTTGGACTTAAAACCGAAAGCACTGGCAGACAGGTACTGGTCTTCGATAGGAGACGTATATTCACACTTCAAGTAACTCCCGGATTAGCCAGACCTACAAGAATGATAGTCGTTGGGGGAGACAAATACGGAAGACTTCCTGGCGAAGCACAGGAAACTATTCTAAGCTTTTTACGCGGATTCAAATAAACTAAAAACAAAAAAAATAAGAAATTAGAATCTTTGGAAGTGTTTGATTTCGTCGATTTAGCCCAAAACAGGGTTTTAGTTGTGCATAGGGCACTATGCATAAATTTATAAATGTGCATAGCGCAATAAGCATATGGAAGAACGGCATAGGGCGCTTTTGTTTAGACAGAACCCACAATGGACTGGAGGGAAAATAGATGTGCCGGCGTTCAAACGCGATAGCTTCGCTACTCTTAACAAATTCTTAAATTACAAACAAATAATTGCAATTATTGGCCTTCGGCGAGTGGGAAAAACCGTTCTACTTAAGCAACTAATGAAGCAACTGAAATTGCCTGAAAACACTTGTTACGTGTCTTTTGACGATAGGGACTTTCAAAAATACGAGACGGCTTGGGAGATAATTAATTACTTTTTGCAAAAAACAGACGAAACGCAACAGCGGTTTTTGTTTCTTGATGAAATTCAGAAAGTACCTAATTGGCCGGACTTGTTGAAAACAATTTATGACACTGAAAAAAACCTTAAAATGTTTGTATCCGGTTCCTCTAGCTTGGAGTTGAAGCAATATAAAGAAACACTTGCTGGAAGAATTCTAACTTTTCACATTCCGGTTTTTACGTTCAAGGAATTTATAAAATATCACAATTTAGAGTGGAAGATAAAAAAAGAAGATTTGATAAATGAATATGACAAAAAACTAGCGGGTAAAAAACAAGTTTACCAGGAATTGTTTCAAACCTATTTATTGAAAGGGGCATTTCCTGAGCTATTAGAAATATCTGACGAGGTATTTGTAAAGAAGTATATTTCGGAGGTTATTGATAAAATAATTGAGGATATTTCTAAGCATATTGAAAACGGCAAACAAGGAGAAATAAGCGATTTAATAGCGCTGTTATGCAAAAGCACCGGCCGGAATTTTGAACTTAACAACATAGCAGAAGTGCTGAAAATAAACCGCAACACGGCATCTCGCTATGTAAATTTGCTTGAAAAAACTTTTCTTATTAAAACAAGTTATAACTATACTAAAAGTGTAGCGAAAAAATTCAGAACAAGTAAAAAAAGTTATTCAGCGCATAGTTGCATACCCATTTCAGTATTAAACTATCCGTTTAACGCAGTTAGTATTGATGGAAGTGACCTTGGTCATTTGGTTGAAACTGCTATAGCTAGTAATTTAAGTGAATTTTCCTTCTGGAAGCACCAAAATGATGAAGTGGACTTTGTTATTAACAATTTACCTGTAGAAATAAAGTATCAAACTAACATAAACAAAGGAGACACCGCAGGATTAATAAAATTCACTAACAAATTCAAGAAAAAAACTGCATTGCTAGTTACTAAAGATAAAGTTGAAGAACTAAAAATAGGTGAAATAAATATCCTTGCAATTCCAGCGTGGCTTTTCCTACTTGCCTATACTTAGAATCTTTGGAAGTGTTTGATTTCGTCGATTAGTGGTACGTAACTTAAAAACATTCTCCTGCAGCAGTACCTCGGGTAGCCGAGCTCATCGAGTACTTTTGCTGGGTCTTGCTTTTCCATTTGTGTTTTCATGACGAAAGCGTCGATGTCTTCGGCTACTGGTTTTCCGCACGAGAAGCAACGAACTGGTATTAACATTTTTTATTATCCCTCTATTTTCGACATTTTTCAATATCCTATCTGTATGATTTTGTGAAACGTGCTCTTGCTTTTGGCCCCTTGAATTTCTTGGGTTCGACTCTCCTTGGGTCTTCTACGAGGAGTGAGCGGTCAAATGCTAGCATTTGCTGCTTTACAGCGTCAGGCGAACCGTGGATTTGTAATAGCCCTTTTGCTACTGCGATGCGGCTTGCTTGTGCTTGTCCGCTGGCTCCGCCGCCGTTTACATTAACATAGATGTCGTAGGCTTCAGGGTCGTCAAAGAAACGCAGTGGCTCTTGGTAGACATCGCGTAGGAATCTAGAAGTCATTGAACTTACAGCTGTGCCGTTTACAGTGTAAGTGCCTTTGCCTGGGTTGATGGTAGCGCGTGCAATTGCTTCTTTGCGTTTTCCACGAGTTACGATTGTTTTGTTCATTGTGCTGACCACCCTAATGATTGCGATAATTGCCCGAGGGTAATAAAACTTCCCTGTAGAGCTTTTGAATCTTTAACTGGCCTTGTGCCTTTCTTTGGCCCTTCGCCAATGTAAGATTTTATATTACGAAGCGCTTGTTTTCCGCGTTTTCCAGCTGGGAGCATACCCGAAATAACTTTTCTAAACAAGTAGTCTGGGCGTCGTGGCCATTTCATTGCTTTTTCTGGATTCGCGTGGTTTGTCATTTCACGGCGTTTAGTATAAACTCTTACTATTTGCAACGCGTTGCCTGAAATCACAGCTTTTTCAATGTTGTAAATGTTTATCGTGTAACCTCGTAGTGCGTTTTTGGCACAGTAAGCCGCTAGTCTACCTGAAACGAGGCCGCTTGCATCAATTGTAATTTCTTTCATTCTTTTGTTCACTTTATGTAATTATTAAAACGTTTTTGCCGCTTGGGTTAATTTCAACAAGTTGGTTTATTGAAATTACTTTTCCGCCAGCTTGTGTTATTTTTTCGCGCGCTTTTCCAGAAATGGAAAAAGCAGCGACTGTTGCTTTTGTTCCAGCGCCGTTTGAGAGAACTTTGCCCGGAACTAACAACGTGCCAGTTAGTTTTGTCATTTTTGAAACGTTTACCTCTACGCGTTTTCTTGTTGGCCTCAAGAGTAACTCTGCTGCGCGTTTCCATATTGGCGCTTTGTTTTTCTTGCTACTTATTTCAAGAAACGCTATTAATTCAAGCGTTTTTCTGTTTGTCGGTCCACGTATAACCATTTTTTTCAACTCTAAATTTTATTTTAATTTTCTATTTTTTATTTATTCTTTATTTATTTTTCAACTTGTTTGAATCTTTAATGCAGAGGGAGAGATTATCATGCTTTTTTTCTTTTTCCAAGGTTTTTCTTTTTTCAAAAAAGAAAAAGCTTTTGAACTCTCGAACTCCTAAGAGACAGGAACCTCAATCCTGCGCATTTAGTCATAAATACAAATTACAGTTGTTCTGTTATTGGTTTATCGCCAACTTGAGGACAACTTGTTCATCTTTGTTTTTCTATTGACCTGGCTTTGCTACCTCTGCATTTCACAGCGGTTAAAAGAATGCTATCTTTCAGTAACTTTTCTTTTGGCGACTGAAAGCACCTTTTCGCAAAAGGGGCTTTCTTTTATAACTCTTTTTTCAACTCGTCGGCTTTTTCCCGTAGAATTGAAACTGCTTTTTGTAATATTACGGCTGGCTCTTCGCCGTTGTAACTTTCAACGTAAAAAATGTACTCTCCTTCTTTTGGAAGCACGTTAACGTTTTCTGAAATTTGGCCAATGTCAAGTTTTTCCGGGTTAGTTACTTTGCCGTTTTCGTCAACTGCACCTGTTGGAATTGTTTTCAACGCTTCTACCTTTGAACCTTTTATCTTTAAGTCAGGGTAGTGCGCATAGCTTGCAAAGCTGTTTTGAAACTTCGCGTGTTGCTTTGCAGTGCCAATTACCGCAGTTGCTTCGAAGCGTAAGTTTTGGTTTTCTGAAAGTGCAATTATTGGAATGTGAAGCAAAGCGGGTTTTATTTTGTCGTCTGTTGATTTTAAGTCTTTCGAATAAACTATCGTCGGTCCAGTTGCCTGTAGGCTAAAAGTTACCTTCACGTCGGGAGATGCTTTGTCATCGTTTGTTAATGGTATTAACGCAAGGCGAAGTGCAAGGTATTCGTTGAACATTGCTGAGTTGTTTTCAAAAAAGGTAACTTCGTCAATTGCAAAGTTTGGAATTGAACTGTTTATTATTCTTCGAAGTGCGTTGAGCATAGGGACAGAACAGTCCTTAACGTGGTAGTAAACGCCGCTTTTGGTTTTTCTAATTTGTTCGAACTTCATGGTTGTCTACACCCTACGGCCTCTTTTTCCGCCTGGCCTCTTTGTAGTGTCAGTTGGAATTGGAGTAACATCTTCAATTTTACCAATGCGTAAACCTGAACGCGCTAATGCTCTTATAGCTGCTTGTGCGCCTACACCTGGAGTTTTAGAACCGTGGCCGCCCGGTGCGCGTACACGTACGATTACACCCACTACGCCTCTTTCTTTTGCTTTTTCGCTTGCTTTGAAAGCAGCTTGCATTGCCGCGTATGGCCCGCCTTCTTCCCGGTCGTTTTTAACAATCATTCCACCGCTTGCGGTTGTGATTGTTTCAGCTCCGCTGATGTCCGTAATTGTAATTATAGTGTTGTTTTTCGAAGAGTAAACGTGCGCAATGCCCCATTTACCTTCTTTTGGTGCAACTACATTTCTTGGTGTAAATCTACTTTCAGCCAACGGTGTTCACCTGTTGATTTTTCAATTCAATAACATGATTATACCAGTTAATTTCATTTTCTTCACGGAATTTAACTAGATAAGACGGCGCAGTTACCCTCACTCCATTTATTGCAATGTGACCATGGGTAACAAATTGCCTGCTTTGTAAAATTGTACTTGCCATTCTCTTGCGCGTAACTATAGTTTGTAACCTTCTCTCAAGAATACTGCGAGTGTCAAGTGCAAGAACATCATCAAGAGTTGCATTAGCAACTAAGAATGACTTAATGCGGTTTAGTAAAAGTTCAGTGCGTTGCTCGATGTTTTTTCCTTTTCCAGATTGTAAACGGCGAGCTTCACGGCGGATTTTACGTAGAATTGTTTTCATTCTCCATAACTCGCGCATGTTTTTCAAGCCGTATTCGTCGACTAGCTTACGTTCTTCTTTAATGCGGCTAGCGTCCCATTGTCTTTTAGGCGCTTCGAATTGCTTCCTAAGTTTCACTGGACTTCCCATATTACTTCTTTGCCTCGTCCTTTGTTCCAGCAGATGCCGGTGCAATTGATTTGCGTACGACTCCAACAGTTAAACCGCTTCTTCCAGTTGTACGGTTGTGTTGACCGCGTACTTTTTGTCCAATTGAATGTCTCCAGCCAATCCACGAGCGAGTGTCTTTCTCGCGTTGGATATCTTGCTTTGTTTGGAAAATTAAATCAGTACCAAGTAAATGTTTGTCTTCGCCAGTGTCAATATCTTTTCTCCGGTTAAGCATGAAAGCAGGAATTCCAGCGGTTTTTGGATTCTTTATAATGTCTTCAATGCTGTTCAACTGTTCTTCAGTTAAATCTCCCACAAGTGCTTTTGGGGATATTGAAAGTTTAAGTAGAATTGCGTTTGAAAGAGCGTTGCCAAGCGTGTGGCCAATTCCCTTTACTCTGCGTAGAGCTTCTGATAAATAGTAGTGGCCGTCCATGTCTTTTCCAACTAGACGAATTACTCCGCGGAAGTCTCCCGAAGCAGATGGCCTTTTCTTTAAAACAGATTGATTTTGTGAAGGCGCAGCTAAGACTTTTTTCTTGTCCTTATTGTGATCCTTTGAAGGTTTAACGTCTTTGCCGTCTTTTGCTTTGTCGTTCTTTTCCAAAACTTTTTTCACCAACGTGCGGACCGCGAACTAAAAGTTCGCAACCTCGCTTAATTACGAGCGCCGGGACTGAGAAATTCGGAAAACCCTTCAGTTCCTATGCGCTATAAAATAACAATTTAACCCTTTTCTTTTTGAGCACAAACCACTGGTTTGTGACTCAGACAAAAACCTTTGGTTTTTGCTGATTGGGTTGAAAGACTTTTTTCTTTTCGCAAAAGAAAAAAGGGTTTCGTTCGAACTCAGGAGCCCTTACGGGCACAAGCTTTCTGCGAGCGTGAGGTCTACAGTTTTACTGTCACCATAACAAGCACTCGTCTGGATAATTCCAGGCCTGCGCATTACCACTCTGCCATCCCGGCATGAGAGCGAAAGAAACACAATGTATTTCCAACTTCGCCAATCTTTGCTTCCTAGAGCGTATTTAATAGTAAGAAACTGGTTTAAAAAGGCTACTACTAGAACCCTTGAATTACTCTCTCAATGTCAAACGCGTACCCTTTTTCAGAGAAGCGAATTTCTTTAGTGGGCATCAACGCAGTTGCAATTGCGACGAGTTCCCCCTTGCCAGTAAATATCCCAACGGGATCGCCTTTTTCGATTTTCTCGTCGAGAGCAACGATGCCGGGAATGGCTAGGTCAGCGCCAGTTGAAATCGCGTGGAGGCAATCGTCACTCGCTATTACGTGTTTTAGCCCGACGAATTCTTCAATTGGAGTGATAAATTTTTTAATGTCGTCACGCTCTTTTTCCTTCCATAGCCAGTAATAATCAGATAATTCTTGCAAGGTTATTGCCTGTTGTTCGACAAACGCGCTTGCTTTTGTTCTACGTAGTTCAGCCATTTCGCTTTTTACCCCGAGAATTTCGCCGATGTCAAAAACTAAATTGCGAACGTAAAACCCAGCTTCGCTTGTTACGGTAAAAAGCACGTCGCTATCTTTTACCTCGAGAATTTTTAAGCCGTAAACTTCGCGTACGCGTAGCTTTTTCGCAACTGCACTCAATAACGGGGGAGTTTGGTAAATTTTACCACGGAAGCGCGAGAAGGCTTTTTCTAAATCTTTCAACGCGATTGGTTTTTCCAAGTGCATGACGCAAACGTAGGTTTTGTTCGTATCTCCCAAGAAGTGAGCGGCTTTGCAGCTCTGGTTTAGCATTACTGGCAAAACGCCTGAAACTTCCGGGTCAAGTGTTCCAGTGTGGCCAGTTTTGTTAACGTTGAGAATCTTTTTTACAAACGCACTTACTTCGTGGCTTGAGGGCCCGCATGGTTTGTCAATACAAATTACGCCGTGCTCGAGTGCCTGTTCAACACTACGCTCAGCTGGAGCAATGCCTTTGTTAGCAATTTCACTATAGCGAGTAAACATATTTGTAAAAATAGAGAAAAAGGAAAAGAAAAAAGAGTAGGTTAGGAGTTAGATTGGTTCTAGGTGCATTGCGTTGCACTTTTTGGCCTTGCCTTTACTGTCCGTTACTTCGACGAAGTTTTTGTCAATTAGTTTCGTAATTGTGACAGTTTCTCCTGTTTTGCGTCCTTTTGTTTTAATACATTTTCTTCCTACTTGGATTGAAGACATTGAATCACCTTTAGTACATTCTCATTCGTTATCGTAGATAAGTGTTGAGCGTTAAGTTTTCGACCAATTGTAGTTTTTATCTCTTGTGGAAACGGGTTTCTGCGCAATTCGTTGGGTTTAGCGTGTTTAACTGCGCTTACTATTGCTGCGGCAACTTGCTCCGCGTCGAGCGAACCCGCGTTTACAACTAGGTCAAAGTGTTCGTGTTTGTTGAGGTCAATACTATAGCGTTTAATGTAACGTGCGCGGTTATCCGCATCGCGCTTCTTTGTTTCAACCATTGCCTGTGCGAGTGTTTTGTTTTCCCGTTGAGCAATGCGCTGTGCTCTCACTTCAAGCGGCGCGTCAAGCCAAACTTTAAAACCTTTTTCCAGGAGCCAACCAGCTAATCGCGTTCCGAGAATACAATTGTTTTCACGTTCCAGTAAGTTTAATTGTTTTTGTTCAAGCGCATAGTCAATTTCTGGAAACTTTTTCGCCAACACATGAACTTCGGCGAGAGTTAATCCCGCGTCTAGTGCGGCGTTGCGAAAAGTATAATTAACAACTTTCATTCCGCCAAGCGCTTTACTAACTAAATTACACGCGGTTGAGTTACCACAACCTGACAATCCAGAAATAGCGATTTTCATTTTTTAACACAACAAACTAAGACAATTAGACAGGCAGTTCAATTTCGTGCTTTGACATCACAGCTATGCCCATTGCGTGTTTTTTAAGCGCCTGCAGCAAAGTTGCTCTAATATGTTCGTCGGCTCGTCTAAAGTGCTGGTCAGCAGCATACCTACCTTGCAGATCTTTTGATGCGCTGTGAGCATAAAGAATCAATTCCAAATTATGAAATGGACCTGGGAATAAAGTAACCTGCACTAAACCCGCTCGATTATGCTGATCAACTACCCCAGCAACATCCTTAGTTATCTTTGCGATTACTCTTCGTTGTTTTGCATCACTTAAATGTTCAAACGTAACCCCATAATAAGAACGTCTTAAACTCGTCGGTTTTGACTTTGAGTAAGGGCTAACTAATCTTGGTGCTAATGGAATAAGATCAACCGGCAATGTATCGCGCCCAATTGTGACTTTTCTTTCTCCTTCAGATTCGTTTACTATCCTTCCTAACTTACGTCCAAACATAAAATTTCACCAATAACAAAAGTACAACTAGGAGTTTTAAAAAAGCCATGGTTTGTTGCGAAGAGTTACTTACTAAAGTATTTCAAGTGCGATAGTGGCACGTCTTCTCTTGAAATTGCTCCTGTTTCAATGCGGGTTTTTTCCTTGACAATTTGTTCAACACAGCCGCCGCATAGCACGCCGGCGAATTTGCGCTCTGGACGTTTTTGTGTTTTCGACGCGCGTTTTAACTTTTTCGAGCGAACCATAACGGAATGTAAGATGGTTCTGCAGATTGCGCAGACGTTTTTTGAACCTTTCTTGCGAGAGTAAGTTGTGGAAACTCTTCCCAACGGCGTCCGGCGAGTTCGTTGCTTTGCGCTTGTACTTCTGTGTCTTGGAAACGGCATATAAAATATTCACCAAATAGTTTAGCTAGTTAATAAAATTTAGAACAGAATATCTTTGGAAGAAAAGGGTTTAACTACGTTACGTTTTTACTTCAGGAGCAGATTTTGTCTCGTTCTTTTGCTCGCTTTTGTTTTCGTTTTTCTTTTCTATTAAATTTGAGTAAACTAGTTCAAACACGAGGTTGAAAATAATCGTGAAGAAAATGAAATACCCCCGGCCGCCGTAAGCCGCAGGTTCGAACACTTTCAATGCAAATATGCTGTTCGGGTGAATGTCAATTGGCAAAATTGAAGAGAAACCATGAAAATATGCCTCTATGCCAGCTATAAAAATGAAAAACAATGGAAGTATAACAATCATTGACTTGATTGGAAGTAATAGCATTTCTTGCATGTTTTTCATTACTTGCGGTTCAATTACTTTTAACCGCTGGATTTCTTTTTCGTCTTTTTCCTTGTTGGCTTTTTCAAAGTTTTTCTGGAAGTCGTTAACTTCTTTTTGTAATTGTTTTACCCGTTTCCGATTTCCAATTTTATGGTTGGCAACTAGGGAAATTATCGAAAACACAAGTGCAACGACGATGAGTAAAATTGTATTGTCAAACATTTTTTATTTTACCTTGATTATCTTTACTTTTGTTTTTTCTCTTTTCTAGTGTTGCACTATTCTCTTTAGTGATGGATAGAGGTCAAACACTTGCTGGCGTGCGAGTTCCTCGTAGAATTGATAGACGATTCCAACTGCTAGCAATATACCCGTCCCAGTTCCAAGTGCACCTGTGATATCAGCAAACCAAGCGAGTACACCTACGAACGCGCTGCCAAGTATAGTAATTATTGGAATGTAACGGTCAAGAACTTTTTCCGTAACTCTTGGATCTTGGCGGAAGCCTGGAATTTGCAAGTGCGCGCGGTTTAGTTGCGCCGCTACGTCTTTTGCGCCCATTCCTGTGCTTTCAATCCAGAACCATCCAAACACAATACAAAGAATGATAAGCAGTATACCGTACGCAAAGACGTGAAATATTTCCGATGGGCTTGAAATGAAACTAAGATAAGCGGGGTAACCGCCGGTTATTAACAACGGTGAAGGCATTGCAGTTGAAAGGTAAGCTAAACCATCAACTGGTTGGTTTTGCTGGTAGTTACCTAGCAGCGGCAGTCCAGCGTTGAACATTACCATTCCAAATAATTGTATGTTTAGTAAAACAGCAGCTGCGAGGATTACTGGAATGTTTGAAACGTAGAGGAATTTTATCGGGTAACGCGCTTCGAGCCCGCGGGCAAAGCCGTAGGAAATTGGCAGTTCAATTCGCATTCCTGAAACGTACACAACCACAACAAATACAATTAATGTGAAAATTATCGGGACTAGAGTCCATACGGAAGTTTGCACGTCGCCGCTTGACAGATAGTGGAGAAATTGAGGGATTAAACCAGCTGGAATTCCACCAGCTGCGACGAAGCTAAAAGCACCTACGAAGATTGCCTGTGCAACTCCAGCTGCGATGAATAAAGAAATACCACTACCGATGCCATACTTTTGCACGACTTCGTCGAGGTAAAGAAGTAAAATTGAACCAATCATTAATTGAAACGCAACTATTATTTGGGTAAATAACACAGAGCCAAATAGAGGAATGGCAGCTGAGCCTGCAATTGAACCTGCTGCTGGAATGTAACCGCTTATAACATAGATAATTGCCTCGAGAGCTGCTAATGCAATTGCAAGTAACTTTTGGAAACCTTGAAATATTTTCTTGTCTTCAGGAGTTTGTAAATTTAGTTTAAGCAGTCCAGAGCCAATTGCTAGTTGTAGAAATATCGAAGCAAGTACAATGGGACCAATTCCCGCAGTGATAAGCGTTCCAGTTTTGCTTCCAAGTAAAATTTCAAGGCGTTCAAAGCGAACTACCCCGGCTTGGTCAATGCCAACTGGGAAAATCTGTCCAAGTAAGTAGAAAATTAAAAGCGCTGCGCCTGTCCACATTAGCTTTTCCTTTAGTGACGGCGAGGTAAGTGGCCGCGCTACGTCAGGCAAAGCGCTAATAATTGGTTTAAATGCATGTAGGAAAGACATTGAGAAAAAAGCCCTCTTGAATACTAAATACTGTTCAAGAAAAATTAAGACTGAAGTTGTTTAAATAACCAGTTCCTATTGATTGAAAAGCTGGGAACTTTAAAAAACTCTCTCTGATAAAAGTAATACAACATGTGGAACCTAAAAAACGAAATTAGAAAATTATCAGATACAAGGGCTGTTGTTGAAGAAACCGCTTTAACAAGGCTAGGAGATAAACGTCATACTAAACGAATTGTAAGGTTCCAAGTTAAGGGCCCGGTAAAACAAGATTTATTGCGAAGTGCAGCTGTTAAACATGGTTTTGTACTTACACCAAAACCGCCAGGAGCAGGCACAATAATAGCTTTGGTTGAAAAAAGAGAAAAAGGCAAAACAACACCGCTGGTTAGAGTAGTTTTTCAGCACCATGAAAACACGGCGCCAGGAGAAAAAGCAACACATTTGACTTACTTTTCAATTGAACATGCAACTGGAAACGTAACAAGTGCACAAGAGGAAAGAGTTTTAGCGTTTTTGAAAAGAGTTTTGCCAGCGAATAAAATAAAAGCAGATTAAAACAAGTGGAAAAAATAAATGGACCCTTTACTTCAACTCATTACTCCCTTTTTACTGCAGTTCGGCTACTTGGCGTTGTTCTTTATTGTATTCGCTGAATCTGGTTTGTTCTTTGGATTTTTCTTCCCTGGAGACTCGCTGTTGTTCACCGCAGGGTTACTAGCAAGCAAAGGTTTTTTTGACCTTTACATTGTTTTGATCGGAACTGCTATTTGTGCAATTGCAGGCGACCAAGTTGGTTACTGGACTGGTAAAAAGTACGGTCGTAAATTGTTTAACAAGCCAGGAAATTTCTTTTTTGACCCGAAGCACATAAACCGCGCTGAGGAGTTTTACAAAAAGCACGGCAAAAAAACAATTATCCTCGCGCGTTTCGTACCAGCGATACGCACGTTTGCACCAATCGTCGCAGGTATAGGCGCGATGAACTACGCTACTTTTATAACTTACAACATTATCGGCGGAATTGCGTGGTCGGCGTTGTTCGTAGTAGCAGGCTATTTGTTGGGAAACGTCTTGCCAAACGCTGGCGACTATTTAACCGGCGTCATAATTGTGATAATAGTTGTTTCGTTTATTCCAATTGGCTATGAGTTTTACAAAGAGTGGAAGGCAAACGAAACAAATAAGAACAAAAGCTAGAGCTAGATTATAAAAAACAAATAAGAAAAATTAAATAAAAAATAAGAAAAAATAAATAAAAACTAATTTAGCTCTTGCAATTTACTTCTTGGCTTCTTTCTTAACTGGTGGTGTTTTTTCCGCGTATGCTTTTACTTTTTCTGGCATTGCCTCTGCTTTTCCGCCGTTCTTTTCTATACTTTGCTTCGCGCCTTTGCTGAAAGACAATGCAATCAAATGCACTTTTTCAATTAATGGAGTTGAACCAATTATTTTCGCGTTTGGGAATGAAAAGTGAACTAAGCCGTCTTTCTTTTCGATTTTTTCATTTGCAATTATTTGGTTTAACTTGCGAAGTGTAATTATGATCGGGCCGCCTCTAACCGGGTGAAAGCCAGTGTGGTTAGCGCGTAGAATATCAAGTTCGTACTTTGCAGTTCGAAGCCACTTGTGCTTATGGAAACCAGCTCGACCGCGGCCTCCCTTACTTCCCTTGCCACGCCGGTTTTTTGTATTTCCCCCGCCGAAAGTGCGGTTACCTGCATATTTCCTTGTTTTACTTCTTAATCTACGCGTCATAAAAATCACTAATTTACATTTTACAGCATTCTTGTTAAAAGTTTCTTCAACGATTCAGCGTCGCGTTTACCCAGCGCGCCTTTTGGAACTGGCAATTTAGTTGGCTTTTTGAAACCACCAACTGGCGGGTGCAAGCGGAAAACTGGTATTGGTTGTTCGCCTTTCATGAAAGCTTCAACTGCTTTTGCAACGTCTTTTGTTCCGCCTCGTTTTTCAACTAACTTTGTAAGTAACTCTCTGTCAATTGGACCCCAAGTTATGTAATCCTTGCACTTGCGAATCCACGAAGTTACATCGCGCGAAAAAACAGAACAGTGTAACTTACGAGTCAAGTGTAAATGCCTAGAAAGAGTTTCCTCTACTTCAGTGCGGGTTTCCATTGAACCGCGAATTCTAATAATTGCAATTAATTCTGACAAATTCTATTCACCTTGTTTATCTGCTGTTGCTGTGCCTTTTTTCAACTTGTTAAGCGCCTTAAACGCATCAATAACTGCAAGTGCAGTGTTAAGCGCGTTTCTCGTACGTCCCGAAGCAAAAGACCACACGTCGCGTAGTCCAGCAAGTGTAAGTACTTTTCTTGCTGTTCTTCCGGCTACGACTCCAACTCCCTTTGGAGCGGGTTTAAGCGTAATTCTAGTGCTGCTTGCTTTTCCCTTTACTTCTCTTGGAATTGAATGATTGCCGCTGCATGAACATTCCCATGAACCGCACCCAAAGCTAACTCTAATTATGTTTTTCTTCGCGTCTTTAATGGCCTCTGCAATTGCGTCGCGAGTTTCAGGCGCTTTGCCTGTGCCAACTCCGATGAAACCAGCGCGGTTACCAACAAGCACAACTGCACGCATTGCCATTTTCCTGCCATAAGCAGTCATACGTTGTGTGCTTTTAATGTCAATAACTTCATCTTTCAAATCTGGAAGTAAAACGTCAATAATCTGCGACTCTAGGATTTTCTTACCGCTTGCAAAAACTTGGTCAATTGAAGTGATTTCTCCACTGGCAACTTTGCGCCCGAGCTCTGTTTTAGGCGTCCATTGAACTTCAACTGAATTTCTAGATTCTCGTCTTTCCATTTTTACACCTTTGCCTCTTTAATCTTCGCTATTACCGGGGTAATGTCAATGTTAATGTGCTTGCCGTTCAAGCGGTCTTTGCTTGGCAATTTGTCCTCTTCAACGTTTATCTTTAAACCACCATCAATTGCACCTTTTACAACTGCAAATAAAACGCTGCCCTTAGAAGCAGTGTACATTCCAAAATCTGCAATTGCAGTTGAAACTTTCTTTGCAAGTGCTTTTCTCGCAACTAAAAAGCCAATTAAGTAAGCTGAAGGCACGTTTCTCTTGCCTGTAAAGCCAAATGTTTTCAAATCTTTTGTTGAAACTTGAGTGACTGTCTTGTCCCCTTTAACGTCAAATTCAACTAACTGTACTAACATTCCCGCATTGGACTTGCGCACAACCAAACGCGGCGCACCACCTTTAAGTAAGCGCAAACGCTTGACGTAGTTAGTCCTTCCCTCGCGGCGCCTGCGGAAGTGAACGTCGAACAATGGACCAGTTGCTTTTGTCATTTGAACACCATTTTAAAAATTATTAATTTAACACTCGGCTCTCTATTTCATCAATTGATTGTCTTTAAGGTAAGTTGACAGAGCTTGTTTGCTCTTGAACGCGTTTCCTTTTACCATTTTGTAAACCTTGCGGAATTTACCATCTTTTAATTTTGATTTAAGTGAAGCGAGTAACTTGCGTTGACCGCGGATTTTCAAAATCCACTTTGTCTTTGATGGCATAGAAGTTCCTTTCTTGCTTCCCCTGCCGCGGCGCCTGCCTAAAGATTTACGCTTTTGTTTCAAACGAGCTGCAGCGCGGGACGGTGCCTTTTCTGCAACGAACACAACTACTTTTTCCTTTACTAGTTGCCTCACGTCGTCAGCAGTAAGCGCTTCTAGTGCGCGTTTTGGATCCATTATTTTAATGCGAGATTCGCCGATGCCGTAAATTCTTGAAGCGACTCTGCGCACAGTTGAAATTGCCATTTTGTAGTTTAATTCACCGTTTTGATTTTCTTTTCACTTGCAATTTTTCTAAATTGCGTTAATTTTTTCTTTCCAATTGTTGAAGAAAAGCGCACGCAAGTTGACTTTGCGTCAACTGCATTTAACTGCGTTGCATTTGAAACTAAAACTTCTTTTTGTCCATTTGCGCGGAGATATCGTTCTTTTCGCGGAGTACGGTAACCAATGTCTGGAATTGCACCATACGCTTTTAGTTTTTGACGTTGTTTACTGTCAATTCCATGCGGTTTACGCCAATTGGCTTTTACTCTACCAAACGTGTGTACGTTCATTCTTTGAAATTTTGGAATTTTCTTGGCCTTTGCAATTATAGTAGTCATATAATTTATTTCAACTCATTCGGGTAAATGCCGTCTTGGAAAACGCGACGGTCTTTCTTTCTTATTTTTGTAGCTCTCATTAAATTGTTAGCAGTTTGTCCAACTGAATATTTATCGCTGCCTGTAATTGTTATTTCTTGACCTTTTACTTCTACTTTAGTGTCGCCTATTATTTTAGCAGAGCGAGCGAGTTTTTCACCAAGGAAGTTTTTTATAAAAATATCTTTTCCCTTTACTTCAATTGTAACTGGAAAGTGTGCAAATACAACTTGTAATTTCTTAGAAAAGCCAGTTGACATACCAATAAAAGCGTTCTTTATATGCGCGATTGTTGAACGCATTGCAGCTACTTTTGACCTTGATGGTTTGCCAATAACTGCAAATTCCACTATGTTATTATCAACTTTTACTTTTACAACATTCGGAGCAAAAACTATTGGATAAACTTTACCGTTGCCTTTTACAACTAACCCGTCGTTTACTTCAACGGTAGCTCCAGTTGGCAAAGCTAGCGTATCTTTGACTTCAGTAACTTTTTTCTTTTTAGTTTTTTTCTCCATTTAATATCACTTAGTAAACAAATGCAAGTAACGAACCGCCAATTGACTTGGCTTTTGCTTGCGTGTGTGTCATTAAACCTTGAGAGGTTGACACGAGAATAATTCCAATTGCTTTGGAAGGTAGAAAGCGCGTTTCGTATTTTTCCCAGTTGGCACTTTTAATGTGGAAGCGCGGTTTAATTGAACCGCAGTTGTTTATACTTCCATTAAGAACAATTTCTAAATCGTAGCCGTTTTCTTTCACTTCTTTAACATAACCGTTTTCGCGCAAAGTGTTAAACACAGCGCGAATTAACTTTGTATTTTTAGCACCGCAAGTGGTTTTTCCCTTTAGTTCAGCTACTTTAACCGCATTGAGAGCATTTGATAATAAATCTATAGCCATATTTTTAACATCACTTTTTATGAATATTTCTTAAACCCAATTTCTACTGCACGTTCACGGAAGCAACGCCTGCATAGGTACAAACCATATGCGCGGATTAACCCGCGAGCGCTGGCACAGAAACGGCATTTTCTCTTGCTGCGTTTTTTGAACTTTGTTTCTAGTTTTTGCATAACGAATTTACTGTGCCTCCTCTTCTTCTTCCTTTATCAATACCCCGAAAGTTTTCAAGAATGTAATTGCTTCTGTTTTAGAAACACGTTGTGATTTTGCAATGCGTGAAAAAGCAACGCGGCGTTTTTGTACGCGCGCTCCTGGTTTTGTAAGTGTAACACAAACGTCGAACCCCATCATTCCAATTTTCGGGTCGTACTTTAACCCCGGTAAATCAATGTATTCTTTTACCCCAAAAGACAGGTTACCATTTTGGTCAAAACTTTTGTTTGAAAGCGAGAAGTCAATTGCGTCTAAGCAACGTTTTAGTACTTCAAGTGCCGGTTGTTTGCGCAGCGTTATTTTGGTGCCAATGTCATCGCCCTTTCTTATTTTAAAAGTGGGATTTCGGTTGTGTGCCTTTGTTACAACTGGCTTAGCTTTAGTGATTTGGCTAAGTAGGGATTTTGCGTTTTCCAGTTTTTCTCCTGGCGCACCTACTCCGATGTTAAGTGTAACTTTTTCAATTTTAACTTTATTCATGTGATTATTGAACCTTGAAATCTTTATCAACGACAAATACGTAATCTTTGAGGGTTACTACTTCTTTTCCATCTTCGCCAATTATTCTAGCCTTTGACGGAGTAATTCCAGGAAATACTTGAATGTCAACTAAAGAGCCAATTGCACCAGCGTGTCTCCCTCGGAAAACATAGCACCTGCTTCCCTTTTCAAGTTTATAGTGCTCTAGGACTTTTACCTGCGGAATTGATAGTTTAAGCGTATCTCCAGTTGAATATTGCTTTGCGTCTGAAACTAGTAAACTTCGTCCATCGTGTAATGAAAGTTGCCATTTGCCCTTGGCAATTAAACGTTTGCCAGTAATTTTGCACAATTTATAATTAGCTTTTGTTTTAACTGGAAGTAATTTACCTTTAACATTTACAACAATATATGAATTTTCTTTTAGCGAAACTATATCCATTAACCCTACTGGAAAACCTATATCCCTAATTGCTTTACCATCAATTAAAACTTGACCTGCATTTAGAGGTTTCCTAGCTTCTCGAGTTGAACCGCAAATTTTCAAAAAGTCACGCAAAAGCATAATCAAGGGAATTGAATCTTGCTTTCCGTGCGGGCCAGGCCTTACAGTTTTTGCCCATATAATTCCCTTGCGCTTTATACCAAGCACTTTTGGTGCCGCGAGTCTCTTTGTGTGCCGTTTTTTACCATGTGAAGCCATATTTTTAAAATCACTTTCTTTCAGTTAATTGAGTTATAACTACATTACAAGCTGGAATTTCAACTGGAATTTCCTTTCCGCCGATTTTCTTTACAACCGCACCTTCTACGCTTATTGTTTCACGGTGAACTACAGTCACTTTACCAGTCATGCCGTAAAATTTACCTTTAAGTATTTTAACCAAATCGCCTTTTTTCACGCGTAAAGTGCGTTTTTTCATTTTAAGCCTTAATTCCTTTGACAAGTGTGCGTTTACAAAGTTGCTCGACAAATGTAGCGGCGCGTTGTAACGGAATTTACGTTGTTTTCTCGGTTGACGTGATCTTACTTTCATAACTAAAACATCTTTTTTGAATTTAATTTGTTTTGAATTTAATTTGTTTAACTTGGAATTGTTTTAATTCGCTTTTTTGCTTAATTTATACAACTGCAGATGCAATTGCAATTACTTTAGGAAAACGATCTGCAAGTTCACGGCTAAGCGCCCCTTTTATTTCAGTTGCACGTGGCAAATTCTGGTCGTCAATTAAAACACACGCGTTGTCGTCGAACTTCACGCGGATTTTTCCACGACGGAATTCCTTGCGTTGGCGAGTTATAACTGCTAGTTCAAGTTTGCCAACCATTTCAGCTTTTCCTTTTTTAATTGAAACGCGAACAATATCTCCAATCCCAACTGAAGGCAAACGACGTAAGCGAGCTTTTGCGCGTTTAACCCCAATTATCTGGACTATTTTTGCACCGCTGTTATCATCGCAGTTCAACCTTGAACCAATTGTAAGCGCTTTTGTTATTTTAGCCGACATTGCTTGCATTTTTCAACACCTTAGTAACTACGTGCGCTTTTGTTTTGCTTAACTTACGGCACTCGGTAATTTCAACTAAATCACCTTCGTTTACAGCTATACAACTTGGAACATGGCAATGTATTTTACTGCGTTTCTTTTCTAGACGCTCGTATTTCCTAACTTGACGAGTGTAGTCAATTGCAACTACCGCACTTTTCTTCGCGCGGGTGCTTATTACTTTTCCAGTGAAAATGGAACCACGTAAGCTAAGTGAGCCGTGCGTTGGGCATTTTTTATCATTACATTGAGTCATCTAAATAATCACTTCTAATATTGTTTTTGCAACTTTTTGAATAGACCTTTTTTATGCGAATTTTTTGGTTCGGTCCTCTGGCTTTCCAACTAATAGGGTTCCGTTTACCTCGACGTCGTTTATCGCAAACGCATTATTAGCTTTTGGAACTACTTTGCGTTGGCCGTTTTTTTCAACGACAAATGTATTCGCGGTTTCGTCTATTATTTTACCGTGTACTTTGCGCAGGTCTTTGCAGGAACTTGAAACAACTTTTAACTCCTTACCGATGAATTCCATGGCAAGAAAACGAGAGACTTTCTCGCTGTGTTTCGCCTGCTTTTGACTGCGTTGTAAAGCCAAGGTTTGTGAACGTGATGGCATTTTACGCGCCAGTTTTAGCTGTTATCATTTCCTCAAGATATCCGAGAGAAACTAAAATTTCTTTTGTTTTTGCAATATGATCGCCTTGAAGGACTATTACCCCATCTTTAGCGCTTCCACCACAAGCTAATTTATGCTTGAGGCTTTTTGCAGTTTCTTTCAACGCTTCGCCGCCAAGACCAACTACGATCGTAACTAGCTTGTTAAATCTTTTTTTCGTCGTATATATTTTAATTTTTTGCGTTGTTTCTTTCTGAATTGATTGACATGCACAAATATCTAGAGGCAAGCCACATTTTGGACAAATTTCAGACATAATTGTAAACGCTAACCTTTTTTTGTAATTTATTTGGCCTTACTTTGTTTTTAAAACCTTGCTTGCCGCAATATGCAAGTAGTTCAATATTCTCGTCCTTAGTTTTCTCAACTCTTTTTTCTTTGCAGTGTTTTTATCACGGATCAATAACGATCTTTTTAATTCAATTTCAACTTCCTGGAGCTTAGCTTTTAACTCACTTGACTGCATTGCTTTTAGTTGTTTTTTCTTGACGATTGCCATATTTTTAACATCACTTTAATTTTTGCGTTTTTATTTTATTTTTGACTTTTATTTTAATTTTGATTAGCTTGCGTTATTTTTAACTAGCTTTAAACTGATTGTAGTGCTTCGCCAGTTTTTTCCGGCGCGGGAGTTGCTTCAATTTTTTCTTCAAAGTCCGTCTCTTTTTCAACATGTGCAGCTTTTTCAACTTTTGGCTTTTTTGCCCTTGGCGCAGTAGTAGCTTTTTTGTGCGGTGCACGTTTTTTCTTTTCAGCAGCTTTTTCCTCGATTTTTGCATCTGTTTTTGAAGTTTCAACAACAACCGGAATTGCTAATTTACTTAGATCAACGCGATCTGAAAATACAGTATCTGGAGACGCGATTTTTACAGTTATTCCAACGATTCCTGCTTTTAAGTTTGCTACAAAGTGTCCAACGTGCATTTTCTTTGACTCTTCGCCTGACTTCTTTAGATAACCAGCTCGGATTGTTGTTGACTTGGCTTTGCCACCTTTTCCAACTAATTTACCAGCTGCTCTAATTTCAGCGCCAATTGCACCTGCGGACATAATTTCTCGCAAAGCAAAACGCATTGCAGATTTAGCGTTGCCTTTAATTTCAAGTTGTTTGCCGATTTTTTCAGCAACTAATTTAGCGTCAAGTGAAGGTTGCATTACTTCAATTACTTCAATTTGCGGGTTTTCAATGCCATATTGCTTTTGCAACGCGTCTGAAATGTCCTTTATAGTTTGACCTTTTTTGCCAACCACTAAACCTGGCCTGCGTACTGAAATTGCTATTCTAGTTGCAATTGGAGTTTTTTGTATTTCAATTGTGGATACTCCCGCGTTTGCTAATTCACGTTGGAGGAATTCCTTTATACTAAAGTCTGCAATTGCTTTTTGAATGAATTTCCTTTCACTGGCCATTTTACAAATACTTACCCCTATTTAATTTCAATTTTTTCAGTTGTTTTGCTTTCAGTTGGTTTTTCAACTGTTTGTTCAACTGCCTTTTCAACTTTCTTTTCAACTGTCTTTTCGCTTACTGTAGCTTTTTCGCTTTTTGCGATTGCGGTTTTTGTTTCGACTTTTTTATCAGTTGTCTTTACATTTTTTGCTTCGCTTTTCTTTTTGCCTTTTGCACTTTGTGCTAGCGTTAACTCCGCCCAGCAAGTTACATATTTACTCGCGTATGATTGTTTACCGTACCCAATTATGACACCGCCGGCCCAATACCTTCGATAGCGCATTAACTTGTTTTGCTTGTGGCTAGAAGCTGCTTTTATGTAAAGTGATTCTTTGTCAAACCCTTTGAACTCAGCGTTGGCAATTGCATTTTTTAACATATCCATTACAATTTTCGCTTCTTTCTTTGGATAGCGCCCCTTTTTGCCACCGAGTTCACTTCGGTGTCCAATGCCTTTTGCAAATCTCTTGTAGGGAATTGCTTTTTTCATTGAAATTGCTTCTTCAAGTATATGAATTGCGGTTTTAACTGGCTTGCGCATTATAGCAGCTAGCACTTGGCTCATATCTTTATATGATGCGTTGACGTCGTGCACTTGCGAACGTGCAACTGCCTTTTCATCTGCAGCTTTATGTGAATATTTGTATAAACCCATTTTTTTCAACATCCTTTTTTCTTTCTACCTGAGTTCAACTGACTTACTTCCGCGAGTTGCGCCAATTCCAGGGCCAGAGTGTTTGACTAACTTGGTTGTAATCGCGTATTCGCCTAGCCTATGGCCAAGCATTGGTAACTGCGGTACAACTTTAACCCAATCTTTTCCATTGTACACCATAAATTCAAATTCGAGCATTTCTGGTAAGATAATCATTTCACGCAAGTGCGTTTTCACAATTTTTTTGCCTTTTGCCTTTTTCAATTTTAAACTGTCAATGAAGTTTCTAAACTTTACACTCATTCTCAGCATTGTCCTGCGCTGGTGTGACGGTATAATTTTGATAAAGTCAGCAAATGACATTGCCTTTACTTCGTCCATAGTTTTTCCGTGAAAAGTGATTTTCTTTACCATTAGGTT
Organism: Microcaldota archaeon; assembly: GCA_043805855.1. GTDB lineage: Archaea > Micrarchaeota > Micrarchaeia > Norongarragalinales > UBA8480 > JAHFHC01. The sequence goes on from JAZDHP010000008.1 coordinate 25,230, forward strand.
GTTCCTCCTCGTCTCCTTCCTGTTCTCCTTGCTGCGATGTGCCCGACTTTACGTCCAGGCGGTGTAGAGCGTGAAACTGCGGTTGGTTTTCCAAAAGACTTTCCACCAAACGGGTGGTTGTAAGCAGACATTGCGCTTCTGCGCACTTTTGGCCATTCTCTACCAACTGCAAGCATTGCTCGACCTTTGTTGCCAGCTTTCTTAAATGGTTTTTCTTTCTTTCCCCCGCCGCTTGCAACTCCAATTGTAGCAAGACAAGTACCCAACAGGGTTTTTACCTGGCGCGAAGCTAAACGGATTTCAACTGTGTTTTTATCCTCGTCTTTAGTTGCAATGTAAGCAACTGCACCGCAAGTGCGGGCGAGTTTTCCACCGTCGCCTGGCCTTAGTTCAACATTGTAAACAGGCGTTCCTTCTGCGAGTTGTGAAATGGGAACTACGTTGCCAAGTGCAACTTTTGAAGCGTGTATTGAAATTTCTTGACCTAAGTGCAACCCTTCAGGCGCGAGGTTTAGGAACTTTTCGCCGTTTTCTAGAAGCACCTCTATTAATAACGGACCGTGCCCCGGATCGTCAATTAATTGAACAACTTGGCCGCGCATTGGCGTGGTTAATTTAGTAACAACATAAGGATATTTGATTCTTGCAACATAACGATGGGAAGGGCTGCTGTATGCTGGCGATCCCTTTCCTTTTCTCTGTGCAATGATTGGTTTACCCATTTTTTGTACACTTCCTCAAAAATCAAATTTTATTTATTTTATTCAAATTACTCAATTTACCTAAACTAATTTAAGCTTTGCAGCAAGGTCAGCTGCTTTGCCTTTTTCTTTAAATGTAATAACTGCTTTTTTCATGCCGTTTGGCGAAGTCAACGTGTTGACGCTTTTTACTTTAAAGCCGTATTCCTTTTCAATTTCTTCTTTTATACTTTTCTTCGTATCAGTTGGTTCAATTTGAAAAGTAATTGCATTGCGCAATTCAATCCCGCCTATTGCTTTTTCAGTTGTTATTGGTTTGAGAATCATATTTTAGTAATCACACTTTTTTAGTAATACAGCGCTTGTTCGCTTAATTTTTTCACCGCGCCTTGAGTCCATAAAACTAGTCTGCCTGCAACTCCACCCGGAGCAAGCAAATTTGCATTTAGCTTGTCAACGCTTACAACATTAACGCCAGATAAATTACGAGCTGCTTTTGAAACATTGCACGCTGTTGAAGTAACTATCAAGACGCTTCTTGGAACGCGTTTACCGCGGCCGCGAAGTCTCTTTACTCCACTAGTGCGTTTAGTTGCCTTTGCTACACGTTGTAAATCTTTTGAAAAGCCAAGTGCAATTAATGTTTTTAGCACTTCTTTTGCTTTTGAAAGTTTTTCAAAATCGTCAGTTACAATTACTGGAAAAGCGCATTGCACGTCATGCTTTGCAGTTACTAGCGTTGCGCTAATTGAAGCTGCGATTGCGCTGCGAATTGCCTTGTTTCTTTCTTTTAGGTTAATTTTTTCAATTATATTCTTTTGTGGTTTTGGAGGGTGTGCGCGTCTTCCCTTTACAGCGTGCGGTACTCTCAATACCCTGCCTGATTTTCCACCTGGAATCTTTTCCCTTGGTAAACGTGAGCGACCGGTGTTGATAGTTTGTCTCCATGCGTGTCTTCGGCCATAGTATTCTGCAGTTGTCTTTAAACCAGCTCGCGGGTCACATCCTTTTGGCTGGAAAAGTAAAGAAGCATGTGCGTGGAACGCCCTCCTGATTAAGTCTACGCGAACATCTTCGCTAAATTGCTTTGGTAATTCAATTTGAACTGTTTGCTTGCCTTGTAAATCTAGAATATTTGCTTTCATGTTTTTGTATCATCACACTTGTATTGAAATTATATTTGGTATTTTTGCAGGTTTTTTGTCAACTGCGCGGCGTAGGCGGATCAAACGTTTTACTGGCCCAGGGATACTGCCTTGCAATAAAATATAAGTACCTTTTACTTCGCCGTAGTGTTTAAACGCGGGCAACTTGTTAGTTGAAATTTTCAAAATGCGTTTGTTAAAATCAGTTCTCCTTTGAAAGCCCATTTGACCGGGCCTTGGTACAGAGAAAAACACTCTTGCTTGGGTTTCTGCGCCAAGAGTTCCACCTTTACGACGGTGTGCAGTTGCCTTGTGAGGGTTAAGCGCAACGCCGAACCGCTTGACAAGCCCTTGCCAACCTTTTCCAGTTGTCACAGCAATTACGTCGGTAAATTCTCCTTCTTTGAAAACATCGCTAAATGCAACTTCTTTGCCGAGCAAACTCTTTGCGAGCTCTAGCTGTTCTTCTTTTGTACCAGCTAATGGAATTTCCATAACTTCAGGCGTTTTCTTTAATGAAATCTTTTGCGGTTGCGTAAGCGCGATTAAACGTAGTTGTTCAAATTCTTTTATTACTTCAAAGCCTTTTGTTTTCTTTGCAGGCGTTAAAGAACGTCGCGCTTCTTTTGGAGCATTAGTTGCAGTTACTTGCATTATTTGTTTTAACCCTAGCGGGGTTTTTGCTAAAACATTAACTGCGTAGATAAACATTGGCGGTACTTCGACAATTGTAACTGGCTTTACAACTTCCTGGCCTTTTAACGGCGATTCAGAATCTTCAATCATTACTAAGTCCATCATACCTGCTTTGTAACCGGCGAAGCTCGAGAGCCCTTTTACATTAATCCAGTTCCTCAAGCGAGGTACAAGGCGTTTTGCACGTGCCCTGTGCCAAAAAGATAAACTTCCGCGTCTAGTCGACTTCTTACCCATAAAATAAAATCACGTTTCAAAATATTAAAAATAATTTAAGCTAATTCTTTAAACTGCTTTGACTGTGCGAGCTACTGGCGGCGTCTTTTTAAATAGAGATTTGCCCCCACAATAAGTACACCGGACACTACCGGCGCTTAGAGCCGAACGAAAGTCTTTGTCATTAAACTCTCTACCACAAGATGCACAAACATAAGACATAATATATAGATCCCTTATCGAAACGCTAAGCTGTAACCAGTGAACATCTGGAGCAACAAGCCACCTACCAAAATGGCGATGACGAATAGCGTTATACTTCCGAGCACTTCTACCCTCAAGGTATGGCGTGCTACTAAAAGACCGAGTAAAATAATTGCGAAAATTGTTATTAAATCTATGCCCTCAGTGAAAATTAGCCACGGAAGCAAAATTGTGAGCAAAAACCCAAGTGCAAGCGCTGGTCCAATGCCAATTCTAACTCTAATAACTTGTCCCGCTAGTAGGATTCCAATTGTGAAAATTAGAAACGGAATCAAGAAGCTATCCAACAATAAGTTAAAAACCGTACAAACACACCCATTCCAAGTTACTACTCATAAGTTAAACAATAGGAAATAGAGTGGTTAAAAAGGTTGCTATTTTAACGCGTTAAGTTTTTTCACAAGCTGTTCAAACAACTCTTGTTTCTTTTGCTTTGATAAAACAAATAACTTTTTCTTCACGGCGTTTTCGGAAATAGTCATTATATAATTAGTTTTTATGACGCTGTCAACAATTGCGCCGTCTTTTTTAGTAAGTGAAATCCCTTTCATTTGTTGGTTGCTAGTTATTCCGGCAACTATAATGTTTCCAAACTCTTCAAACAAAACAACTGCGGGCCTAGCTTTAACTTCAAAAGAATCAGTGAACTGCACTGAACACAACAACACGTCACCAGAGCTATACATTTTCCCACACCTCGTCCGCAGGATTATCCCAAAGTTCTTTCATTTTCTCTTGTTGTATTTTGTGCAAGAAATCATCGTATTGATTGCGTTCTTTTGCGCGTTTAAACAACGTAATCATTTTCAACAAAAGCGAATTATACGTTTGCTCAGGATACTCTCTAAGTTGTTTCAACTCATCCAAAACATCTTTATTTATTTGAATCGTAGTAATGTTCACCATATATAGTCTATAGAATACTATAGTAACTTATATTTATTTCTTGCTACGACTAACAAAAAAGAAGAATAAAATAAAGACAGCACAAAAAGTGGACGAAAAGGCATGAGCCAAGTCAAGACACTAGGCTACGAAAAGAATATAAATAAGAATTTCTTATAATCTTATTGATGAAAGGTATGGAAAATTTTATTGGTAAAGTAACCTCTCGCGGCCAAATTACGCTCCCTCAGCAGTTACGCGAGGAAAAAGGTATCACGGAAAACGACTACGTAGTAATGCGCAAAGTTGGCAAGTATATTGTTATTGGAAAAGTTGAGGCGCGGCTTGATGAAATAACCGCTGCGTTTGAAGAAGAGGCAAAAGCAAATAAAATAACAAAGAAGAAGTTGTTAGCTGAACTCAGCCAAAGCAAGTAGCTGCCGGCTAGTAACTATTTCAATTTCACAGTACCTTTTCAAGGTCGTTAAATCTTTGTCTCCGCTCACGAGATATTTGCAATTCGAAAATAAAGCTGCTGCTAAAACGTGTTGATCTTTTTTATCACGAACTACTTGTAAAGAAATTAGTTCCAAGTAACTAGACCTCGGAATAACTTGAATTCTAGAAGAAACTATAAACTCATTGAACAACGCAGAACTCCTTGGAAACTTACGCACTAGTACTGCAGTCACTTCATTAATTACGTCTTCTGAAGTTATCAACTCTGTTTTTTCCTTCGAGGCTAATTTCAGCACTTCGTGTTCGAGACCACGAAAAACTATTCCTGAAATCAAAGTATTAGCGTCGACAAAAACTCTCATTTAACTCGAGGCTATTGCTCGCGGTTAACTTAAATCAATCACCGCGCAAAAAGTGGACGAAAAGCTAAACTAATCAAACCTTGCCGTTAGCTTCAATTTTTATATCGCTTACGAGTTTTTGCAGCGAAGTATTGAGTTCGTTTATTTTTTTGTCAACTGTTTGCAGTTGTATTTTGAGCTCGTCGATGCTTTTCTTTTGAATTGTAGGCGTTTTTCCAGCGTCGATTGCAATTTCCGCTTCGCTATATAGCTCGCGAGCTTGTTTTTGTAAAAGTGGCAACTGTAGCGAAAGTAAGTGCACGTCGAGAGTCATTGCGAATATTTTCTTGTTAATTGTTTCAGAGTAGTAATGTGCTTCGCTGATGTGATGACAAAACTCTCGCACTGAGTCAAAAAGCTCCAATGTGTTGTCAAGCGCTTTGAAGCTAAAACTAAACTCCTTTGCAAAAAAAGTGTTTGTCTTTTCTTCTATTTTTTCATCCATATTTATCAATACCGCATCATAAAAAAAGAAAAGCCCCCGACGAGAATAGTTCAAACTTTTTCTTTTTCCAAGGTTTCTTTTCCCAAGGCTTTTCTTTTCTAAAGAAAAGGCTTTTGAACTCGCGACCTTTTGCTTACCATGCAAACGCTCTACCACTGAGCTACAGAGGCTTTATTGTGGAGAAAAAAGCGCAATAGAAACTTATTAGTGTTTGCTTGTTCAGAATTTTAACTATGTTAGATAAACGTACTTTTGAAAAGTTGAAACGCGGGCCGCAAGTTGTCGTGTTGAAAGACGCTGCGATGATTGTTGGACTTGCTGGGATTGGGTCAGGCGATAAAATTGTCGAAGCTGGGAGTGGGAGTGGTTTCCTTGCTATTTTCCTCGCGAACGTCGTTGGAAAAGACGGAAAAGTTTATTCTTACGAGTGGCGGGAAGATTTTCACAAATTGGCAGCTAAGAATGTTGCGAAGGTTGGTTTTGACAAAATTGTTGAGTTAAAGCAGAAGAGCATTTTTGACGGGATTGACGAGATGAATGTCGATGCGGTTATTCTTGACTTGGCAGACAGCGAAAAAGCAGTTAGTCATGCTTTTAACTCTTTGAAGGGAAACGGAGTGCTTGTTGGTTTTCACCCGAATGTAGAACAGATTAAGAAGTTCACTGACGCGTGTAAAATCGCGGGTTTCAGTGAAGCTGAAGTTATAGAGGTTATTGTGCGAGATTGGAAGGTTAGAGATATTGGCTGTCGGCCGTTTAACCAAGGTTTGGTACATACTGCTTTTCTCTCTTTTCAGCATAAACCAAGCGAACCTCAATCCTTATAATTTCCAATTTGCTAGTTATTTTTACAATGGAAAAGAAACTCCTATTAGTTTTACTGCTCGGCGCAATAGTTGTAACTTCAGCAGCTTGGGTTTACAAGGAAAACGAAATGCAAGACAATCAGGTGCTCGTTTACTTAACTGGAATGGACATTAGCGGCGAAGTGCAGTTAGTTGAAGAAGCGTTTCCAGAAATTGACGCGAGTCAAACAAAAACAATTAAAGTTGACGGCGGAACTGCAGATTGCACTTTAACACAATTTAAAGCTGATTCACTCGCAATTGGAAGAACTTCAAACGGCAGGTTACAAAACGCAGCGTTAGTGCCTGGCGATAGCCCCTATATTGAATTAAAAAAAACTAATACGCGCGGGTGGGGCACAACTGAAACGATAAATTCTCTTGAACTCGCCGGATGTGCTGTACAAAAAGCAATTGGGAAAAAATTAAAAATTACAGATATATCTGCACAAAATGGCGGGTCGCTTATGCCAACTCACAAAACACACCAAAACGGCTTGAGTGTTGACTTGTCTTTAATTTGTATAAAACCAGGCAAAGTTTACCAACTTGGTGGCTGTGGGCCTAACCCGGGCGATTTTGACGTTGAAACGAGTTGGCTAATTATAAGAACTCTAGCAATTAACACTCCAGTTAAAAGAATTTTGCTTAGCTCTGTTTTAATTAATAAATTGCAAATTTATGCAAACACTCATGAGAGTGACGCGAGTTTACGGCAAAAAATATTCGCTTCTTTATTATACGCGGACCCTGACCACGCAGACCACACGCATATTGACTTCCACTGCTCGCCAAAAGATACACAATGCCAGGAAAGTAAAAGCGGTTATAAAACAACTGTAACTGAAGTTAGCGCTGATGAACTTGACACTGGAGAAACAGATGAAAACGGCGCGGGAACCGTAAGCGGCGCGGCAAAGAGCGATGCGGAATTGTTACAACTTGCAAATAGTAGAGCCGACAAATGCCTTTACTTTGACCCTGAATTAAATCCAATTGTACGCGCTTGTTCACAGCGCTATGGGATAAATGAAAACTTGATAAAAGCAGTTGCAATGCATGAAAGTGGCGGGGTAGCGTGCGAGCACAATGGCGGGAAGCCAAATGCCATTAACCCAGACAGTGGTGCAGTTGGCTTAATGCAATTAATGGTAATCGCTGTACAGGAAGTTAACAATAACCGCAACGCGCCGGGAAGTGAACCGAAAGTTACTCAACCAGTATGGAACCCTTCGCAAAACATTTGCGCTGGAACGCAGTTACTTGCGATTTACTGGTCAAAGAGAAACATCTTTAGCCACAAAATTCAAACTACTTCTGATTTGCTTCAAGCTTACAACGGTGGGCCAAGCAACTGGGGCGCAGCTAATCCAAGCACAGAAAATAGAGACTTTCCAGAATGGATTAGACGAAGATATCAAGATATAACGGGAATTGCTATGTTGCCGTTAACCCCTGAAATTCCTTCTGCTCCAGCTGCGCCAGTTGTTTCCTAGAAAATTAAAATAAGTAAAAAATAGTTTTCTAATATTTTAGCGAGTCTAGATCTTCTTTTAGCCCTTGCCACCAGACGCTAGAATCAGTTGTCTTTAGCAATTCGCATAACTCTCTCGCGGTTTTTGTCTTTAACACAGCAGAAACGCGTTCAATCCAATCAAACGCTCCCGTGTGGCCATTGTCGTAATAGCACCGCGCAGTTATTGCAGCTTCAAGGTAATCAGCGTCTTTCAAAATAGCAGTTTCATCTGCAAGTAAATTGTAAACCACATCGCCCGCGGGTTTTCCAAGCAAGTCACATTGATCGCGCTCTGCTTTTTTCTTCACTTCTTTTGGAATCTTAAAATATTTACTTGCAATTTTGTGCTGGTCGAGTAAACGCGTTTCGTGCAAGTCATGGAACAACGCGTGCAGCGCGATTCTATCTGGATTTTCAACTTTTTCGCGAGAAGCAATAACATAAGCAAGTATTGCTGTTGCGAATGAGTGTTCTGCAATGCTCTCTGGGTCTTTTATCCCAACTACCCACCAGCCGCTGCGTTTGACGAACTTCGCGTGATTGACTTCAAACAAGTACTTTAAAATATTGAAGGTAGACTTATCGCCGTTTACCGCGCCAGCTGCTGCGACAGTTGTTGCCATTTTCACTTGAATCCTCTTGTACTTACAATTTTTTCCTGTAAGTGGTGGCGGCCGTAGAAGATTAACAAAATTCCAACCACTAACGCGGCGATCATTAACGGGCTAACGACGTTATTTTCAAAGTGGTACACTATATACTCTCCGAAAACACCGAGCACAATTAACCACAGTAAACGTAGTTCAATTAAGTACTCTGAAAAAATCCCGTGGCTTTTAATCGCGCCAACTGGATAATTAAGCAGGAAGCTGGCAATTGCGATAACTAAAAGCGCAGGGTAGGCGAATGTAGTCCAACCTGGAACAAAGTACTCTGTAAGGAAAGCGAATAGAATAACAAACAACACGTGGACTGCGAAGAAAACGTTCTCCACTTCTTTAAACCATTCAATTAAACCTGCCATGAAAATAAACCTCTTTCAAATATTGTAATTTACGGTTTTAAAAACACTTGGGAAACGCAACATAAAGATAGAAAAGCACCAAAAGAGAAAAAGAATAGCACATGAACACAATTGCAACAAATTCAATTGAAAAAGCAGCTGCCGCGATTAGGAAAGGAGAAGTTGTTGGCTTTCCAACTGAAACCGTTTACGGCCTCGGGGCAGACGCGTTCAACGCAAAGGCAGTTGACAAAATTTTCGCGGCGAAGCGCAGGCCGGCGGACAACCCACTAATTGTTCACATTTATGACAAAAAGCAAATTCCACTGATCGCCGCGCACATTGAACCAAAAGCACAGAAGCTAATTAATACATTTTTCCCCGGTTCGCTTACGCTTGTTGTAAAGAAAAATAAACATATTCCCGCAATTGTCACCGCTGGACTAAATACAGTGTGCATTCGCATGCCTTCATTGCCGTTGTGCCGCAGATTCCTCAAAGCATGCGGCGTTCCAGTTGCTGCACCTTCTGCTAACATTTCCGGAAAACCAAGCCCAACAACATGGCAGCACGTTTTGCACGATCTTGATGACCGAATTCTAGTAATTTTAAAAGGCCCGCGCTGCCGCCATGGGCTAGAGTCAACGGTTATTGACTGCACGAAGAAAACTCCCGTACTTTTGCGTCCCGGCGCAGTTAGTGTTGAAGAGATTGAAAAAGTAATTGGTAAGATAAAAATTCCAAACCAGTTAATGAAAAATAAAAAGACAAAAGTGCTTAGCCCTGGAATGAAGTACCGTCATTATTCTCCAAATGGAAAAGTACACTTAGTAAAAAGAGGCACACAAATTCCTATTAATTCCGCTTTCATTGGTTTCACCAAGCCAAAAGCTAGAGCAAACTTTGCAGTGATTGTGAAAAACACAAAAGAATACGCGGCTAAATTGTACTGGTTTTTCCGCGAGTGCGATGAAAAGAAAATAAAAAATATTTACTGCGAGTTGCCTGAAAGTAAAGGAATTGGCCGTGCGCTGTTGAACAGGTTGAAAAAAGCCGCTAACTAATTTTAGAAAGTACTGTTTGTTCAAAGTTTTGCTCGTTAATTAAATGCATTTTGCAGTCAAAGTGGTCAAAGTGGTCGTTTCTCAATGTTCCGTCAACTGCAACCCCGTGCGTTAATTTATCTTTAACCGCGTTTAACTTTTCAAACACGTTTACAACATAGAAAATGTGTTCAGTTGCGTACACGTTGCGCGGAACAGCCAGGCGCACAAAATCGTTTTTCGCTGGCGTGAGGATTTTTCCCTCGGTTGTTTTCTCAGCGTACATTAAATTTCCAATTGCAACGCTTCTTATTCCGCCAATAGCGTAGAGCAATAACGCAAGTGTGTCTGAACGGTACTCGCCTTCAGGAATATTGCTTAGGTATTTCTTTGCGTCGATGTAAACTGCGCTTCCACCAGCTGGATTTACAAGTGGAACTCCTATTTTTTTCAAAAGTGAGTGAAGTAGCTGAATTTGACCAACTCGATTTTGCAAATATGGAAATTCGGTTGTTTCGTTTAACCCCTGCGCAATTGCTTCTAAATCACGGCCAGCCATGCCGCCGTAGGTGAACAAACCTTCGTTGCGAATTACCGACGGCCGACAAGCGAGGTAAATGTTTTCATGTGCCTGAGAGAATAAAATTGCGCCGCCGATGTTGACTCTTGCATCTTTTTTTGCGCTGAACGTTGCACCGTCGACAAATGAAAACATCTCACGTACAATTTCTTTGATTGTTTTATTTTCATATCCTTTTTCGCGGGTTTTTATGAAAAATGCGTTTTCTGCAAAGCGACACGCGTCTAAAAAGAACAAAATTTTATTCGCTTTGCAAAATACTGAAACTTCGCGGATGTTCGCCATACTTACGGGTTGTCCGCCGCCAGTGTTATTCGTAACTGTCAACAGCACTAGTTTTACTTTGCCGGGATTTTCCTTTGTGAGTTTTTCTAATCTGGCAACGCTTAAGTTTCCCTTGAACGCTGCGTCGACTTCGTTTCCCTTGTCAAAATCTTCACAGTAGACATTCTCACAGCGAGAAAATTGTGACGCCCAGCCAAGCGTAGTGTCAAAAAACGCGTTTGACGCAATGATTGAATCTTTTGTTAACACGTCAAGCGACGCGAGTCCTTCAAACAACGTTCGCTCTGCAGCTCGGCCCTGGTGGGCAGGTAGAATGTATTGCATTCCGGTTAACGTTTGAAACATCTGTTCGAATTTCTTGTAACTCGACGCACCTGCGTAGGATTCGTCGCCGAGAAGCAACGCACTCCACTGCTCTTGGCTCATTGCACCTGTTCCCGAATCTGTAAGAAAATCAATTGCAACATCTTGCGACGCTAGGCCAAACGTATTGTACTTTGCTTTTTTGAGCAAATCAAGTCTATTTTTTGGAGAAAGTAAACACGCTTTGATTGGCTCGGTCATTTTAATTTTAAAGCAAGGAACCTGTTCAAAAGAAGTTAAGTCAACGTTCAACGTAAAACACCTACACACATTATGGGGGCAACTAGTTTAAAAAAAGATAAACTTGTCAGAAAAACAATTGATTGAGCAATAGCGATTAAATACTTTAACGCTTAACTGTAAATTAAGGTGTTGCGCGAAATGAAAAAGATCATTCTGATTATTGTAGTTTTATTGATTGTTTTTGCCGCGCCGGTTGTGCTGCACTTGTGCCCGCCAGCTGGACCGTGGCCCAATCCACCATGGTGTACTAAAGGAAACATAGGCGCAATTCCGCCAATCAATCTTCCTTCTAACTCACAATTAGGCAATGTTTCAAACAATTTGATTAACGAAATTGCAATAGCAACAAACCAACCAATTACTGGCGTTGTTAAAATCATGGCTCCACTTGGAGCTAGCCGCGTCGTTGCGAAAGCCGGAAATAATAGTTTTGAATTGGCTAAATTTGACGAACTTGAATTTAAGGGAAGTTTAACACTACAAAACGGCGCGACATTGTCGCTTTCCGCATTTGACGCTGCAAATAATAGTTTAGGTTCTGGGAGTGCCGTATTTGGAAAAGAAGTTTACAGTTACATTTCTCCACAGGGAAGCGGTCGCGAGTTGATAAAAGGATATACAATTACCGCTTGTCACTACTGCAGCGTTTCGTTTACCCGCGGAAATTACCTGCCCAAGGTAGACTCAGCGTACGATTTAATGAAAAGTGAGGGCACAAATTGGATTAACATAAACCCAGTTTGGTTTTTAACCGACTTTAAAGCAAGTGACTTGCGCCCAATTTACCGCGAGGAATACGGACAAGATGGATGGAGTGGCTGGATGCATGCGACTATTTCAGACGATGAACTGCGAGAGTTAATTCGCAAAGCACACGCCAAGGGACTTAAAGTTTTTCTAATGCCGCACTTGTCAACTTTAAACTGGAGTGAAAACGTACCCGGAAAAGGAAGCCTTGCACCTACGGACGTAACTGGATTTTTTGAAAACTACACTAAATTCCAATTACACTATGCTAAAATTGCACAGGAAGAAGGCGTTGAGCTGTACAGCGTTGGCAATGAACTAGATTCAGTTACCGACGACGGCAATCAAATTAACAGCGGGTACAATAAAACCGAAAAGTGGCGAAATATAATCAGCGCAGTGCGCGGTGTGTACAACGGCAAAGTTACTTACTCTTGTTCTTGTACTCAAGCAGATAACCAGTGTACGCCTGAGCAAATCAAATTCTGGGATGCGCTTGACTACATTGGATTCGAATGGTACGTTCCACTGACGAGTAGTACAACCACTACAGTGAGTGAATTGACCAACTACGCATCTAGCATTTTATCAAACAAAGTAATACCCTTGTCAAACAAGTACGGAAAGCAAGTTATCTTCACAGAGTACGGCTGGGAAGCGAAGCCTTACAGCTGGGCGAAAACCTACGGCGGCGGCGGGCAAGGCAATTTTAATAAGGAACACGCAGCAGTCGCCTACGAAGCGATGTTCGAAGCTTTGAAAAACACGCCACAAGTAGCTGGAATGTTCATCAACACATGGCCGCTAGGCGACGAAAAAGACATGACCTGGATAAAAGACTACAACGGCCTCGACACCCGCTACTCAATCCTCGAAGCAGAAATTGCCAAATGGTACAGTTGGTACAAGTAAAACAAACAAAGGTATTTCAATGGATGGACTTGCAATTGAATTGGCAACACGCGCTGGCGAACTCTATACTCAACTAGTTTCACTTTTAGGTTTAACCTCGGCTAACGTGCTTGTCCTTGCAATTGCAATAGCAATTTACGCAAGTATAGTTGGAACGTTTTACCTACATTTATCCAAAAAAGTTCTTTATGAAGTAAAAACCAACAAACCAAAAGGATTTTTACGCGCTTACTTTGACGCATTAATTTTTATCTTAGAATACACGATTTTGTTCCCGCTAATTTCCTTCCTTTGGTTCGTCATTTTATCAATTTTACTATACCTACTATCGCAAAAGATGTCGCTCGATACTATTTTCATGCTTTCAATTTCAATAGTTGCTGCAATTCGCATATGCGCATATTACAGCGAACACGTTGCAGTAGATTTAGCAAAACTACTTCCACTCACTCTGCTCGCGGTTTTACTAGCCGATGCAAGTACACTAACGCAAGTTACAATACAAACAAAAATATTAGAACTATTAACAAGTTTGCCACGCTTCGTACCTTACTTGGGAATTGCAATTGCCGTTGAGTGGATTCTACGCTTGGCACTCGGAGTAAAACACTTTTTATTTCCAGCTAGTCGTAAAGTATAACCTCGTTGCATTATATGGTTTAGAAATTTCTCCTTCAGCGTAAAGTAAATCTACAAGTTGTTGAACTTGTTCTATTTCTCTTTCAGATATTTTCATTTTTAATAGAGGCAAAGTTGAAGCAACCGCGATTTTTTCATCGAGGTTAGTGTAACGGCCGTAAATGCGCTTTGCTTCTGTTTCGTTCCTTGCAATAAATTGTTCTGCAGATTCAAATGCTGCAATTATTTTCTTAACCTTTGCTTGGTTTTTTGATGAAAATTTATTTGAAATTGCCATTATTGCGCCAACCGGCGCGTATTTCATAACTGCTCCGCGCGTGTGGTTTTGCACAACTCGTCCAATTCCAGTTACAACTGCAGACGCATGGAACGGTTCAGTGCTTACAATTGCATCTACACTACGCGAGTCAAGCGCAGCTAGTTGTAAATTATAATTCACTGGAACAAAAGTTACATTTGTCCAGTTGTTTACCTTTGCTATTTTTCCAGACCACATTTTCCAGTTAGAGCCAGGTGGAATTCCAATCGTGGCTTTAGATAAATCACTTAAAGTAGTAAACGAAGAATTTATCGCGACAACCGTATAAGAATAAGGCTGTTCTGGAGTTTCCATAATTAGTCCAATTGCTTTGAACTGTTCTGGCGAGCGAATTTCGCTTGCAATCATTGTTGGAAAACCCGTGATGGTTTCAATATCAATATCTCCCGAGAGTAACGCAGCGTGAATTTCATTAGTAGCTGAAAAGTTGTAAACTTCAATTTCAATTCCCTGTTCTGCGAAATATCCTTGATCAAGCGCAACGAAAAAAATAGCAGAAGGAGTTATTCCAGGCACAGTACCAAAACGTACTTTTTCACTCTCAATTGATTTAGGTAAAAACATTACCGCGACAATTAAAACTATTACTGCTACCACTAAAGCAAATACAAACAAACTCCGTTTCTCGACCATTTTGTTAAACCACAATAACCAAACGGCAGGCGTTACGCTTTAATAGTTTGTTGTCAATAAAAAACAACAGGTGCATTTAAGTGAATCTTGGAGAGAAATTGGAACACCTTGGGCTTAACGCAAACGAAGCTAGCGTATACTTAGCGATGCTGGAAACTGGCACTTCGCCAGCTGGAAAAATTGCAGTTAAAGCTGGGATTAACCGCACGTTAGTTTACAATGTGTTGAACTCACTTATCAAAAACGGACTTGCAAGTTATGAAATTAAGAATAACATTCGTTACTTTACCGCTGCTCGGCCTGAGAGAATTTTGTGGTGGATTAACCAGCGTAAGGAACTTGCAGATAGTCTTGTCGGTGAGTTAAATGCAATTGCTCCAAAAACAATTGATGAAACTTCAGAAATTTTCACCGGTATAGAGGGAGTAAGCACTGCAATTGATTTACTGTTTGAAACTGGCGAAGAGTGGTACACGATTGGTTCAACTGGACTTCTCCACGAGATTTCTCCGTTGCTTTTTAACAGCTATACTAAAAAGAGAGTGAAGAAGAAACTGTGGCGTTGGATTATAACAACTCGAGATAAGCGGAAGATAATGGAAAAGCAAGAGTATTCACACATCCGTTATCTTCCAAAGGAATATGTTGGACCGGTTTCAATCACAATTTGTGGTGACATTGTAATGATCTTAACGCCTTACCAGCAACAGCCAACCACTTTTCTCATTAAGAGTCGAGATGCTTCGCGCGGGTTCATGAACTACTTTAAACTACTGTGGAAAATAGCGAAAAGCGAATAACAAACACACAATTAACTATGCTAACAAATTCTGTGGCTTCCCATTTCTCCACTTTACTAGATTTTGTACAAACATTTTGTCGCCGATTAGAAAAGATTCTGGATTCTTCCAAGCCATGTGCGGCGTCGTTAAAGTGTTTTTCAAAATTGTTTTAGAACCTGGGTCAAGATCAATAGCTGCTCCTGCCAGCTTGCCGCTTTCAAGAGCATTTTTCAGCGCCTCGCCGTTAACTAGCCCTTCGCGGCTCGGATTTATCAAAAAGGCACCTTGTTTTATCATTTCAAATTCTTTCTTTCCAATGAAACCCCGCGTGCCATCATTTAATTCTAAGTGAAGCGAAACAACATCACTTTCTTTCAACAATTTTACCAGTGGCACTTGTACCCTTGATTTCTGTTGTCGATCCCAGGCAATTACTTTCATCCCAAGTTTGTTCGCCTTTTCAGCAACCGCTTGGCCAATTCTCCCCAGCCCAATAACGCCAAGAGTTTTGCCTTTTGGCTGGCAGAGTTTTTGCAACATTGTAATCGTCCACTCGGCAACCGCAGAAGTACAATAGCCCGGGCAATAACTTATCTCAACGCCGTGCACCTTAGCCGCACTGACGTCAACCCAATCGCAACCAGTTGCATAAACTGAAACGAATTTTAGTTTAGGAAGTGAATTGAAAAAATTAGCAGTTAATTGAATGACTCTTTTTGGAGTTGCAAGCACAGCTTCGGCGTCGCGGCACTTTTCAATTAAATCCGCTTCACTTTTAACAACCTCATTGTAAAACGTAGCTGGGCCAATTAGTTTCAATTGCCGCTCAGTAAAATCTTCCTTTGCAAGGAAAACAACTACTTTCATATTGCAAATTGCCTATTTTTTCTTCTTTTTGGAGTTAGCACTTTTGTTTAGAAATGAAGGCAGTACAAAACTAGCTATGCCTAGTACAAAAATCACCGGCGTAATGAAAATATTATTATCGCCAGTTAACAAATATAAATTTGATACACTTATTTCCTGGAACCACGCAATTGCCAATGGAAAGAAAGCATACAGCAAACCTGCAAGCACTAAACCGGTACGATTTACACCTGCAACAACGGCCTTCTTGCCAAAAATATAACCGACAACTACAAAAATTGGAACAAAGGGAACTATCAATACCGACAGCATTATCCCTAGTTTTTCAAAGAAGGGCAACAAATTATACGGATCCGTCATATCAGTTCCACGCGGAATCAAAAGCATCAGAAGAACGTACAACGCCATCAAAAGTGTAGGAACGCAAGCGTAATGAAACCAAGAATTTTTATCACACATAGATAAAGAAACAGCTAAAGAGTATAAAAAGTATTAGGTGTGGCCAAAGAAAACTTAAACTAATATAAAAAAGAAAAATGCAGGAGGAGAGATTTTCACTTAGAGGGAAATTTCTTTTTTCCCAAGGCTTTTTTCTTTCTAAAAGAAAAAAGGCTTTTGAACTCGAGAAACCAATTTCTTTTCTTCCACTCAAAGGCTTCTTTTCTTTCGCAAAGAAAAGAAGGGTTTGCTCTCGAACCCCTAAGGGACCAGACCCTGAATCTGGCGCATTTAATCGAAAGCCCTTTTTCTGTAGAAAAATGGCTTTCAGCCCGAAAAAGACACTTACGTTCTTTTGGGATTGAAAGACCTTTTCTTTCCAAGAAAAGGGCTTTCCTTGACCAGGCTTTGCTACCCCTGCATGATTAATTTATACTAACAAAGGTAATTGAAGCTTTTCTTTTGCAGTTATTGTAATTAAATACTTTCCCAGCTTATTTTCTTTCATGAAGTTGCGTCCGCCGAAGATATTGAAACTTAACCCACGTAAAACGAGGAAACACGAGCGAGAGGTTATGCGCGATGTAGCTGTTGCGCGGCGCTATGTTGAAAGAGCCGGCGGTGAAGAAGCGGTTCAAAGGCAAATGGAAGAAACTGCAAGGCAGTTTGGCGGAAGTTATGGTTTGCCGAGGTTTGCTGCGAAAACTCCAGTTGATAGAAAAGAGTATTTTGAAACTGAAGTAAAGATGCGCGGTATGGTTCCAGTTGGAAAAGCTTATCAAACTAGAGACGGCGTTTTTCTAATGCCTGGCGGTTTGGCAAAGGCAATTGTTCCAATTCCAAAACCGTTTCGCAAAGCGTTTAGAATCGCACCGCACTCTACTTCAACTTTTGCACGCGCTGGGATAAACCTCGGCGATAGTCAAAGCACTTTTCAGCGGCAGTTATCGCGGCGGGTTTTGCCTGCTACGATGGAAGTTTTCATTCACAACATGGCGTCGATTCCAGTTAGGATGCGAAACGGCGACCCGTGTCGTTTGTTGAACATTGATGAAATACGCAGCAAGCGCGGAGATCCAAAATTAATCAAAACTTCACCACGTACAACCGCAACAGAAACTTCGCTTGTTAATTTACACGTTGGCGATGAGGTTGTTGAAGTTAACCACGATGCGCTACCTTTAGTAAAAATTGGAGACCAACACATTCGCTATATTGACCCAAGAGCGCGTAACTTTGCTTCGCAGTTTACAACGCGGGCGTTTAACAAACTGCTAATAAAAGCCGGTCAATTTTTCGTCATTTCAACTAGAGAACACATGGCGATTCCCATAAATCACGTCGGTTGGGTTCAGTCAAGTAGAGATAATCTAATGCACAGCACGGCAAAACTAGCGCACGGCGGTTGGGAGGGAAAAATGGCGCTGGAATTCCTCGCATTGCGAGATCATACTTTGAAACCCGGCGATAAAGTAGCTTGGCTAACTGTCCACCCTACTGCAAACAGCAAGGGAGTTTATACTGGTCGCTATCAGAGACAAGAAAGCGCTGCGCCAAAGAGCGAAAAATAGCTGACGCTATTAATAATAAAATAAAAAAAGCAAAAAAAGAAACTATAGCTTCTTATTTGCCTTTTGCTTCTTTCTTCCTTGCGCGCTTCGGGCGTAGGTTTGGGTACATGCACTTGCGGCATCGTACTGCGCTTTTTGGATTGCGCGTTTTGCACTTCTTGCAAATCAAGACGCCTAAGATATATCGTTCTGCAATTGGAAATTTAGCCATTGAATTATAACCACGGATTAACTTACACTTCGCCTCACGAAGTGAAAGGCCTTCAGCACAAGCCCTTAGCTTGTGACTGAGTCATCGAGCAAAGCTCGATGCCTATAACGAAGCACATCGCTTCGTTAAGTAATTTATGGCCGTAGAAGCAATTTAAACCGTACGGTTCAAGAACTGTTTGCGTTTTTCTTCTTGAAACTTTTCAATCGCGTAACGCAACATCGTACGCGGCATCTGCGAGTAATGCAGTTCGAGGAATTCTTCTAACGCAGCTTGGTTTCTTTTACCGACTTCGCGCAGCATCCAACCACACGCTTTGTGAATTAAATCATGCTTGTCGTTGAGC
>JAZDHP010000009.1:0-51390 GCA_043805855.1 Microcaldota archaeon
AAAGAACAACTTTACAAGATTTAGTACGACGCGCAGAGCGTTCCATAATCCCGCCCCTAATAGGAGAAATTTCAGAGGATAAACAATCAAATAAAAATAAAAATAAACATGGCAACTAACCAGCAAATAAACAACACGACATATGCCGTATATAACCTGAAGAATAGCGTGAATCACAATGAATAGGAAGAAAATGTCACTAGTTTCGTTTGAAGAAATATCTGGGTGCAGTAACGTATTCCCATGGGCCTACGCTTGGAAAGGCTGGATAGTTGGACAAAAACGCTATATTCCTCGTACGTTTTCCATCGGGAGATTACTTAGCGTCAACGGAGACTTAAAATTCGTACAAGAAGAAAAGGAAGGCATTGAAGTTTCAAAAGGAGTAATTGAAAAAGCTCGAAAACGAGAATTTGTAGAATTAATACGTAGAGACACAGCAGTTACTATGCGTGACACGGCGCAGTTTATAAAAAATGAACTAGAACAAGACCTTTCAAAAAAAACAAATGCCGAGCTCAGCGAAATTTACATGAAAGCCAATGAGCTCATTACTGAGTTGTACGCCGCAAGCGCAGTTCCATCAGTTATGGACATGTACCACACGCTGTTCTCTGAAATGTTGTTAAACTACGTAAAGAAAAGGTGCGTGGAAGTTGGAATTTCTGAAGATAAAGCTGGCGAAGTGTTCGCGGCGTTGACCACCGTTGAGCGCAAAACATTGCCACAATTGCAAGAAGAGGAATTTTTCAAACTGCTAAGTGAAATACAAAATAGCGAAAAATGGCAAGTACTATTAAACATGGGCAAATGGAAAGAAGATAAGACCCTAGCGAGTAAAATAAACACACTTTCGGAAAAGTACGGTTGGCTTTCCCGCGGTTATGAAGGCAAAGTTACTTGGACGCCTGAATACTTTGCAAATTTACTTGCAAGCGAATTGAAAAACAAGGGAGATGCGCTTGAAGAGCTGCGTGGCTTGGAAAAAATGCGGCGCGATTTATTGGAAAATCAAAAGAAATACGAAGCGAAGCTAGCGATGAACGCAGAGTACAAGCAGTTCTTTTACGCAGCACGCGAGTTTACGATTATAAAAAGCGACCGTAAGTTTGAAACGCTGAAGCTATACTGGAAGCTTGACCCGTTGATTCAAGAAATTGCAAAGCGATTTCAAATAACCGAAAAACAGTGTCGTTACATTTTGCCAGATGAAATGTCTAGCGTATTGAAAAGCGGAAAAGTTGATGTTAATTTGTTAAACGAACGCAGGAAACTCTCGTGTTTAATTGTAACTGAAAAAGAAATAAAAACATTGACTGGCGAAGAAGCTAAGAAAATTTACGACATAGTTAACATTACTAAACTTGACAAAAATGAAGTTACTGGACACTGTGCGTGTCCCGGCAAGGCAAAGGGAATTGCAAGAATTGTAAATACAACTCAGGACATGGCAAAAATGCAACAAGGCGATATTCTCGTTGCACACTCGACGAACCCAGAGTTAGTTCCAGCGATGAAACTCGCAAGCGCCATAGTTGCAGAGGAAGGCGGGATTACTTCACACGCGGCAATCGTTAGCAGAGAGTTAGGCGTGCCTTGCGTTATTGGAACTAAAATTGCAACGAAGGTATTTCAAGATGGGGATTTAATAGAAGTTGACGCGAATAAAGGAATAGCCCGCAAAGTTAAAAGTTGAAAAATTGGAAAAAATTAGATAAGTGTCTTTACATCTTCCCACAGTTCTGGAAATTCTTCGTCCCAAAAGTGTCCTCGTTTAGCAAACAAGCGCATCTTTGCGCCGACTTTTTGCGCGATTTCCTCGCCGTTTGCAGGTTTAACGTATGGGTCGTCGTCTGAGTTGTAAATGAAAAACCTACCTGCATTGTTTTTGATTTTTTCCCAATTCCACTTTGGAAAAATAAAACTATTAACCAGTGGAGCGAATTCTTCCAAATGTAAATCCGACGCGAACCCGGCAATTATAAACGCGGCTTTTACTTTTACGTGCGATTTTTCTAAAATCCTCAATACGAAAGGCGCGCCTATACTGCGGCCAATAAGCACAGTGTCCGGCGTTAGTTTTGCAAAATACGGTTGGAATACTTGCATCCAGTTTTCAAGCGTTTGACCTTCTGGCGTTGGGAAACGTGGCGCTATCACTTCATGCCCTTTTGCTTCGAGTTTTTCCCGCAACCATGGAAAAAACGTTTCGTTTGGGTCGCCGCCAGTGCAGTGGATTAAAATAAAACGCATTTTTTTATCTTTCACCTAACTTTCTACCTAATACCTAAGGAAAGCGCCTATTCCCTTGAACGAAGCGTGGAATTGCCTACCTTCGTCGGTTTCATCTGAAATATATTCAACTATAACACCTTGCTGTTCAGCGTTTTCAATAATGTCAGTAATACGCAAACGGCAGAGGCCAACTTTACGGTGAGAACCGCACTCGCATGGCTCTGTTTCTCTTTTTTCTTCAATTGTCTTTGAAACTGTTTTACCACAAGATGGACACTTGTACTCGCAGTCGAACATTTCCATTCCTTCAGTTATTAAAATTTTCGAAGCGCGTTTTACGTCAAGTGCTTGTTGCGTCTTTTCTAAACCGTAAACGGCTAGCCCCTCGCGGGCAACTAGCGAAATAAATTCGCTTACTAATTTCTTTTCTTTAACTGCTTCCTGTTCTTTTAATAAATCTGCAGATTTTTCCATCAACTCTTTTAAACCTTGTTCATCTGCATAGCCCGTATCTACAACTCCAAGAATCTTGAGCTGGTAATTGAAAAATTTAGCCTTTGTAAAATCTTCTTTAACAGGCCCTGGTCCGCCAATTATTACTCCTTGTAAGTTTTTTATTTCCATAAAAACATCCATTGCTTCGCCAGCACGCTGGTAGTACTTTTCAACTGTTTCCTCGTGAATTCGCTGGAAACGAGCTGCAGATTGCCCACCTTTGTGCACTTTTTGCATTGCAGTGCTGTGCAACGTGCGTAAAACTTTTACCATTTTGCCTTTCAATATTGCAATTGTAGCATCTTTGCCATCAAGCACAACAAGCCCATAGGTGCCAGTATGTTCAAGCATGTCTTCCATTGGCTCGAGCACGAACTTAGATTCACAGCGGTAAAACTGCGTTGCAAGTGGGTAAGGTGGTTCAACGAAAAATAACTGTACATCAACTTGGCCCTCGTATTGTGAAATGTTACCGCAGAAAATCGCAATTCCCATTTCTGGAGTTTTCTTGAAAGTCTTTAGAAACGCCATTATTTTTTCCAACGCGGCTTGTACGTTTTTCTGAGTTGACTTGCTCTTAATGTTAGACGCTTGACTGTACTCGTCGCGCAGTTTTGCAGCAATGTCAGAAATCGGATAGCCCGGCGTAATGTAAACTGTTATTAGTTCAGTTCCACGACCCTGGTATTCCTTAAGCTGACTAATGTGCTTCTTGAACTCGAATAATTGTTTAGATTCGGTTGACATTTTTAATTCACTTATTTGACATACTTAACAATGTAATTGTTAGCTCCGCTGAAGTTCAAAGACCTTTCGAACAGCTAAGATTTCTGAGGTACAAGCTCTTTCTTCCCATTCATGTACTTTTGCAACGCAGTTGGAATTTTAATTGAACCGTCTGGCTTTTGGAAGTTTTCCATAACCGCGACAATTGCCCGGTTTGTAGCAACCATTGTGCTGTTCAGCGTGTGAACTGGTTCTTTTTCTTCGCTTCCCTTGCTAGTTCGATAGCGAATGCCAAGACGATTTGCTTGATACGCCGTACAGTTTGAACACGATGCAACTTCACGATAAGCGCCTTGCGCTGGCATCCATGCTTCGACGTCGTATTTCTTCGCCGCAACAATTCCAATATCTCCCGTACATACATTAACAACACGAAACGGAATCTTCAAAAGTTTGAAAAAGCCTTCGCAGTTTTTAATTAGTTCTTCATGAATTTTCCACGATTCTTCTGGTCGTGAGAAAACAACTTGTTCAATCTTATTAAACTGATGAACACGGAAAATGCCTTTTGTATCTTTACCATGTGCTCCCGCTTCTTTGCGGAAGTTATTGCTTATTCCAGCGTATTTCAACGGAAGTTGCTCTGGTTCGAAGATTTCACCACTGTGCATTGCGGTCAACGGATGCTCACTCGTTGCAATTAAGTAGAGATCTTCGTTTTCAATTTTGTACATGACGTTTTCAAAATCCGCAAGGTCAGTAACTCCCTCGTATGGCTT
This sequence comes from Microcaldota archaeon, assembly GCA_043805855.1. Classification (GTDB taxonomy): domain Archaea; phylum Micrarchaeota; class Micrarchaeia; order Norongarragalinales; family UBA8480; genus JAHFHC01. The sequence continues at coordinate 4,236 of JAZDHP010000009.1, forward strand.
GCGATGCATCATGTACGGGGGCAAAACTGGAATAAACCCCTTTTTCACCAGAATATCCATCGCCATGCGCTGCAACGCCATGTCAAGGAGAACAAAATCTCCCTTTAAGAAGAAAAACCTCGCGCCGCTTATCTTAGCAGCGCGTTCTAAATCCTGGCCGTGCATTTCCAAAAGGTCAACGTGGCTCCTAAATTGCTTCGCCTTTGGAATTACTCTAACTTTGCGAACAACTTTGTTTTCACTATCGTCCCTCCCAAATGGAACGCTTTCGTGCAAAACGTTCGGCAAACGCATTAAATAATAGTCAACTTTTTCCTTCACTAAGTTCATCTTTTCCTCAGTTTCTTTTATCTTCTGCGGAATTTCCTTAGCTTCCTTGAATAACGATGCCGCGTCTTTACCGGCCTTCTTCGCCTCGCCGATGTCAGTTGAAATTTTGTTACGCCGGCTGCGTAGTTTTTCAGCTTCGAGCAAAAGCTCACGGTATTCTTTATCTTTTAAAATTAAGTCACTTAGCCAAGATAGTTTTTCCTTGTCCCCGCGCTTTTCTAAATCTTTCTTTACGATTTCGGGATTTTTTCGAATAATTTTAACATCTAACATACAACATCACGCTTCGTTACATTGTTTATTTTTATTTCGCACAGCGGAGCATTTCACTCCTCGCGTGCTCTAGCTGTCCACGCAGTACATCTTGCTTGCGCTTTAGATTGCCAACAAGCGACGCTGAGTATTTCAACAGCATCATCTCGTCGTAAATGTTATTCATGCACTGGAAGTAATACTCCGCGTCGTTATACTTACCTTCCTTCAACGCTAATTGCAACGCACGGCGCACTTCGCCAGAACAATCTAGGAAGCCGCCTAAGTAAGAAGAAACCGTAATGTCAAGATCTTCCGGCGTCGGGATATCTTTCTTTTCAACAACCGCACAGAAAATCATTATCTCAGCGTATTCTTGCATTGGCGTGTCAAGAATATGAGGAAATTTTTCGCCAACTTTTTTCAATTCAACTAGCTTCTTCGCCATGCCAGTCATTAGCTCTTTTGCCTCTTTTGGATTTTCAGTATGCAAATGACGAATTGCTTTAGCGCAGTCACGGATGAATTCACGCGATAGCGACAACACTTTATCTTGGTTCTTTTCCTTCTCGTCGAGTTCCTTCGCGAGCGCAGCAACTACTTTTCCAAGTACCTTTGTAATTTTAGTATCTTTCATAAACATCTCCCTTCTTGCGTTTTTTGGTATATACATATAAATCCCCGCGTTGAAAAACTTGTGGGTAAGCCCATAAATTATAATTATAGAAGGGATAGAACTTGAAAGCAGAGCAGATAATTAAAAAATACTCCTTAGATAAAAGCTCGTGGACAAACAAGGGTTTTCATGGCGTCCTTCACTACATGTACCCCGTAGCATACATGCCGTTTAAACCAATGAAAGCCGCTTATGGCGATTGGCATCACATTCTAATGGTGTTTTTCAAAGACAATTACGGCAACTGGTATTGGAATGACAATGACATGGTTCGACTTCGCAAGGAGCTCATTGTTAACGTTTCAAAAGATGAACAGTTTTTACAAAAATTAATGGAAAAATGGCAAGCACTGGTAAAAAAATATCAAAAGAAAATAGACAAAATAGAAAGGACTGATCTTTCAAAACTTTCTGCGCAAGATTTCAACGCCCTTTACCAAGATTTCTTCGATGCATACGTAATGCAGTATGGAATCGCCATTGGCGTGCAAGATCCATTTAGCATGCATGCCCAAAACTTCCTAGAACCTGCGTTCAAAAAATTTATCGCTCAAAAAGGTAAAACTAATCAATTTAACGAACTTTACGCTGAGCTTCTTGCGCCAATTTTACCGTCATTTGTAAACGAAGAGAAGAAAACCCTGCTAGAAATTCTAGCGAAAATTCAAGCTAATAATTTACATTTACTAATAATCTTGCGCGGCTTTGACTACGCCGCCGCACATCTTGACGAAATGCCTGAAATTGAAAAGATGCTAGAAAAACATGCAAGAGAATTTTATTGGGTTCAGAACAATTATGCAAAAGTCAAATGCCTTGATAAGCTATATTTCTTAAACGAACTTTGCACTTTACAAAAAGCAGGCGTAAACGGCACCGAGGCAAAAAAAGAAATTGAACAGCACCTTGAAAATTCTATAAAATTAAAGGCAAAACTCATAAAGCAACTACAAGTGCCAAAAGAGTTGCTTGATTTAATCAAAATTTCAGAGATATTCACCTACATGCAAGATGAAAGAAAGAAAAATGTGTTAATTGCAAATCATTATCAACGAAAGTTTATCGACGAGGCAAGTCGACGAACTGGAATAAGCCCCGCATTACTTGAATATACGATACTTCCTGAACTAAAAGAAATTGTCAAAACTGGCGAAGCTAATTTGAAAGTTCTTGCAGCACGCCGTAAAAGTTGCCTAATTATTCACACGAGAGAAGGACATGAAATTTTTGATGGAGAAGAAACACTCGCACTATATGCTACCCTATTTGGTAAATCTGCCAAGGCAATTGCAGAAGTAACAGGAAGCTGCGCTTCAGAAGGAAAAGCAACTGGCCTGGCAAAAATTGTTCTAAAAACTCACGATATGATTAACATGCAGGAAGGCGACGTACTAATAACAAGCATGACTAGACCTGAAATGGTTCCTGTAATGAAAAAAGCAGTTGCGATTATTACTGACGAAGGTGGCGTAACGTCACATGCAGCAATTGTAAGTCGAGAATTAGGCATTCCCTGCATTGTAGGCGCAAAGCACGCTACAAGAGTTTTCAAAGACGGTGACTTGGTGGAAGTTGACGCTGGCAAAGGAACTGCAAGGAAAATAGGAGAAAAATAATAAAAGGTGAATTGAATAAATGAAAGTAGTTTCTCTTGGTGGTTCGCTGTTGTTCGGCGATAACAACGAGTTTGACGTCAGTTTTTTGAAAAACATCGCGGCGCTATTTGCAAAGCACAAAGATATTGCAATTGTTGTTGGCGGTGGAAAAATAGCACGGAGCTACGTTTCACTCGCACGTGAGTTTAAAGTCAACGAATTTAACTGCGATTCAATTGCGATAAAAGCAACTCACGTAAACGCTGCACTTGTAGCTGCGATTATACCAAACGCAATTTATTGTAATAACTTAGACGAAGCCACCGCGGCGGTAGATAACAGAAAAATTCCAGTTCTCGGCGGGCAACTGCCAGGCGTTACAACCGACGCAATTTCAGTGCTCCTTGCAGAAAAACTAGACGCAAAAACGCTGTTAAATTTAAGCAACGTTAGTTACGTTTATTCAGCTGACCCGAATGTTGACAAAAGCGCGAAGAAAATTGAAAAAATGTCCCACCCTGCGTTAACGAAACTCGCGAGTGAAAACGACACGAGAATGGCACGGACGAACTTTCCCTTTGACCTCGTCGCGTGTAAACTAGCACAACGGAGTAACATTGAATTACGGTTTGTAGATGGGAAAAACGTAAAAGAAGTTGAAAACGCGTTGAACGACAAACCGTTTAGTGGGACAATTGTGAAAAATTAACAGAAGAAATTTTTACATTTTCATCTTTTTACTTTCTTAACAATTTCCTTTGCTCTGCACTGGCAATTACACGGCGCGTTTTTTCAATCACGTCGGGATTAACTGAAATTGAATCAATTCCATATTCAACTAATTTTTCAGTAAACTCAGGATAAACAGAAGGTGCTTGGCCGCAAATTGACACTTTTACGTCATACTGATGGCATGTTTTGATAACCTTTTCAATGCTACGCAGTACTGCTTCGTCGCGCTCGTCGAACTCCTCAGCAACAATTGAATTATCACGATCAACTCCGAGCGTTAGCTGCGTTAAATCGTTTGAGCCAATTGAGAAGAAGTCAGCGCCTGCTTTGCAAAACTCTTCTGCAAGAATTACGTTGGATGGAACTTCGCACATTATTCCAAGTTTAAAGTCGCGCGTTTGGTGTAACCCAGCTGCTTCAACTAATTTCTTTACAAGTTTAAACTCGTGCACTGTACGCACAACTGGAATCATTAAATGTAAGTTTTTCATTCCGTACTTTTCCCGCACTTTTTTAATCGCAGCTAATTCCATTGCAAATTCAGCTGGGTCTTTAATGTAACGGAAGCAACCACGGTATCCAATCATTGGATTCTCTTCATGCGGTTCAAATTCAGTTCCGCCTTCTAAGTTACGGTATTCGTTTGTCTTGAAGTCAGTCGCGCGGTAAATAACTGGACGGTTTCCAAACGGCGCGCACGCTTTGCGAAGTGCCTTAGCAAGGCTGTCAATAAACTCCTGCTCGCGACCTTGCTTAATGAATAAACGCGGGTGCTTACCCATCGCAGCGACGATGAACTCCGCACGGAGTAAACCAACTCCATCCACGTCTCGCAGCGCGACTCCCTCTGCCAAATCAGGCTGAGCTAAGTTAACGTAAAGCTTAGTACCAGTAATGATGTGCGCGTTTACACTTGCAATAAGTGCAACTTGCTTGGTTGCCGTGGGATCAGTAAGGGCCGCGCCGGGGGCCCTTGCGTAAACCATACCATGGTCAGCGTCGACAGTTACAATTTCACCATCGTGTAAATTGCGCGTAGCACTTCCAGAACCAACAATACACGGTACGCCGAGTTCTCGCGAGACAATTGCAGCGTGGGCAGTTGTTCCACCTTCGTCAGTTACAATCGCGCATGCGCGTTTCATCGCTGGGACAAAGTCCGGCGTAGTCATTGTTGTTACAAGCACGTCGCCTTTTTTCACTTTGTATAATTCCTTCAAGTCAAGTATTAATCGAACTGGGCCGCTTGCAACTCCGGGAGAAGCGGATAAACCTTGCACAATCGCTTCTTCGCTTTCGTTTGCGTTTTGTTCTGGCATTACAGTCACCTCTTGTTTCCTTTCAATAAATTTTTCTTCTTGCACTTCTTTTTGTTCTTCAACCTTTTCGTCAGCGTTTTCTTCAGTTTCTTTTTCTTCTTCAGCTGGTGTAAATTGTTCTTGTGAAACTTGCGCTGGTTGCATTTGCAACTGTGGCTCCTGCTGTTGAACGTGTTGCTTGTGTTTTTCCAACGTTGTAATCGCGCGGGTTTGCACGATGTAAACTTCGCCGTTTTCAACTCCCCACTCTATATCCTGCGGGCGGCCATAATGCTCTTCAAGTTGCTTAGCATAGCGAGCGAGTTGTAAAACAATTGCATCAGGAACTTTCTGCACTTCTTGCAACTCTTCTTCAACATCAACCCACTGGTCAGCTCCTTTTACTTTTGTAATCATGCGCGTCTGTTTGCTTAAACGCTTTTCAGAAAGTTGCATCGACGCTTTGTCAATAACATAGTGATCTGGCGTAATTGAACCACTTACAACTGCTTCGCCGAGGCCGAAACCGCCTTCGACGACGATTTTACTCCGGTCGCCTGTGAACGGTTCAGCGGTGAACATAACTCCACTTATTTCACTTTGGCACATTTTCTGCACAACAGCAGCAAGTCCAACTTTCATGTGGTCAAACCCCTGCTCTACGCGGTAGTACATTGCCCTTGCGCCGAAAAGCGAAGCCCAGCACTTTTTCACCGCAGCTACAACCGCGTCGCCTCCCTTTATGTTAAGAAAGCTCTCTTGCTGGCCTGCGAAACTCGCCTCAGGTAGATCTTCAGCAGTTGCACTAGAGCGTATAGCGACGTAAATTTCTTGCGAGTCAGTTGGAATTAAATCAACCCCGCACAAGTGATTGTAACTTTTTATAATATCCGCGCGAATATCCTGCGGGATCTCGCCGTTCAAAATCGCCTCTTTGACAATCTGACTCGCTTTGTCAAGCGAAACATTATCATAAACATCTAACAAACTGCAATTCTGGCGAATTATCTCGTCAATTCCATTGTGCTTGATGAATTCAAAATAAGCGTAGCTCGAAACAACGAAACCCGGCGGAACTGGAAAATTGTTATTTATCATTTCTGCAAGGTTAGCACCTTTGCCGCCAGCAGCAGCTAAACTATCCCGCGACAACTCTTTGAACCAATAAATATTCTTCTGGTTAACCATTTTAAAAATTACCATCCCTAGGTTAAATAAGTTATCAATTGTAGGATAATTACCTATGAAACCATCAAATGAACAACTTGCAGCAGCAAAGGCCTATTTTGAAAAAGTAGGCATGAAACGCTATGGCTGGCTAACGCTGCCACTACAAATAAAATTACACGAAGCTGTTCAAGCGAAAACATTAACGGATAAAGATGTAATTGAACTAGGCCGACATTTAGCTTCCAGCGACTATTCCAAAACTATATCACCAAGGCTTGAAACAGTGCGAAACGCTGGCTTAACCGACGGGCGGGAAATAATCGACGTTTTACTTGGGAAAAAAACAGTCGACGATAAAGAATTAACTGCACTGGTCAACGCGGTTAAGGATAAAGTTGCATTTTCAATCCACGCCCATGGATTTCACGAATGGAACATAAAAGGCCAGTACCATACAGATTATCCCTACGAGCACGCCCAGAGAAATTTAAGACCGCAATACTTTAGCACTGAACACGATTCAAAGTTAATCACAATTCACCCTACAATGAGACGATATATTGCGGAGATGGCGGATTCCACAACGCTGTTACACCACGGAGTAATCCCGCGGGGTCGCTTTGAACACACTTATACCGATCATGAAAAAGCATCAAGGCAAGTTAAAGTTCCTCAAACTTGGTGGGATAAACTCCGAGGACAGCAAAGAACCGAAGAAGTAATAGAGTATAGACCAGTAACTAAAAAATCTACAGTCATTGTACCGGGCTTACACGAAGTTACCACGTTAACTGATAAACCCGCCAACATTCACGTATTGATGTACGCGTTTCCACATGCAGGTAGCGACGACAGCACTAGACGCGCAAATGCCCCCCAGTGTTACATGTTAACAGATGGCCCGACTTATAAGAAAATAACCGCGTTTATTAAACGCCGTCCCGAAAAAACACACGCACTTTTCGAACGATTAGCCGGCGACTTCCCCCGCAAAGCCGACATCTTCCAACCTAAAAAAGCTCCACTTCGCGTGGAAGAAGTAAACTTCGGAATAAGATAAAAAATAAACAATAAAAAACTAAAAAATAAACTAAAAAAATTAAATAAAAAGTAGAAATAGAAAATTAAAAAGTAGAAACGAATAAAAAAAAGAAAAGTGAAAAAGAAGAAAACAAACCAGTAAAAGCACTAAACTACTTCTTGCCTGGTTTTGCGTCTTTAGCTGCTTCTTTTCCAGTTGGTGCCGCTGTTGCTCCAGCTGCTGGCGCTCCTGCAGTTCCAGCTGCGGGAGTTGCTCCAGGCACTGCGCCTGCGACGGGTACAGCTTCGACGACTTTAACTTCTTCGACTTTGACTTTTGCCAAACGAGCTGCTTTGCCTTTCTTGGTTAAGTTAACGCGTTCGTTTGTAATGTCTTTAACAACAAGATCGTAATTGCCAGAGAGTTTCAAATTTGCGCGAGTAAGTGCAATTTTAACATCTTTAACAATGTTTTTGTTACAGAAAACAGTGAATACTGCTTCTCCCTTGTTCACTCTGCACATTCTGCCTTTTGGCCTGCCGAATGCACGTTTCATTCCCTTTGAAATACGGTCAGCACCTGCAACTCCAAGTGCACTGTGCTCTCGAATTACCAAGTGCGGGTACTTGTTAACTCTGAAAAAGTAGTTTTCAATCATTAGTGTCTTTTCAAGGTATTTATTAGCAGCTTGGCGTGCAGCTTCAAGTGCATTATCGCGAACGTGAATCGGCGAACGGCAAGATAGTTCAACTTTACACTCGTAATACTTGTCTGAACCCATTTCGTATTGTCTCACTTTTGGCCGCGGGGCTCCCTTTACAAAACATTTTCTCGGTCGCTTGCTTGAAATGCGCGACCACTGTTGGCCTTGTGCAACTCTAATAGTCCTAGCTGGTCTTAAACCCATAAATAATCACGATCATGTAACGAAATTAGTAACTACATTTGTACCCAAATAGCTATAAAAACCCCAGTGCCGAGCTAAAATCAGCAAGTTATTTTAAATATTTTACATATATTTTGAAGAACTTTTCGTGCGTTTCCTTTAGCCGCTCGAACAAAAATTGTTCAATTGTCTGAAAGCGGCCGTTATCTGCGTCTTCAAGCGCATTGAAATACGAAACCCTTTAAATCTTTCTAATTATTAGCGGCGGGTAACCAGCGTTGATAATTATGACGTTGACTAGAAAAATAGTTAACCCCACTATATGACATAAAGCTTACTTTTGTGGGGTTAACTTAGTTTTTAGTGTTTTTATAGCCAGTTTGAATCCCTTTGTTGTCCAACTTGACCGCGTAACAAAAACGTGGCGCCTAAGATTACTAGTATAATTGGCCACACTTTATTCCACTCCATCGCGGGAATAATATTATAGTTAGAGAGTAGAAACAGTAAACCAAAAACTATCAGCGTAACCCCTAGAAATAGATTAAACAGAGAACTCCGCGCTAAAAAGCCAAACATTTCAAAAACACCTGTAAAAGAAAAGAAAAACTTGTATTTAAGTCATTGCCAGTAAACGTCTTTTGGGTTTTCATTCCATTTGAAAATGTGCAACACAAACGGCGCCTTTCCAGCGTTTTTCAAACTGTGAAAATCACCAGGTTGAATTAAAAACACATCACCAGCAGTCGCCATGTGCGATTTCTTGTTAATCTTAACTATTCCACTTCCGCTTGCAATAAGGAAAATTTCCCTCACGCGTTTATGACAATGCGGTTCAATGCTTGCGCCTCTTGGAAAAGACACTATTTGGTACTTTGCGCCTTTAACGCCAATTTCTCCCTCGTTAAAAATAATTGCCTTATCATAAGCATAAGCAATTTTGCCGTTTCTTTCAAATAAACGTGGTTTAAGTTTTTTCAGAACCTTTCCAACGTTGGTTTTTTTCATTCTCCAATCACAGTAATTGTAACTACTCTTGGCCTAGCGCAGTCAAGTTCAACTAGGAAAACGCTTTGCCACTGGCCTAATTTTAATTTTCCATTCACAATTGGAAGTGTTTGTGAACAGCCTATTAAACTAGCTAAAACGTGGCTATGGCCATTTTCAGGCTCGCAAGCAGGAGAAGCCCTGTGCGCAAAGTTATGCTTATAGGCAACCGTCCGCGGCGCCAGTTTTTCAAGCGCGGTTTTAAAGTCCGTGAAAAAACCTTCTTCAGACTCGTTAACAACTATACTAGCCGTAGTGTGCTGACTAGTAATGACTGCAACTCCATTTTTCATCCTACTTTTAGCAACTGCAGATTTTACACGCGCAGTTATATCAATTAGTTCAAAAGTGCAACTACTTCTAAGTTCAATTTCTGAAATGAAAACTACCATAAAAAATATACAAAAGCTAGGTATTTTAAGTTAATGCAACTACCGCGAAAAAGCTTAATGACCAACCGCCAGTTTGATTCAGCACTTATTACTGCACTTCTTCGTTTAACTTAACTTCTACAATTGCCGAGCCGTTTTGCGTCATTGCCACTCCAGCTAAACAATCGGCTTCTTTGTAAACGTTTTGGTTGTGAGAGACAACGAGAAACTGCGAGTCAACTGAAAGCTTTTTCACGAGCATTGCCAGTTTACGGCTGTTTTCTTGGTCAAGCGCAGCGTCGGCTTCGTCGAGAATGTAAACGCTAGACGGGTTGTAAGTTTGAATTGCAAAGAGGAACATCAGAGCAACGAGGGATTTTTCTCCACCACTCATTAACTCTAAATATTTCACTTCCTTGTTTTCCAACTGTACTTTTATTGTTAAACCACCAAGGAATGGATTTTCCGTGTTTTCTAAAAACAATTCACCGTTGCCTTTGAAAACTTGCTTGAACAAAGCTTTGAAGTTGCCATTTATAATATTAAACGCAGCCATGAAAGTCGTTATTTTACGACCTTCAATTTCGTCAATTAATTTCAACACTGCATCTTTCTCAGTTCGCAGCAGTTCAACGCGGCTACGCTGCCCCTGCAATTCCGAGAATTTTGCAGAGTAAAGCTCAATTGCCTTTAAGTTAACGCCGCCAAGTGAGTCGATGTCGCTTTGCAATTGACGCGAATGCGCAAGTAACTCTGGCTTTGAAGCTTCAGAGAGAGTTTCCTTTTGTGGAATTGCAATTGCTTCAAAAGGCGCGTATTCAACTTTCAAATTAGTTAACTGACTTTCCAGCACTGCACGGCGTACGTTGCGCGAGTTTACCTCGCGGTCGAGTTTGTCGCGTTCAAATTCAAGTTTACCTTTTTCAGTACCAATTTTTTGAAGTTGGTTTTCAATTGCATCACGCTTGTCGTACAATTCCTTCAACGCAGAGGAAAGCGTGCGTTGTTCAAGTTGCTTTTCTTTTAGCAAAATATTTGATTTCTTGACGAGTTCACTGTGTTCTTTAATCGCACTAGCTGCAGCGCTTAATTCATTGTTTAAATCGTCAAGTTGCTTTTGCAACATATTAGCTTGTTTTTCATATGCTGAGCTCTGTGATTTAAGTGAAGCAAATTGATTAGTTACATCTGAAAGTGCTATTTTTAAATCTGAAATTTTGCGTTCCCGCTCGCGAATAGAAAAGCCAAAGTTCTTGTCCTTCTCAAGGTCAATTTTTTGCTTTGCTTCGAGTGATTTGACGTTTAAGTCTGAAAGTTGCCTTATGAGTGCAGAGCGATCTTCGTCTGCCTTTTCAACTGAATTATCACACTGTTTGATTTCATTTTCAAGTTGGCTAATTGCAGCTGATAAATTGGACTTCTTTTGTGTCAAAGCTTCTTCGCGCGCAGTTACTGACGCGAGTTCAATTTCAACTGCCTTTAATTCTAATTCACACTTTGCTTTTTCCTTGCGTTTGACAGTCATTTCATCGCGCATAGCATAGAGACCAGAAAGCGCAGCGTCTTTAGCAATCTGTAGTGCTTTTTCTTGGTCTTTCAATTCATCAAGTAATTTGCGATCCCGCGCTGTGTTTAGTTTTTGAACTGCACTTCCGCCAAGCATAACTCCAGAAGCTTCTGCAAGTTGACCATCAAGAGTAGCGATTCGCGCTTTTCCAATAAGAGATTCAGCATCTTTAAGTGTTGAAAATAAAAGTGTTGAACCAAAAATGTATTGAAATGCTTTTGCATAGGCGTGGTCAAATTCAACAAAATCTATAAGGAACCCAAGGCAACTTTTTGTCTTTGACATTTTTTCATCTTCGCTGTTACGCGAGGAAGTTCGGATTTTGTCAAGCGGAATAAACGCCGCGCGGCCATTGCGACTTTTCTTCAACTCTTCTATAACTTTGGCAGCTGTACGGCTAGAGTCGACAACAACATAGTTCGCCCTTTGACCTAAACTCACTTGTATTGCAAGCGCTTGTTCATCTTTATAGCTGCATAATTCTTCAACGCTACCGTAAACGCCTTTGTTTTCAAGAGTTTTTATAAAAACAACAGCGCGGTTCTGGTCAGTTTCACGAAGTGTTCTCAAGCGCGAGTCAAACCCTGCAACTTTAGTTCTCATCGCAAGCAGAGTTTCTTCAACTTCACTTAACTCATTGTTCAACCTCTTTTCCTTTGAATATAAATCGTTAAGTTCTCGTTCAACAATGTCCGAACACTTCGCGGCGTTTTGCAGTTTTTCTTTGAGTGATTTTTTGTTTGACTGCAGCTGTTCAAACCCACTGCCGCCATGAAGACGTTCAAGTTCAGCGAGTTTTAACTTTTTAATTTCGCTAAATTTGCCGGTCTCAGCTTGGATGTTTGACAAACGTTCCTTGCAGGATAAAACTTCGTTGTTTGCCCTTTCTAGGAACTCACGCGCCTTGTGAAAATCAGAAGTAAAAGCGTCTGACTCTTTGAGTAGTTTGTCAAGTTCAGTTTGGTCTCGTTTTAAAATGTGTGAAGTGTCGCCAACGTCTTTTTGCAATTCCTTCATTCGAATTGAATAGCCGCGCACTTCGTCGTCAGCTTTGACTTTTTCAACTTTCAACGCGTTTACCTTGCTATCTTCCATTTTGACAAAACTGTTCTTCTCTTCAATAATGGTGCGCGAGCGTTCCACTACGGCAGTCAACTCATCGATTTCTTTTTGCAGTATTAATTGTTTTCCTTGTGAGCGTTTCAAAATCTCTTCGTGTAATTTCTGTCGCTCGTTGTTCGCCGTTGTTAACTGAGCGGTAAAAGCGTCTATCTTTTTCCTTATTTCACTTAGTTTGTCGTTGAACTCGCTCATTACTTCAACTATAGATTCAAATTCACTAGTACCTATAGAAATGTCAATGTAAAGCAGCGAAGCTTTGGCAACGTCGAATTCTTTCTTTAGCTCTAAATATTTTTCAGCATCGCGCTTTTCCTGCTCGAGTTCAGCAAGATAACCTTCACGTTCAGCTAGAATAGTTGCTGCGCTTTTTAGTTTTTCGTCAACCTGTGCTAGTTCAGAAAGCGCTTCTTTTTTCTTTGCCTCGTATTCTGAAACATTGGCAACTTCGTCAATCAGAGTACGGCGATCTTTGGAGTTAATTTCAATAATGTGCTGCACTTCGCCTTGCTTGATAACATTGTGAGTGAACAATCTTTGTTTTGAAAGGAATTCCTCGAGAACGTATTTCTTTACTCGCTTTCCATTTAGGAGGTATTTAGTTTCGCCGTCGCGGCGCACTAGTCTCTTTACTTCACTTTTGTTGCCGCTTTCATCTGAAAGAAATACAGTTACCTCTGCAATGTTAGCGTTGCCAAAAATCAAATCAGCAGATTTCTTCACGCGCATACTCTTTAAACTGCTCTCGCCAAACGCAAAGGACAGCGCGTCGCTTAGATTTGACTTTCCCGAACCATTTGGGCCTACAATTGCATTGAAACCTTTTTCAAACTTCACTTCATTTTGCTTGAATGACTTGAAATTCTTCAATAGAACGCTCTGTACAAACATGTAATAGTATCATTGTAATTACGAGTGCAAGATATTTAAACATCTCGAAGAAAAGCAGATGATTTTTATAGCTAGAACTACCAAGTATATTTCAGGTTAATCTAGTGTCAAAGCATATTTTAGTTGGAATAATATCCGCTATACTACTCCTCGTAACTCAAGTAAATGCTATTTCTCTTTATTCGTCGGAAGCTGTGTATTCAACACCAGTAACCGCCTATGTTGGCACTAATTCAGCATATTATGTTTCTTACACTGGAAATGAAAATGGCACCGTTTATCAGTTAACTCCAAGTAAACACGGCGCGTCGTGCAACCTCGTATTTGCTAATGTAACCTTTCCAATTACTTACAACGAGACCGCTGGAGTTTATGAAAAATATTTAGTATATTCAGAGATCGGCAACTATTCTTTTTCATTTGAATGCAGTGCAACTGAATATAAACCAGCGATTTCTTTCAATGTCCAAGAAGTAGCGCAAGGTAAAACGGCAATTTTGCTTAGTGAAGTTAATCCAAGTAGCTCTAATTTTTCTTTAAGCGCGCGTTACTATTCAACTGGAAGCGGAGACGCACTAACTCAGGATAACAACGCAACTTGCACTGCTTATATTTATAATGAAACTGAACTCGTACGTGCTGCTCAACTAATATATGACAAAGATAAAAAAGTGATGACCGCAGATGTTGAACTTGGTCAACGCGGTGCATTCACTTGGAATATAAGTTGTTCAGCTAGCCCAAATTTTGAACCAGCAACAAGCGAAGGCGGTTCATTCACAGTTCCATATGCCACTGTTATGAATTACACGCCACTTCCAACTTCTGCACTTATATATGAAGCTTATTCCATGCAATACCTACATTATTCCAATCCACACCAGTTTATAGTTGAAATTAATTACAGCGCAGTTTTTGACAACGGCACTACGTATTTAATCACTCAGCCTAGCCACAACGGAATATGTTACCTAACGTTTGACGGCTACACTCTTGCCACTGATTACAACGCAGAGAAACAAAACTACAATACAGCCATTTACAGCATTCCAGCAGGCAACTATACCCCCACTATTGAATGCAGCGCTGATAACTACGAAACGCGTAGCGAAACTGGTTCAAATATTGAAATAACCCCCGCTAACACTACAATGTTACTGCAAAGCAACACCACGGGTAAAACAGTTACATTAACTGCAGGGTATTACTGGACAGAAACTAGCGAAAAAGGCGGAAGCATATCAGCTATTTACGAAGAGGTAGCGGCGTGCAATGCTTCGCTGTACAACTCGAATAATTACCTAATATTGGAAACTCCGCTTGACCTTGACGGCTACGGTTACTCTTATGTAAAAACAGTTACGCTTGGAAGCGCGGGAAGCTATTATTGGAACGCTAGTTGTGGCGGTTTAGCGAATTACAAGCCAGCAAGTTCAACTAGCGATGCACTATATATAGAAAACAGCGAATGCGACGAAGTAAACGTAATAAGCAGCACGAATGTTACCAGTGGCAAAACTTGTTCAAGCGAGTCTTCAACGCCACTGTATTCAATTACTACGAATAACGTTGAACTCAATTGCAACGACAATACTTTCAATGCAATTGGAAACAACTTGCAAAGAGCAGCAATCGGAGTAGTAAACGCATCTAACGTAACTATTTCAAACTGCAAGTTTAACAACTACGCAGCTGGAATTACAATTTACAACGCTACTAATGTTACTTTGAAAAATATAGTTACCACTACAGGTTACAATTCACTACAAATAGTAAATTCAAGTAACGTTAGCATCTTGGACAGTGAATTTTCACAGGGGGTAAATGACGACGCGCCGATGAACGCGCGCTCAGCTATATATTTCATTGGAAATTCTCCAAACGCTGTATTTTCAAACATAACTATTCGTGGTTACTTCGTTGGGTTAAACGCGGAAAATGTAACTAACGGTTCGCTGGCCGACTTTAACTTGACTGACGTATACGCCGGAATTGTATTACAAGGAAATAACAATACATTACAAAGGATATCGCTTTCAAATGCAACTATATCACTGTATTTAATTGGGGAAAACAACTTAGTGGAAAACTTTACAACGCGCAACTCGCCAGCTATAGAAGATTTTTACCCAACTATTTTATTAATCACCAACAAAACCACAGTTACTAATTTAGTTGTTCACAATTCAAGCAGTGACGCGATTTGGCTATTTGGCAGTGACAATACCTTATCGATAAATTTAACTAGCATTAATGGAACCGCGCTTTCGCTGTTCGGCGACTCAGATTTAGTTGGATTTCCAGCTAAACCAACTGCGAATAACTTGATTTACCTAAAAGGCTTTACTGGCAACACGCTTGACATAAAAATGAACGACAGCACCGGAGAACTTTACAACAACACTTTTATCGGCAACTTTTCAAGCATATTTGCAAATGTTACAAATGCTACTCAACAGACAATTGCGACTTTTAGTGGTTTAACATTCACAGCAAATGGAGCGCTTGTAACTTATTCTAATTTAACCTTGTTGAACTCAACTGGCGAAGTTAACATTACAAACGGCATTAGTAAATTTACCCTAACAAGCACAACGGTTTCGCTTAACTCTACTGCAACTCCATTCTTGTCACAATTTGCAACAATTACATTAACCGGCGCAAGCTATGCTAATAACTCAATGTACAACATATTGAAAGATAGTTCAACATGTTCAAACTGCATTAAACTATCTTCAAACCCGGTAGCGTTTCAAGTGTTTGGCTTCTCTAGTTATACTACAAGTGCAGTTGAAACACCGGTTACAGTTACTCCACCGCCAGTTAGTCCAACTGTCCCAAGCGCAGGTGCTGCTGCTTCAGGCATACAAATAACAGCAGCAGTTAACCCGCTAACCAACACAAGCAACGCTACTTCCAACAATACAAATTCTAAAAAGTCGCTCAATATAACAAAAAACAACAGTAGTTTAAATTCAACTAATAATAACCAAACTCAAAACACAAACAGCACTTCTCCGCTAACCGGCTTACTCGCGGCTATACCAATAGACTTAAACAACCCAATAACTGTAGCCGTAATTGCACTTATAGCAATAGCAACAATTGGCTTAATTATTTCCAGTTACATAACTAAGTTTTATTCCAAGCCAGCACACAAAAAGAAATAACTTTGTTAAATATAGCAACATGCTAAATGTTGCAACTAGCACTCCTGCTAAATATTCAGATTACTTTTCAGGAGTGCTATAAAACCTACGCGCGGATTCCAATAGTTGCCAAGTCACTGCGGTACTTTTCAGTTGTTGTAAACGTAACGCCACCGCACCCTGCTTTTTTCGCGCCGTCTACGTTTTCCTCAAGGTCATCTGCAAAAACCATACTGTGAGTTGAAATTCCTAACTTATGAGCAACTGCTTTGAAATATTCCGGATCTGGCTTTTTTGTGCCAAATGCAGATGACTGAAAATGGTGGTCGAAATACTTGTCAAACCCTTTGTTTTTGTACAACGCCTCTGCCATAACTTCGTTATTATTACCAATTACAACAAGCACGTGCGTTTGGCGGAGGTTGTTCAGCAAATCGTAAATGCCAGGCATTATTGACAAACGTTCTTTTTTAAAATCGCCGTTTACTAAAACTCCATTAACGTCAAAACACATTACACTCGAAGTGCGCAGGCGAATGTAATAGAAGATTTTCGTTGCAACGTAGTAGTCGACAATTGCAAATAAAGCTAGCAATGGAAAGTTATTTTCAAGAAAAGAGTAAAACATCCACAATAGTACCGCGAAGATAACCCAAGTGCCATAGCGAATTGAAATAATCATTTACCTATATTCCCCTTTCTTTTAACTGAGATGCCAACTTGTGCACGTCGCTATAATAAATGACGTCCATTCCTAAACTCTTCCCAGCGGCCATTCCTTTCTCGTCAACGTCAACTAAAACTACGCGGCGTGGTGAAACGCCAAGCGCCTTACAAATATTCGCTAAGTATTCTTGTGGATCGCTAGTGTTGAAATCAGATGGGTAGAAAACCTTGTCATAAAACTTACTTAAGCCGTAGTGCGATACAACGCCTTCTTCAAAATCTTGAGTAAACGTCCAAAACAACGCAGTAACGTGAGTGTTTCTCACGCTCGAAATTACTTTCCACACGTCTGGATTTGGGTGCATTGGTGCGGTTTGAAAATCCTTGCAAATTACATTAACTCCCATTCCACGAACAAGAATAACTTTTGTAAACATTTTCCTAAAGTAAAACCAACCATAAAAAGAAAGCACGGCAGTTAATGCGAGAGTGACAAGTAACATTGGCCACTCGAGGAAAGTTGGCATTGTAGTAAAAGCTAGAATTAAAAGAACTAGGAAAACTCCAATTTCAGCAACGCTTACTCGAAACATATGTAGATAAAGCTTGGAAAAAGAACTTAAAAAACACGCCGGTGTTTTCAAACAAAACGAAAAACATCGCTTCCGGCTTTTTTTAGCCAGAGGTCTAAAAGGCCTCAGCAAAAACATAGTTTTAGTCTGAGTCACAAACGCTTCGGCGTTTGTGCTCATGCGGCGATTGAGCGGCCTTTTGCCCACTTTTTCAGCCGAAGTTTTTAAGAACCTAACGTGCACTAAACAAGCTTTAAAATAGAAGTCTTTACTCAAGTTGTATTGGGAAAATATATGAACGAAAGATTCCTTGCAGATGAATGGATGGCGGAGCACGATGAAGAGCTAGTTAAAAGATACGCTGGCAAATGGGTAGCGGTAACAAGCAAAGGAATAGCTGCAAGTGCAAATAGCTTTAAGGAGCTAGTAAAACAAAAAACAGTGCAAGTGAACAAAATGATAATAACTCGCGTTCCAACCCTTGAACAACTAGATTCTATTTGGATTCTGTAAATTGTGGAAAAAACATTTCATTATAAGTACAAGGGAAAATGGTTAAAACCAATTATTTCAATCGCATTAAAACACGGTGAAAAAGAAATAGAATTAGATACAGTAATAGACTCTGGAGCAGATTATAGCATTTTAGACGCCAACTTTGCAGAGCAAATTGGAATTCCCGTAACTCGCTTTCAACAACTTGAAATTCAAGGAATAGCTAGTTCACTAAAAGGAAACTTAATCAACGTCAAATCAAAAGTGCTTGATGAATTTTTTGAAATGCCCGCATTATTTGTCAAGAACTATTCAGGCCCGTTTAATATTCTTGGCAGAAAAGGCTTTTTTGAAAAACACAGGATAACTTTTGATGAATAAAAATTAGAAATAACAATAGCCACCTCTTACAAAACAGATTAATACTCTCCCAATATTTTTTGTTTCTTTTCCAGCCCGATTATCTTTGAAGAGGGGTTGGAAATTTCGTAGTTTAACTTGAAAAATTCCAAGCCGTAGCCGTCGAGCATTTTCTTCGCGTTTTCGCTCATTGACGGAGCGCAGAGAACACCCCGCACAACTGTGTTTTTGCGCTTTGCAACTTCTTCAACGTAGCGTTTCAATTGAGATACTGCCGCGAGTTCAGCTTGTCGGCGTTTTAGTTCAATTACAACTAATGCACCGTTTTTGTCCCGCGCGAGGATGTCAATATGACCTTTTGGTAAGGGAGATTCCTGCTGTACAGGCACAAGCCCCGGTTCGATTAAGTTCAAATCTTGCATTAGCAAGTTAGAAAGTTCACCTTCAGTGCCGAAAACTTTCAGTTTTTTATCGTCAGTTAGTTCAAACGACTGGCAGAAATGAACAACTGGAAAAGTCACAACTATTTGTTCGCGCACGTTTCCAGGAAGAGAGTTTTTTGTTTTGCGAACTGCACTTACAGTTAGTTTGTCGCCGTCGAGGTTAGTAAGTATCGCCGCGCCGGGGCCCTGGTAGTTAATCGCAGTCATTCCAGTGCTTTGGTGAACGAGAAAAGTACCGTCTTTCTTTATAATCAACGCACGGTCGCCTTCGCTTAGCTTACTCGCCGCGCGGCCTTCGTACTTTACAGAACAGTGGCCAATAACCATAATGAGCTTGCCAGCGTTTAGCCCCGCGTCGATTACCTTCTTGCACTCTTTGAGATCCATACTAATTTCAACAACAGTAATAGTAATCGCCTTTAAAATTTATAACCTATGTAATATTGTTAATGGCAAACCTGCAGAGAGTTGAATTTTCAGCGCCGACTAAATTAGTACTAGCGGAACTAGATACAAGCGTTCCGCACAACCCAACGCTTTTCGCTGAACTAGTTGAACGTAAATTGATTTTTCCCACAAAGCGGCCAGGAGTGTACGCAATTCCTTTTCGCGCGCCAGGTGTAAAAACTGGCACTCAGCATAAGCGAAGTATTCATACTTTGAACTTGCCAAATGGACAATTTGCATTCAAGGGAACAGGCGAAGATGACGCACTTGAGAGCTATAGAAATAAAGTAGACGAACATATGCCTGAACGGGAGTTTCACGGCGGGGCCAGATCACCATCTATTATTCACGTGGTTAGAATCCTCAATGAATTACATGAGCACTACCATACAGCTAAAACTTCTGGCGATCCAGTTGTCAATTGGGCTGCTGCAAAGGGAATCGACCAGCTTCCTACAATTCAGCATACTGCTGTGTTCCGGCCTTTGCAAGTACTATCTAGCAAAACGGGAAAACTACAACGCATTGCAATTACGCCAAAATACCTGTCATCAATTAGGCTAGGTGCATTTGCCGGGCAGGAACGAGTTTATGTTTACAAAGCTAAAGAACCAACTAGAGTTGCAGAGCCTCTTGAACGTGCTACTTCGCAAAATTTACGAGAATTAGCTGAAGCTGGAAATGAAGAGAAAATACAAGCTTTGAAACAGTTTATAACTAGGGGCGTATTACTTGCACACGTCGCGCACCAGAACAAAATATGCCTAACTGAAATCGGTTCTTCATTATCTGGATTGAATTCAAGCGCTTTTGAATTTTTCGATTTTGGCACTGCGCGTAGGTACAAAGACGAAGGAGCGTTCAAAACCTATAGAGAAAGGGACTACTTTTCTCTAGGTCACGCTATTGAAGCATTTGCATTTAACCTAGCTAATACAAAGGGCACCCATTCATTAAGGAATCTTAGCAAAAACGCAATGCGGTTAAAGCACATTTTCAGCGAAATACGCCACCGTAAGCCAGATAACTTAGCATCTTTTCTTGATAACGAAGTGGACAAACTAGCTCGAAAGACACTAGAGCCAAAACTTACTTGGGATTAAAACTAAACTATGACAAAAACAAGCCAAACAGAAAAGCCAAAGCGGCCGGAATTTTCAGTACCAACAAAATTCGTATACGCTGAGCTTGACAAGCGCATGCCTTTTGACAAAAAAACAGTTGCAGAGATGGTGCGACGCAGGATAATTATCTCAGTTGCTAAACATAAAGGTTTACGCGAGCAGTTCCGCGAAGCGGGTTATACGCCAGAGCAATATGCTAAGCTATTTGCAATTCCATTCAAGCAGTTAAGATGGAATCCAAATACTAGCCACGGTCGTAGTTTACACACTACAAACGCGGGAGATAGACAATTTGTATTCAAGGGAACTGGAGGAACAAGCGCCCACCGTAGCTTTCATATGGAACACGGCGAAGGATTAAGAGAACGTCAATTTAGAGGCGGGCTACGTGCAAGTACAGCTGCTATTTCCGCTAAAGTTTTGCAAAAATTGGAAAAGTTTTATCAAGTTAAGAAAAAAGCAGGCGATTCAGTTGTTAAATGGGCTGAAGAAGAACACGGCATAAAAGAATTGCCAGTTATAAAACACGTTGCGGTTTTCAAGCCACTGCAAATATTTTCAAACGTTCCCGATAAACCACGAGGACCTAGCCGGTTTAAACGCGGGAGAAACCGCATTACTAAAGAGTTAATGAAAGGAATTGGTTTAGGTGAATTTTACGACCAACAACGCGTACAGGTTTACACTGCCAGCGAGCCAACGCGTTTGGCAGAACACTTTGACAAAGCTTTAAACACAGAAGTGCGTGAAGAGCTAGTAAATGTTTCATCACGTTTACCTCGAAAAGATACGCTTGAAAAGCGAAGAAAATTTGTTGCAGGCGTATTAGCGCGGGGGTTACTTTTGCTACACGTCGCGCATACAAATGGAATTGCATTGTCAGACTATACAGGATCTTCTTTAACCAGGTTAAACGTAAGCGCACGGGAGTTTTTTGACTTTGATTCAACGCAAACTTACAAAAGCGGAAAAAAAAAGAAACAGATTGCTTCCTATAGATATTGCCCAACTTGGAGGGAGCGTACACGCTGCTTCAATATGGGCAGATAAAGAGAGCATCCCTTTTGCAACTAAAATTTTACCGGACTTTCTCAACCAGAGCATTTTTCACGCACTACAAATAACAAATGATGAACGGTTTTCTGAAGAAGATAAAAAACAAGAATTGCAAAAAGTGGTAAAAGAAGTTACAGAATATCTAGTTCCTCGTTAGCTTATCTTTTTTACAGGCAACGCTTCTTGCTCTTCACTATCCTGACAACGGACGATGACACGGCCCACGTGTTTGCGAGCGTGTTGGGCGAGTTCCAGCAGATGCAAACTAGTTGGCGGTGCGATTTTTTCAAACGCCGGATCTACTAAGGGCAACGGCCACGGAGTAAATTGACAAAGCGCGTATTGGTCGCACGAGTTTGCAGCGAGTTTAGCAATGCCTTCAATAACTTCAGGCGAATCATTTACCCCCGGGATTACAACTGTTTTAATTTCTCTAAACGCTTTGCCGTGTTCCATAAACGCGAGTGATTTGAGTAAATTGCTTTGAAACACTTCAAAGTTCACTTTACTGCCAATTAATTTGTGAAGTTTTTCCCGCTGTACTAAATGCTTCACGTCGAGGGAAACGTAGTTTACAACATCAACGAGATCATGTAAGTCACTTGAATAGAACCCGCTTGTTTCAACTTTAACAAAAAACCCAAGCTGGCGTAACCTACGAGAAAGGTCAAGAATAGCATTGCCTTGCCATAAGGGTTCAACCCCGACAAAAACAACCGAAGTTATGTCGCTATCCTCTTCAGCTTGTTTGACAACCAAGTCAGTGAAAAAACTAACGTCGTCGCTTAAAGTTGAATCTTGACTTTGCGCAACTGAAAGGTAAGGACATTGAATTGGCCCGCCTGTAACGTGCACAACTGTAGCGCTACGCCCCGGATAGAGTTTAGTGTCGCCGCTTACAATTGCTGAATAAGTTAATTTCACTTTAAATTCACTTCTATAAAATAACCTTTAGAATATAATTAGAAAGAGTCCAATAAATAGTATTATGACGAGTGACGCTTTGGTGCAGGAAGTTGACAAGATAGTCAAGCGAGACTTCCCCACGTTTACCGACGTACAAAAGCAAGCGATTCCGCTAATTGCAAGTGGGAAAAACGTGCTGGTAATCGCGCCAACTGGAAGTGGGAAAACTGAAACCGCAATGCTGCCAATATTGTCAAAAATAGTACAGCGTTCGCAAAATGGAAAACCAAAAGGAATTCAAGTTATTTACATCACGCCGTTAAAAGCGTTGAACCGGGACATTTTCCAAAGGATTGAAAAAATTTGCAAGGAATTGAATATAACAATTGGCGTACGGCACGGCGATACAACTGCAACAGAACGGCAAAAACAACGCGACAATCCACCTCAACTGCTAGTAACTACGCCGGAGACATTGCAAAGTGTGTTAATTGCCCCGAAGTTAAGCGACTCGCTTGTTCATTTACGCCACGTAATTGTCGACGAAGTGCATGAACTTTACGAAAGTAAACGCGGAGTACAGTTATGCCTCGCGCTTGAAAGACTAGAGGAAAAAACTCCAGGGTTCCAGCGCATTGGGCTAAGCGCAACAATTGGCAACCCAACCGAAGTCGCGGAGTTCCTAGGCAAAGACACAATTGTGTGCAATACAGTTCAAAAGCGAAAAGTAAACCTAAATGTCGAGTACATTACACGGCCGCAGGGCACAGAGGCAACGCGGTTAAAAGCACTACTTCATTTACCGTTAAAAACAATTGCGCGCATACAGAGAATTGAAGAAATCATACACGAGCACAAAAGCTCATTAATATTTGTAAACACGCGATACGCTGCAGAGTCAATTTCAAATGCATTGTACGCAGTTGAATCGCTAAAACACGGCGTGTCAGTACACCACTCGTCACTCTCGAAAGACGTGCGGGTAGAAACCGAACGGCAGTTCAAACAACAAGAAGTCAAAGCAATTGTTTGTACTAGTAGCCTAGAGCTGGGAATTGACATTGGCACAATTGAAGCAGTTGTGCAATACAGTTCACCTCGGCAAGTCACACGTTTGTTACAAAGAGTTGGAAGAAGCGGGCACAAGCACTACCTAGAGCCAAAAGGGATAATTTTACCGTTGGATGAAGTTGACCTTGCGGAAAGCATCGCCGTATGCCACGAAGCCGAACGAAACGAGCTAGAACAACCAGAACATTACCACAACGCATTTGACGTACTCGCGCATTTCATTGCAGGAATGGCAACTGAATACCATACAATTCAATTACAGCGCGTTTACGAAATTGCAAAACGCGCATATTCTTACAAAAATCTTTCAATTGAAGATTTCACCGCAACAGCTAGGCAAATTGCCGGCCACAACTTGGTAAATATAATTCAAAGAGATGGCGAAACACTAATACAAACAAGAGGCACGCGCACAAAATTATACTACTACGAAAACGTCAGCACAATTCCAGACGAGAAACGTATATTCATTCGCGACGCTGCAACGCGCAAAAACGTCGCTGTGCTTGACGAAGCATTTGTATCTGAATTTGTCGAAACCAACGGCGTGTTCATCTGCCAAGGCCGTGCATGGAAAGTTCTCAGCATGGATGAACGTGAAGTAATCGTTGAAGCAACAAGCCAAGTAACCGCAGCTATTCCAGATTGGGTTGGCGAAGAAATTCCAGTTACAATGCAAACAGCAAAAGACGTCGCGCAGGTAATTTCCGGAAAAGATAAAAAAACAGAAAAGGAATCAGAAAATGAAAATGAGAAAAACGCTACAACAACCGTTGCAGCCATAACTAGAACGAAAATTGGCAAAACAGAAGAAACAATTCTAGCTGAATTTCGCGAGTCACAAGCACGGCACTTTCTGCCTGGAAAAGAAATTATAGTTGAAGAAAACGTTGAAGACAACACAATTGTAATTCACTCCTTCTATGGCCTACGCGCAAATGAAACAATTGCCCGCACAATTGCATTTCTCCTTGCACAGCGAGACAAGAGTTTGAAAACCCGCGCGTCGCCCTACCACATCACGCTGGAATTCTCGCGTCCAGTTGGAGGCGACGAAGTTATAACCGTTTTGAAAAAATTAAGTGGCAAAGTTATTGAAACCGTGTTGAAATCAGCACTACCTTCAACGAGAATTTACCGCCATAAGTTTATCCACGTTGCAAAGCGATTCGGATTCCTTTCAAAAAGCTGGAACGCAACAGCAGGAAGTATCTCGCGAATAATTTCTACGCTACCACAGGAAAACGTAATGTGCAGAGAAACCCTATCGGAGTTAATGCACTCGCGTTTATCGCTTGAAGACGCGTCGCTTGTGGCAAACGGAATTGCAAACGGTGAGATAAAAGTTTCAAAAATATACACGAAAAACTGGAGTCCCTTGGCAAAAAGCGCAATTGAATACGGCGGTTCAAGTGAATTATTTACTTCTACAGAGCCAACGCAGGACATTATAGAAGCGTTTGCCAATTCGCTAAAAGAAAAAATCCCAACGTTATACTGCACTTTTTGCAAGAACAACTTTTCCATTATTTTAAACGAAGTGAAAATAAACGACAAAATAAAGTGTCCGAACTGTAGCTCAACACAAGTGACGCTAACCGCGTTCAGTGGAAAAGAGCACAAAAAGGAAAGCGAAAAAATAGCTAATTTAATATCCGCTTACGGCGTACGCGCACTCTACGCGTTGGAAACTTACGGCATTGGCCCACAAACCGCTGGCCGCGTGTTATCGCGATTGCACAAAACAGACGAGGAATTTTACCACGACTTGCTTGACAGCCAAAAGAATTTTATTAAAAATCGCAAGTTTTGGAAGATTTAAACAACACGAATAAAAACCATCTCGACGTAACGAATGTATGGATTCCACTCAAGAAAAAATAGCCTACGCACTCGGTCTAAATTTTGTACTAATCATAATTGGTTCACTTTTTTACAAAACAGTAGAAGGCTGGAATTGGGTTGACTCAATTTACTTCTCAGTAGGCACACTAATGACCGTCGGGTTTGGCGATTTACACGCAACGCACTCAATTTCAAGAGTATTCGCAACTATATTTATGATAATCGGAATTCCCGTAATGCTATATACCGTTACGCTAATCGGCGCATATTCAGTTGAAAAACGCGCGTACACAAAAGCGTTCGGCGTATTTCGCAAAACACAACTTGAACACTTAAGACACGGTAAAGGAAAAGCACGCAAACTAGTTGACGACGTTGAAAAACTAAGCGAACAACTAACGAACAAAATGAAACAACTAGAAGAAATAGAAGAAAAGCAAGAAAAGGAACTTGCTAAAAAATAAAAATAATTAACAGTCTTTTTCATTTTCTTCCAATAAACTGGACAACCGCACGGTTAACTTTTAATCCAGCAACACTACGCGCGTCAACTTTTTCCTTTGCTTCAACTAATTTAAACTTACTAAACAAACGCTTAGCTTCAACCAGCGAAAAATAGTGGTACCACACGTTGTTCCCCCGACGGAAAGTGTTTCTTTCAATTTCAATTCCCTTAGCAAAACGAAAATCTTGCTTTGAAAAGCCTTCGAAAAACAACACGCCGCCTTTCTTCAACACGCGCTGAATTTCACTCACGGCAACTTTTCGTTCCTTTTCGCTCAAATGATCCAAAACATGAACTGCAACAACCGCGTCAAAAGAATTAGCTGCGAAAGGCAAATCACAAACATCACCCACAATTAGCTTCGCCTTTTTTCCAACTTTTTCTTTCGCTAACTCAACCGCACTAGGAGAAATATCTATACCTGTAACTTTGAAACCGCGGCTAACAAGTGAAGAAAGCGTCTTACCATCGCCGCAACCGAGCTCTAAAACTTTACAACCGCGAGGCAACAGTGCAAAGTCAAAACTATCTCCAACGCCTCTCCACAACTTACCCTTAGCACGATATTCTTTTTCCCACGCGTACAAATGCGGCGCCCTCTCTAACAAACGAGACAAATAGCCATCCATAAAAGAAATTTAGCAAAGCGCGTATAAAATAGCCCCGTCCAGTAGAGATTTAAAACTAGTTATGCACAAATAATAACGCCCACTTGGCCGAGGTATCAAAGGCCCGGCCTTGAGGGCCTTTGGGTCCATAGCTTAGCCTGGTTGGAGCACTCGACTGATAGAACCCCCTTTTTCTTCAAAAGAAAAAGGCCGTTCAAGGTTCAAAAAGAACCTTACAGAAATCGAGCGGTCGTGCGTTCAAAGAACCTTTTCTTTTAAAAAAGAAAAGCCTCACGGAAAAGAAAACTCCGCGAAGAATTGAAAATCGCACTGGGCCCATTGTTTATTTCAATGCCTAATTTTTTCTTTTCTTTGGCCACGCCTGGCCTTTCTTTTCTAAAGAAAGGCATGGCTCGCACTGGGCCCATTTATTTTAACTTCCTAATTTTTTCCCTCAATTCCCTTTCTAGTTTCTTCGCTTCTGGACTGTGTGAACGTTCTGCGTCAATCCAAACTGGACGTTGGCCTTTCATCATGGCATCTTCTAAGATAATTCCATGGTTTTCAAGAAGCCCAGGAATACCATGCTCGCGCGATACATTAGTTTCAATTTGAGAATGTCTACCCGTCACTACAGTTGTAAACATTATTTCTGGAAAGCGACTTTTACCTAGAAAAACTGCAACCGGCGCTTCGCAACGCACACCTACTTTTCGAGCAACGTGCAAAGTCAACGCCTCTTCTAGAACAGACATATGAGTAGAATCTTTTTCATCAGCAAACTGCAGTTTTTCAACTCGGTGAAAAACATGCAAAGGCCCCCTGCGCTGGCTACTTTTAATTACTTGTTGCCTACCAACACGATAGAAACGCCCCGGGTCAAATATTTTCCATCGATTTGGCAGCATATAATGCCCTGGAAATTCCATTGCACGCCAAGATCTCTCACCCAACATGCACCGCTCCTTAGGAAATGAAATTGTCTTCTTATTCGCCTCGTTCATCATCGCCAATATATCAGAAGGTGAGACTTTCTTAGCAGCTGGAAATAGAATTAAGTGACCACAGTTTGTCTTTGCAACGCGAAGCTTCATTCCATCATGTTCCAGCTCATGTTCTGAAAGTAAAGTAATTTCATGCCGCGCTTCTAAACGACGCGCAATCCCCTCGCGCATTTTCTTTAACCTTTCAAAAGCCATGTTGTCAAAACTCTCTAATCTCTTTCATCTTTTCATAGCGCTGTTCAATTTCACTGTGCTTTAACTTTTGCATGCGATGTAAGGAAAAGTCTTCAGCGTTGAACGAAGCAACTACAGAACCGTAAACCATTGCACGGCGCAAATTCTTCTCGTTAACGTCGCCCGTCTTTGCTAAGTGACCAATAAACGCGCCGCCAAACGAGTCACCACAACCAGTTGGGTCCTTCACAACTTCCAGCGGATAACTCCCGCAACTGAAGTGCTTATCTTTCGTAAATAGCAGCGAACCGTGTTCGCCTTTCTTTATGATAACTGCCTGGGGACCAAGGCCAAGCGCTTTCTTCGCTGCGACAACTAAATTAACAGTTTGGAACAATTGCCTCGCTTCACCGTCGTTGAGAAGCAAAACGTTTGTTTTTTTGATCATTTCTAAAAGTTTTTCTTTTTTATGCGTAATCCACAAGTTCATCGAGTCCATTACAACTAACTTTGGCTTGCGCAGTTGTGCAATTACTTGTAGTTGAACGTCTGGATCTGCGTTGCCTAGGAACACAAAACTAGCATTGCGGTAACTCTCAGGCAAAACTGGCTGGAATTCAGCCAAACAGTTTAACTCAGTGCGCAAGGTTTTCGCTTCGTTCATATCATACTCGTAAAGCCCGCCCCAGCGGAACGTTTCTCCTTTCTTTTCAACACCGTCAAGGTTCATTTTGTCAGTAAGCGTTTTCAAGTGATTAGCTGGAAAATCAGTACCAATAATACTAAGCACGCCTGGCTTTGTGAAAAAAGAACAAGCGTACGCCGAATAAGAAGCTGAACCGCCCAGAACTCCGTTTACTTTGCCAAACGGCGTTTCCACGTCATCAAGCCCAATTGTACCTAAAATAATCGTGTCAACCATAAAACTTCAAATTTATTGCGCCGTACAACTTAATTAAAACACTTGCCGACTAAATATTTCGCTGATCAATATGCACCGTGGAAAAGTTGAAATTGTAGAAATAATTCAAGAAAACAGCGACACGAAGACGTTTCGCTTAAAGTTACTCAACGGCAAAATGGACTTTAAACCAGGACAATTTGCAGTACTACAGATTCCTGCAGAGCTAGGCGGAGGGCCAAAATATTCCCGCGCCTATTCCATCGCTTCTAGCCCAACTGAAGAAATTGTTGAACTCACAATGAACATCGTTGGAATGTTTACAAAACAAATGGACACGCTGCAAACTGGAGCTGTGTTGAACATGCAAGGCCCGTTTGGTCCCTTTCACTTAAACGAAGAAAAACACCATGACATCGTTACAATTTCAGGCGGCACAGGCATAACACCGTTTAGAAGCATGTGGCGTTACATTGCTGCGAAAAAGCTATCGATCAAAATCACGCCACTGGTTTCGTTTAAACACTTAAAGGATTACGTTTACACGAAGGAATTAGGCGAAATGGAAAAACACGGCAAAGCACTTATAACGCTAACGCGAGAACCTGAGGGAACCAACTGGAAAGGAAATCGCGGCAGGATAAACGCGGAGTTCATCAAGAAACACGTTGGAAAACTAGATGGAAAAACATTTTTCATCTGCGGCTCTAATAGTTTAAACGATGGTATGTCGCAAACGCTGCAATCGCTTGGAGTTGCTCAGGAAAATATAATCATGGAAAAGTGGGGGGAGTTTTAAAATGAGTTTGAGAGATGTACAAGAAGAAGTTGACAAGTGGGCAAGTCAATTTAAAATACCTTATTGGACGCCGCACGAACAAACACTACGGTTAACTGAAGAAGTGGGTGAGTTAGCGCGCGAGGTTAATCATCGCTGGGGGCCAAAGAAGAAAAAATCAACAGAAGATTTGAAAGAGTTAAGCGAAGAAATGGGAGACATTATCTTTACTCTAGCGTGCCTTGCAAACGCGCAGAAGATAGATTTAGACGAATCTTTCAAACACGCGATGGATAAGTGCTACGGACGCGATAAAGATAGATATGAGAAAAAATAATCTTCATCAACCAAAAACTATTTATAGCTTTAGGTAAGATATTCTTACTTAAGGTGAAAAGATATGGAAGTTCCTTTAACATTAACTCGCATTAGTTCAAAAGGTCAAGTCGTTATTCCTGGAAGCTTAAGAAAAAAACTTCATATAAACAGCGGAGAATACTTTGCCGTTGGCCGGGTAAAAAACATGATAGTTCTTAAATCCGTTTCAGGCGGAATGACTGCTGCAGATATAAAGACACTTGAAAAGCTCAATGAAGCTTGGCAAGACCTAGAATCAGGCAGGTTCAAAAAAGGCACATTGGACGAACTAATGAAGGAACTGAGCTAAAATGAACCGCGAACTAGTTTGGACTGAAAAGTTCAAAACCGATGTAAAGCACTTTAAAGATTCTTCACTTTTGGAAAAATTGCGAAAACAAATTGAGAAAATCCTAGAAAACCCAGAAATTGGAAAGCCACTTCGCTATAACTTGAAAGGCGAGCGAACTATTTACGTAAAACCTTATAGAATACTCTACGCATTTGACGACAAAAACATTTACTTACTGCGCTTTGAACACCGCGGCCACGCATACGACTAAACTCTGCTCGTCTTCCACATTATCTCAAAATAATTCCGGTAGCTGTCAGCAACGCGTTGGTTTTTTATAAAAATAGCAAGTGGTTTTTCGTCCACTTTTTTAGCGCATGTATTTTTTATTGGCGAAATCCTTTTTAACAACTTGAGGTCTTGAATTAGGTATGAGCACTTTCGAACAGCGGTACAAAATTCACTTGTGGATGGTAAGCCATCCGAAGGAACTGGAAAAACACACAAATGAATGGATCGCAGTAACCGCCAAAGGAATAATAGCTAGCGCTAAGGCGCTTGCGGATTTAACTAGTAATCCAAAAGTTCAAAAGGAGCGAAATAAAGGCGAAGTGCTCTTTGCGCCAATTCCAGACCCAAACAAAGCGTATGTTTTTGGAGCTGGAAGTACATATGGCTGACCAAGACTTTTACTATCAATTGTTAGGAAAAGAGCAATACCCCGCTGTTCCGGTAACTATTTACTTTGTAGAAAACGCCACGCCAACATACACAATAATTGACTCAGGTGCAGATTATTGCCTTTTCAATAACGAATTAGCAGATGATCTTAAATTAGAAATTGAAACTGGGCGTCAAATTAGTTTAAACGGCATTGGTGGAAAAATAGTGGCTTTTTTACACGAAGTACAAATACAACTTCTTAACCGAAAAATAACTTGCAAAGCACTATTCTCCAGAGATTTTAAATGGCAGGCAAATATACTTGGAAGAGCTGGTTTCTTCGAAGCCCATGAAATAACCTTCAAAGAAAAGGACAAAATTATACAAGTAAAAGAAGTAGATTAAAAAACAACCCCAATTCTAACTCTTTTACTACGCTTCGATCGTCTAGTTCGGTCACGATCCTTTTATTCCTATAGAGCGAAAAGGTTCGCTGCAAAAGGACACGGGATTCTCAATCCCGTAACTCGGGTTCAAATGGGCTTTTCTTTTTCAAAAAAAGAAAAGACCCTGGGAAAAGAAAAACTTCTTTCCCGTGAAAATCCCGATCGAAGCGCTTTTTATTTTTAGCAAATAATAGATTAAGCATGCCATTAACTATAGTTGACGTTGAAAACGCGCCTTTGAAGCTATTGACTAAGCATCAATGGTTACGTAGTGGGGCGCAGACTATGCTTACGCATCCTGATGGGTTACGGGCAGTCAGAGAAATTCAATCTAAAGCTACGGATTTTCATTCTCTAGTTAGCTTGGTTAATGAACAACTTGGGTTATTGCAACAAAGAAATCAAGCAGAATACGCTGATGTGCGCAAGAGATTTCGTACGGAAACCGTAAATGATTTTTTTAATGGCGACCAGTATTTTGCATGTGGGGGACAAGCGATAGCTTCGCTTGCTTTGTTCCGCGCGTTAGGGGTTCCTGCGAAGTACGTTGAACGGTTGTACAAAGATGGAACTTTTTCAGGTCACGTTGTTTGTAAAATTAGACACCCTTCTGGCAAATGGGTTTACTTTGATTCAACTAAACGACTACTAGCAGCTAATAATCAACATTCAAAGATCTTAGGCGGCAGAGAAACCGTACGTTTTCGAGAAGGGCTTGACTCACACGATATAGGTATAAAATCCGACGAAGATTTAAGAAGAGAATGTGACAAATTAAAAAAACAATTTGAAGCAAAAACACACTAAAACTCAACGAAGCGCTTTTTTATTTCAATTGCCTAGTTGTTGCTATGTATACTTGCGTTGTTGTTAAGGATCGCGTTTTGTGGATTGATGGAGTTCACATGCACCGTGGCGACGAACCGCCGGAAAAAACCGCTAGCCGAATGGCTAGTTTATTGCATCTTAACCGCGACGCAGTTGTACTGGATACGTGCACTGGCCTAGGATACGCCGCGCTAGCGTTAAGCGAAAAAGCAGCTAAAGTTACAACAGTTGAAAAAAGCAAACAAGTGCTCGACTTAGTAGCGCTTCACAACCCTGCAGTTTTTGAAAAGAAGAACATTGAAGTGATTCACAACGACGTTTGCGAAATGATATTACAATTGCCTGATAAAAGTTTCGATGCTGTTCTCCACGACCCACCGCGGTTTTCAATGGCAGGCGAGCTTTATTCTGGAGTTTTTTATAAGGAGTTGCACCGCGTTTTGAAAAACGGTGGAAAACTATTTCATTACACTGGAAAGCCAGGCGCGAACAGCGGTAAAAATCTATTGAAGGGAATAAAGCAGCGGTTGCAAGACGCTGGCTTTAAGAAAATAGAGTGGCAAGAAGAAGCGCTTGGATTTAGTAGTATAGCTTAATAGTTTTTCTTTGGAGTGATCGGTTAGACCTTTCTTTTTTCTAAAAAGAAAGGGATACCGACTTACTCGTATTTCAACGCTTGTGCTGGTCTTTGGTTTGCAGCGCGGTAAGCTGGGATTAAACCAGATAAGATTCCAATTAACATTGAGAATAGCAGCATCCCAATTACTAGCGTTGGCGTTACAATTGCTTTTAACGTAGTTCCTGTTCCAGGTGGGCCAAATGCAATGTTTAAACTTGAAAATAGATATGCGATGCCTGCACCTATTCCAATTCCAATTAAACCGCCAACTATGCCAATCATGCCGGCGTTTAAGAGAAATATCAAAAGCACGTCGCTATTTGTCGCGCCAATTGCCTTCATTATACCAATGTCGCGGGTTTTTTCCAATACTGAAGTGAACATAGTGTTTGCAATTCCAATTGCCCCAACTATAAGCGCGACAAGTGCAATTGCAGCGAGGAACATCGTCATTGCAGTTATAGTTTCGTTAATCCTATCCTGTGCAGATTGAAATGAAATTACTGAAAAAGTTTTTGTAAGTTTACTCTCACCGCGAAGATCCATTAAGCGTTGTTCCATCTTTTCAACAACAGGCGTGAAATTCGCAACTGGATAAGGCAAAACTTGAATTTGAGAAAAGTCATCGCTCGATTCTTTATTCAAAACATTGCGGCCAGCTTTTACAGTCATGTAAAGTGAATTATCTTGAGTGTTACTGAACCCAGTGCTTGCTTTTAAAATTCCAACAACGCGCATTGGAACGCCGTTAACTTCAAACTGACTACCGAGGCCAACTTTGTTCTTGAAAACCCTCTCTGCAACTCTACTACCAATTACAACCCCGTTTAAATCACTGGACTGAATGAACCTACCTTTTTCAAGTTCAATCTTTGAAAAGGAACGCCATTTCATCGGGTCAATGCCTTGAATTGAAACAGACGCAGATTCACCGCGATATTCAACCGTAGTTCTATCGCTAATAACCCCCATAACTAGCTTAATTTCAGACATTGAGTCCAGCAACTGCGCGTCGCGCACAGTTAAGTTTTTCTTTGTTGAACGCGCAGAGTCACGAGCTAAGTAAGGCGCAGCGAAACCACTCTGCGCGCCAGTAGCGCGGTCAGAACCAGGCGAAATTGTTATAATATCTGTTCCAAATTGCCCCAAACTTTCACTTATACTTGCCTTTGCGCCGTCGCCAATTGAAACGATCAAAATAACCGCAGCTACGCCGATCACTATTCCAAGCACAGTTAGCCAACTTCTAAGCTTAGAGTGAACGAGAATGTTCCATGCTAAACGAAGATGCGTAGCTAATTTCATTTAAACCACAATACACCAGTTACTCTTCTTTTGGTTTACCGCGGCGCAAAACACGCGCGTACACAACATAGCCAATAATTAAAACAAGTAGCACAATTGTTGCGTAAAACCACGGATTGAAATTATTGTTGCGGTCGCCAAAACCAGGCGCAGTTAATGGAATTGCGCTTGGGTTTGAACTTAGAAACGCGCTTGCAAGAGAAACGTTTTTCGTTACAATTCTCCTATTACCATTATAATCAGTATAGCTAATTTCAAGTTGAACACTCTTTGGAGATTCAGTGTTAACATTCTGCACAACGCCGCGCACTAACCTGCGACTAGTAGCGTTATTCATCGTAACCCACGGAATCGAAACCACAGTATAATCTCCCGCGTTTAAATTACCCATAATATTAGCATATTCAATTGGCGAATAAGTGCGAACAGTCACTGCATTAGCGTTGTTCTTACCAATATTAGAAATGGCAATTGGCAATTCACTGCCAGTCATTTCTTGAACAGCAACGTCAAAGTCAGTTGCAATATCGTCAACTTTAATTGAAACAGATTTTTCCTTAGTTACCATTTGCTGAGAATATTTCAAAATTATATTATACGTCCCGGCAACTGCATCACCCCTAACGCGTATTCTATAGGGAACCATAATTGTTTTACCTGACGGAACTTCGCCAATATACTGCATTGCGATTTCTCCAGCGTCAAAATAAAAAGGATAAACTAAATCAAGATAAGTAGTAGCATTAGTAGCAGGTTGATTGCCAGTACTTTCAAGGTTAAACCACAAATCAACTTGCCCGCCAGGCGGAGCTAATACTGGGTCATACTTAAACAAAGAGGCGTTTAAAATTCCATAG
Source organism: Microcaldota archaeon (assembly GCA_043805855.1). Classification (GTDB taxonomy): domain Archaea; phylum Micrarchaeota; class Micrarchaeia; order Norongarragalinales; family UBA8480; genus JAHFHC01. The sequence goes on from JAZDHP010000009.1 coordinate 38,662, forward strand.
CTATTACTGCGGCCATAATCCGCGTTTACATTCAATGCTAGCAAAAGCAAAGCCAATGCCAAAACTATTTTTTTCATTTTTCCACCTTTTTTACAAGTTTACCGTCTTTCAAAATAAAATGACGATTACCAAGTTTTACAAACCGCAAGTCGTGCGTAATTAAAATAATTGTTTTTCCACGTTTATTCAACGAAGTCAAAAGCTTTATTACTTCCTCGCCACTCTTGGAATCCAAATTGCCAGTAGGCTCATCAGCAAGGATTATTTCAGGGTCATTAGCCAACGCACGCGCAACTGCAACGCGCTGCATCTGACCACCACTCAACTCTCCAGGATAATGCGTTTTCCTATCGCTAAGTCCAACTTCATTTAAGCGCAAAGACGCTTGTTGAACTGCATCGCTATAAGATTTTCCGTTAATTTCAATTGGAAGCGCAACATTGTCAAGTGCAGTTAAAGTTGGAAGCAAGTTAAACTGCTGGAAAATAAACCCAATCTTCTGATTACGAATACTAGACAATAACCCGTTAGCAGCACGGGAGGTTTTTATCCCGCCAATAAAAACTTCACCACTAGTAGGCACATCAAGACAACCAATAAGCGACATCAAAGTACTCTTGCCACTTCCAGAAGCACCGATTATAACCGCGAAATCACCGTCTTTGATTTCAAGCGAAATACCATCAATCGCAGCTACTTTTACCCTTCCGCGTTTGTAAATTTTGCTAACGTCAACTAGTTTAATCATAATTGATTACAAAGATAGTTAAAACATCGTGGGATTTAAATATATCGGACGTCTTATACTAACTTAATGAAAACAGAAAAAAACCCTTCAAAATGCGACATGCGCGGATTCCTCTCCCTTTACATACTGTGGCTACTTTCTAAAAAGTCATGCTACGGCCAGGAAATTGCCAAAGCAATTGCAAAACACCGCGGGCAAAAACCAAAACCAGGAACACTTTATCCAGCTTTGAAAGTGCTGGAAAAAAAGAAACTCATAAAGCGCATAGGCATAGAAAAAAGAATTTACGAACTCACACCAAACGGAAAACAAGCATTAAAACAAGCAGTTACTTACTTCAAAAAAGCGTTCCACGAAATACTAAAGTAATTCAAAAAAAACAATTAGTAAACCAAATTAAACTCAAGTAAATACAAAGAAAAACACTACTTTTAAAAACCTACAACGCGTCGCAATTATCATGAGTAAACTAAGCGTCAAGAAAACCGCGTTTACACTCGGAGCATTGTTTGGACTAATGCACCTAGTGTGGGCGTTACTAGTAGCATTTGGAATAGCAAAGGGACTCTACGACTGGATTTTAGGCCTTCATTTCATTTCGCTACAATGGAACGTAATGCCATTCGACGTCGTAACCGCGTTGCTACTAATAATAGTAACTGCAATTATCGGTGCGATAACCGGCGCAGTATTAGCTTGGCTATGGAATGGCTTACACGTCGACCACGACGTGTAAGACTTTATGCAAGGCAGTTGCCGTGCTTAAATAACCTTCAAGAATAGAAAAAGCACTTAAACCAAAAAATCGAAATAGTTAAAAGCGCTTTTACATTAGTTTATTCTATGAAAAATTCTATACTTTTGTTTGGACTTTTGTTTGTTTGTGGTTTGGTTTTTGCAGCTAGTTTACCTAGTACTTTGAAAGAATTAGATAAAAGCGCTACTTCAAGCGATAAAGCTGCGCTGGAACGCCTTCGTATTCCGGAGTTTGTCGAGCAGTTCAACGCTAACACTGAATTAATACCTTCTTTTGTTAAAGTAATTATTGGCACTGAGTTTATCAACGCTTATATTGACAACGAAATTGTGGGCTTCGCAACTAGCGATGCAAAAATAGCCGGTTACAAGTACGGCGAACTACAAGGCGGTTCAACGTTAAACGTTTACATTTCTAAACAAGATTTCAACGCTATTCTCGACGGTAGACTAACCTATGAAACCGCACTACGTTCTAGAAAGCTGCGCTACGAAGCAGTGCGGCTAGATACAAAAGTCAAAACAATGGTACTCGAAGTGGCGGACTTCCTCCTATCAATTTTCAAAATCAAACCAGATTTAAAACTCGCGGCAAGCAATAAAAACAAAACTAACAACAGCAACTGGCTAGAAAACGAACGCGAGAGAACTCCAGTAGACTACAATTGTACAGACAGTGATGGCGGCGAGTACAAAACTCACGCTGGCACCGTAACATTAACGCCAAATGGAAGAGTTGAAACTGAGTCAGATTTTTGTATAAATGAAACTTTTGTAAAGGAATATTACTGTGCACCGAGAAACAGCGGCGCTGGAATGTTTTACAAAGATTTAGCGTGTGGCGAAGACTACAAATGCGCTAACGGCGAATGTCAATACTTAAGTTACTTAACCTGTACAGACACGGATAATGGAGTAGACGCAGTTAATGTTGGAAATTTAACTCTAACGCAAACAAGCGGCACACGAACAACAATAATTCGCAATTATACTGACGCTTGCAGCGGAACTAATGCAATTAGCGAAAATTACTGCACTCAACGCGACGACGGCAGGGCAGACTTTGCATTTTCAAACGTAAGGTGTCCATTTGGCTATCAATGCGCTAACGGCGGCTGTACACCCTTTGAAACACAGTACCGTTGCTATGACAGCGACGCTGGATTAGAACTTCACACTTTTGGCACAGTAAATATAGTAGCTTCAAATGGCTCAATTATGAATTTAAGAGACGAATGCCAAACAGGTTACTCGCGGCCAACAATAAGAGAATACTATTGCAATGAACAAGAACCCGGCAGGGTAACTTATAGAAATGACCCCTGCTATTCTGGAGAAACTTGCACTGACGGAAAATGCGTGGTGCCAACACTCCTAGGAAGTTGCACTGACCCAGACGCAACAAACTTCTTTGACAAATATATTAGAACAACAACAACTAACTCCAGCGGAGCAAGTGGAACTGACTATTGCGAAGCAGATGTACCAATAGAATATGCTTGCCGCGGAAACAACGTTACCGCAATCAGATCATCATGTTCAAGCGCAGAAGCTTGCATTAACGGCGTATGCGTTAGACCACCAAATGGATTCGCTTGGGCGCACTGCGTTGACAGCGACCAAGGCGTAAACGAATTCCGGCTAGGCACAGTTACAATGACATATTCAAACCAAACTCAAAAAGAATTTCAAGACACTTGTTTAAACGAAAATACTGCTTTGGATTACGTTTGCGACGCAATTAGCCAACGTGAACCACACGCGGTAAAAGTAGCATGTGACCCCGGAAAGAAATGCCGCATTGGCGTATGCAACTAAAAAAAATACAAAGCATTAAAAGTATACCCTGAGTTTATACTTTATGAAAACCGCATTGTTAACCTTTGGAACGTTACTATTACTATTTAGTGTTTTACCGCTTGTAACTGCAACTACTGCTAGTGAAAACCCGGGAAATTCCACTGAAGATCGAATTGCTTTACAACGTTTGCGCATTCCAGAATTAGTTGACACAATCAACGCGAATGTAGATTCAATGCCATGGGCGATTAAAGTCATAGTTGGCGATGAACTGATAAACATGTACCTCGACGATGAAGTTGTCGGTTTGTATACTGTCGGCGGACGCGTAGGCGGCTACCAGTACGGCGGACAATTCGGGCCGTCTTTAAACATATATACCAGCAAAGAAACTTTCAACGACTTGCTTGACCAAAAACTCGACTACTACACAGCAATACAAAACGGGCAGTTAAGATACGAAGCAGTCCACCCAATAACCAGAACCAAAGCTATAATCGCAGAAATAACCATCAACTTACTTAAATTCTTTGGCCTTTAATTTCAACAGCTAAGCACTGCCACGTAGCCAAGTAGATGGATTCCATATACTCCTAGGTTCGGGCATACGCGCAGTTACAATTCCACGTGGTTCGTGCTTTGCGCGCAAATCCTTAGTTATTTTAGAAAGCGCAATCGCAGCAGCGTCACGTATTGTTTTCTTCTGATTAGAAGTTCGAACTTCGCGGATGTGAGGCAACGCAGACTTAGCTCGATCACCCATATTGCCTAACGCAACTATTGCCGCACGCTTCACAGTTAAATCATCATGGCTAACCCCATATTTTATCATAGCATCGACAAAACGCGCATCTTTAACGTGCCCTAGAGAAGTCATAATTGCAGCTTGCGTTTCAGGACTTAATTCCTTTTTACTTAAAATTCTATCTAAGTGTTCAGCCGCCTTACGCGCATTTTGTTTAGCGACATTTCTCATCGTAGCAGTTGCATGTAAAATTTGTTCGTCAGACACGTTACCAGATAAATGATTTACAAAACGATCAGTACTACCTTCAATTGAAAAAACTAGCTCTGTTTTTTTTAAACGATTAGGTTCAGTTTGCATGACATTCATTTCTACGTCTGATTTATAAAAACCTCCGCTGTAACTATTTTTGAAGTGATTTGTTATGGCTAGAGTTGTTTTAGTTTTGAAACCAGAAGAACATATGTTTAAAGAATCCCTAACTGAAATTGGAATGAAATTTCTTGAAAAACTTGAAAAAACAGTTACACTTTCAAGCGACGACGAATTACACTTACAGGTAAAAGCCCACGTTGAAGGCAAGAAAAAGCGCTACGAAGTAAAAGCCAGAATGACTGTAAAGGGAAATGTTTACACAGCTGATGAAACGGATAATAAAGAAAGGAAAGACGAGTGGGACTTAAGTCAAACAACTCATGAGGCGCTCGGGAAGTTGAAAACCGTAATTGAAAAACACGCAAAGCACAGGCAGTTAAAAGGTTTAACCGAAGAAGAAGCAATTGAAAAACGCGGAATGGAATGCTGCTAAACGAATAAAAACCTCAACGTAGTTTTTACTGCATGGTAATTTACATTGGTGCTGACCACGCGGGCTACGCGTTGAAACAGCAAATAGTTCAAAAACTATCTGGAAAATTTGACTTTGTTGACTTAACGCCAGAGTATACCGAAGGAGATGACTATCCCGACGTGGCTGAAAAAGTAGCTAAACAAGTAAACAAGGACAAAACCAAGGGAATTTTAGTTTGCGGCAGCGCAGAAGGAATGTGCATCGCTGCCAATAAAATAAAAGGAATACGCGCTTCAGTAGCGTCAAACGACCGCACGGCGTTTCTAGCAAGGTGGCACGACGATGCAAATGTCTTGTGTCTCGCTGGCGGCCAGTTCAGCGACCCAGTTGCACGCCGTCTACTCAAGCCAATGCCAGTTCAAACCGCAGTTGAAATAATTAAAACTTTTCTAACAACTGAATTCAGCGGAGAAGAACGCCACTTACGCCGAGTGAAAAAAATCGCGGCGTTGGAAAAATAACCCTCGCAACCACTACGTCAAAAATTACCACTTTTTAACTGCAATAAAAGTACGCGTATCTGCCACATGACTACATTTACGCAACGCATCTATTTTTTCATCTAGACTAGTAATAGAATCAGCCTCTAGCACAGCACAACCATCAAACTCGCCAGATATTTCAAAAGCGGAAACGTGAAGTGAAAGCGCAGTAACTTCGCGCATCATTTTCTTCGTCTCTCCCTTTGCCTTGAGCATCACGATTCCAAACATAGATGCGTCGCCGCTAGCCTCAATTGTAAACTTACCAATTACTTTCCTCAGGACAAGTGAAACAATACGACTACGCACAGCGCCCTCAGTAAGCCCAATCCTATTTGCAATTTCTACATTATGCATCCTGCTGTTTTGCTTCAAAAGCGAAAGAATTTTCCCATCTATCAAATCAAGCTCCATATGTATTCACACAATTAAATAAAACACACGAATATATAAAGATTACGAAAATCGTAATTAAACTACTATTTTAGTAACATTTATAAGGTTTTATTAAGAAAAACGTATTTATGGCGAATTATATGGAAAACTGCTGGACTGCAATTGTAACTCCGATGAAGGAAGCAGGTGAGATCGACTACGAAGCATACGAACAGTTAGTTGAGTTTCAAATGCGAAATAGCGTAAGCGATATTTTAGTTAATGGTACAACTGGCGAAAGCCCAACAACAACAGATGCGGAGAAAAAAAAGTTGCTTGAAATAACTTTGAATAAAAAAGCAAGCGTAGCAGCTGGATGTGGAACAAATGACACAGCTCATTCTGAACACTTGGTTAACAATGCAGTGCAACTCGGAATAAACCGCATATTGTTAATAGATTGCTATTACAATGGTCCATCTTCACTCGAATTGCGAAACGAATATTACGGCTATTTATGCACTAGATTTCCACAAGTTAAATTCATCGCGTATGTTATTCCAGGAAGAACCGGCTGCGAATTAAGCGTAGAAGACCTTGCCGCGTTGCACAACCAGTTTCCAAATCTAGACACAGTAAAAGAAGCAACTGGAAATTTAGAACGAATGAAAGAAACACGCGCTTTGTCAAACGACTTGTGCATAATGTCAGGTGACGACGATTTAACTTACAAAATAATGACCGACAAGTCAATAAACGCAAGTGGCGTAATTTCAGTTGCATCGAACATCGCTCCAAAAACAGTTCAGGAAATGTGCATAGCAGTAAACTCTGAAAATAAAGTCAAAGCACAGGAACTTTCACAAAAGCTAGCGCCATTATTTTCACTCATCACAGTAAAAAATGAGGGGCAGAAGTTCCGCAATCCAGTTCCATTTAAAACTGCAATGGCTGGCCTCGGAATGATAGAATATTTTTGCCGTAGACCGCTTGGCAAAATGACTCGGAACGCAACGCAACATGTTAGAGCTACGCTGAAAAAAATCTGGAGCGAAAATCCAGATATACTTGAACCAATTCAGGCACATTATGGAATTGACATCGAACAACGGCTTGCAACAGATGCCTACTGGCCGCATTACTAGGAAAAAGGTGAACAAATGATAAATATCTGCTTAGTTGGATTTGGAAAAATGAACAAAGAAGTATACGAGGTTATTTCTAGTGACCGTGATGTAAAAATAATTTCGATTCTAGAGCCTAACCCGCAAAAAATTGAAGGAGTAGAAGTATTTAGCGAATCACAAAAAGCCTTTGAACTTGCAGACCTAGTTATAGATTTTTCAACTAAAGAAGCTTGCATTAAAAATATAGTAACGGCTAGCGCGATGGGTAAAAATGTTATAATCGGCACAACTGGAATGAGTAATAACGACTTAGAAAAAATCAAAGACGTCATCGCAATAAATAAAACAAGCGGAGTAATAGCTGGCAACTTTTCAGTAGGCGTTAATATTTTTATTGAAACTGCGAAACAACTCCATGAAAAACTTCCAAAATATGAGATGGAAATAATTGAAGTGCATCACAACCAAAAAAAGGACGCCCCGTCTGGAACTGCACTGCGAACATTAGTTGCACTTGGGAAAACTAAAGAAGAAATTACAGTACACTGCCTCCGCATGGGCGACGTAATTGGCGACCATTCAGTAATTTTTGCAGGAAATTCTGAACGAATTGAACTAACTCACCGCGCAACTTCACGCAAATGCTTTGCACAAGGCGCACTTATGGCGGCGAAGTGGGTTGCGAGTAAAAAAGACGGCACACTGCACGATTTCAGAGAAGTGATTAAATAAATGATATTAGTACAGAAATTTGGAGGCGGAATACTTGCAACTAAGCAAGACTTTCAACGCGTTACAACTATAATTAAAAAAACAAATCCAAACGCAGTAGTTGTATCTGCAGTGCAAGGTGTTACAGACGAGTTAATTGCAATGATAGAATTTGCAAAGCAAGGTGAATACCCAAAAGAAAGACTCCAGAAATTAGTCGAACGGCATTTAGAAATAACAAAGGGAAACGAAGCGCAACTTAGTGAAACTTTGGCAGTAATTGAAAAGGCGTTGCGAGGCATAAGCTTAACGGCCGAATGTAGCGAAAGGTTATATGCGCAGATCGTATCACGTGGCGAATATTTGTCCGCTCTAGTACTACAAAGCTTTTTACCTGCTTACCAATTCTGGCCTGCTGAAAACAGTATAGCCACGCATGGCAGCTACCTAAACGCAAGGTGCGACTATGCCCGAACCAGCACTCCGCCTAATAATTCAATTGTAACTGGATTTTACGGAGTAAACGAAGCTGGAGAAATATGCTTATTTGGAAGAGGCGGAACCGATTATACTGCTGCAGTAGTTAGCCGCGTCTTAAAAGCGAATATGCTAGAGTTTTGGAAAAATGTTGATGGCTTCTTAACTGCAGATCCGCGGATAGTGAAAAATTCAAAGCTTATTGAACAATTATCTTTTGAAGAAGCAAGTGAATTGAGTAGATTCGGCGCGAAAATACTACACCCTTCAGCAATGGAACCGCTTTACGGAACCGGAACACAAATTGAAGTTAAAAATGTTGAAACGCCACAAACACACGGTACAATCATAATAGAAAAACGCAGTTCAGGAGAAATTACCGCCATAACTGGCAGAAAAAACGTCGCCGCCATAAGCGTTTCTGGAGAAGAAATGGTAGACGCGTTTGGCATAGCGTCGAAAATATTGACCAGAGTGGCAAATGCAGGAGTATCAATAGATGTTATTGCAACTGCACAGGCGAACATTTCTTTTACAGTTAATCGTGAAGATGCAGAAAAGGCGTTGGCGTCGCTAAGTGATTTAAAGCAAACCTTCAGCATAACTCAAAAAGAAAAACTCGCGCTGTTGGACATAGTTGGAACCGGGCTAAAGCAAAACCCCGCACTGCTATCGCGAATATTTTCAGCACTAGCAAAGCACAACATTTCAATTGAAATGATATCTCAAGGCGCATCTGAAATCGATTTGTCAATTTTAGTTAAAGAAAAGGATTATGAAAAAGCCACGCAGGTAATACACGCGGAGTTTTTTAAAACATGAAAGGTGAAAATTAAAAATGAAATTAAGAACTGCCATTATTGGGGCAACTGGAATAGTTGGACAGCAAGCCATGTCAATACTAGCCAGGCATCCAGAATTTGAAGTTACCGCGTTAGCTGCATCTGAGAGATCAGCTGGAAAAAATTACTTAAATGCAATAACGCAAAATGGCGTTCGCCAATGGTTCGCAGAAGGAGAATTACCTGACCAGTTTCAAAACGTGACGCTAGTTGATGGCAATTCGTTAAAAGGAAGCGAATTCGACGTCGTGTTTTCCTGCGTTGAGTCAGACGTTGCAAAGATACTTGAACCAAAACTAGCGCAGGATACTGCAGTTATAAGCACGGCGTCTGCTTTTCGCTACGAAGCAGACGTTCCATTAATCCTACCTCAAGTTAATCCAGAACACGCGACGCTTATTGAAAAGCAACGCAAGAATAGAAAATGGAATGGATTCATTGCCCCGATCCCAAACTGCACGACAACCGGCTTGGCAATTACATTGAAACCACTTGACGATGCGTTTGGATTAAAACAAGTAATAATGACCTCAATGCAAGCGGTTTCCGGCGCAGGAAGAAGCCCCGGAGTAATTGCACTTGACATAACTGACAACGTAATCCCCTACATTTCAGGCGAAGAGGAAAAAGTAGAAAAGGAAACTCAAAAAATACTCGGGAAGCCAATAGCCGTATCTTCAACTTGCACACGCGTAGCTGTACTAGAAGGACATACAGAAACGGTTTTTGCAAAGTGTGAAAATAACCCAACTCCAGAAGAAGCTGCACGAACGTTACGCGCGTTTACATCTAAAATAAAAACTCACTCAACACCAGAACAGTTGGTAAAAGTGTTCGACGACCCATCGCGGCCACAGCCAAGGCTAGATAGAAACACGGGCAACGGGTTAACCACTTGCGTCGGTAGACTACGCAATGACCCCGTACTTGGACTCAAATACGTGCTCTTATCGCACAATACAAAAATGGGCGCCGCAGCCGGCGCAATTTGGGTAGCTGAACTACTCAACCAGGCGAAGTACATTTAGAAAAAAGAGGAATAGGCAAACAAATGTTCAAAACTGAAAATTCATTGGAAAACAGAAACGGGACACTATACTTCGACGAATGCAACACAGTTGAACTAGCTGAAAAGTACGGCACACCGCTTTACGTAATGAGCGAAACACAGTTGAGAAGCAACTATCGCCGTTTACGCGATGCATTTGTAAAACACTATAAAAATTTCAAACTTTACTATGCCGTTAAAGCGAATAACAATTTGTCCGTACTCAATATATTACGCCAAGAGGGAAGCGGAGCAGATTGTTCAGCACCAGCTGAGATTCAACTTGCACTACGCGCTGGTTTCAACGCGGCTGATTTACTTTACACTGGAAACTACAATACGCTTGAAGAACTTCGCTTTGCAGCTGAACAAAACGTCGTAATAAATTTAGACGATGCAACTCTAGTTGAAAAACTAGCTAAAGTGTGCAACCCAGCTAAATTACGGGGAATTTGTTTTAGGTTCAACCCAGGAATAGGCGATAGCGGTGCAGAGAAATTAATACTAGCTGGCCCTGATTCAAAATTCGGCATAACTGAAGACAAAATTTTCAACGCATACCGCCGCGCAAAGGAACTTGGATTCCGTAACTTCGGTATCCACATGATGACCGGGTCAAACGTATTGAAACCAGAATACTTCCCAAAAGTAGCAGAGAAATTATTCGCAACTGCTGAGCGAATTTCTCGCGAAGTGGGAATTGAATTTTCGTTTGTGAACATCGGCGGCGGGTTTGGCGTACCTTACCGGCCAAATGAAAACGAGCTAGATATTGACAAAGTAGCAGAGCTAGTTACAGGTAAGTTCAAAGAACAAATAGCTGAACGCGGTCACAATACAAAGTTACTAATTGAACCAGGCCGGTATATCGCATGCACTGCAGGCGTACTGCTTACCAGAGTACACCACGTGAAACGCGCTGGAAAAACTTTCATTGGCACAGACGCAGGGATGAACACACTACTACGCCCCGCAATGTACAACGCCTACCATGAAATTCTGCTCGCCAATCGCCTAGACGAAAAACAAAAAGAAGTAGTTACAGTTACAGGCCAAGTGTGTGAAAATACCGACCACATTTGCCGCGACCGCGCTATGCCTTCAATGCAAGAGGGAGATTTGCTAGCTGTGCTAAATGCAGGCGCCTATGGCTTTTCCATGTCCTCGCAGTACAATTCGCGCCCACGCTGCGCAGAAGTGCTAGTAACCAAAGGCGAACATGCTTTAATCCGCCAGAGGGAAACCCTAGAGGATTTAATTGGAAAACAAACAATCCCAACACAATTACAATCAAAGCAGGTGCAAAAATAAATGAACATCGAATACGCTAACCGCGTTAACAAAATACCTCCCTACCTATTTGCAGAGTTAGAACAAATAGTTGAAAAAAAACAACGCGCAGGAATAGACGTAATTAACCTAGGAATCGGAGATCCTGATTTACCCACGCCGCAATTCATTCGCGAAGTACTTGCCCGCGAAGCGATGAACACAGATACGCACAACTATTCAAGCTCTGCAGGCGAATTGGAATTTAGACAAGCTGTTGCCCAATGGTACAAAAAGAGGTTCAACGTAAACCTTGATGCCACAACTCAAGTGTGCAACTTAATTGGCTCAAAAGAAGGAATTGCAAACATAGCGCGCGCATTTGTAAACCCCGGCGACACGGCACTAATTCCAGACCCAGCATATACCGTCTACCAAAACGGTGCAACGCTACTATGCGACGGCAATATAACTACAATGCCACTATTAGCAGAAAATAATTTCCTTCCGATCCTAGAGAATATACCAAAAGCCGCTGTACAGCGTGCAAAAATAATGTACCTAAATTACCCAAATAACCCAATTGGCGCAATAGCTGATAAAAAATTCTTGAAAACAGTAGTTGACTTCTGCCTGGAAAACAACATCATCCTATGCTACGACAACGCTTACAGCGAATTTACTTTTGACAACTTCGTAGCGCCGAGCATTTTTGAAATCCCCGACGCCATGCAATGCGCCGTTGAATTTAACTCACTATCAAAAACTTTCTGCATGACCGGCGACCGGTGTGGATTTGCAGTTGGCAACGAAAAAATAATAGCCGGTTTAAAGAAAATTAAAAGCAACCTAGACTCGGGCTTGCCAGTTTACATTCAACGAGCAGGAATAGCCGCGCTGGGCGCCTATACAAACCGCAGCCGACCGCCAATAGTGGAACAAATAATGAAAGAATACGAACACAGGCGAGATTCAATTACAAGTGCGTTAAACGAAATTGGGATAAACGCCAAAAAGCCACCAGCAACTTTTTACATGTGGGTAAAAGTTGAAGGAAACTGCGTCGAATTTGCACGAAAAGCACTAGAACAAAACGTAGTAATCACTCCAGGAACCGGCTTTGGAAAACACGGGGAAGGATACGTGCGCTTTGCACTAACACAAAACAGCCAAAGACTAAGAGAAGCCGTCGAGCGAATAAACAAAGCAATACACACATAATGCAATAATTCCAACTAATCAGCACAACAAAAACGTTTTTCTTCTCACGGCGATTAAACTGATAACCTATGACCAAATGGACAAAGTGGTTTTCCCGCGAATACGGAGTACAGTACTGCCAATACGGGTTCGACTGCGTTGGCAAAACACAAGAGCGATTCTACGGCGGGTTTGTTACAAACAGCGTAATCATACCAGAACAGAAAAACCAAGCAATGTACATCCAAGCTGAAGAATGGGACAACTTTTTGAAAAAAACACTATTACATTACCCAACA
>JAZDHP010000010.1:0-46426 GCA_043805855.1 Microcaldota archaeon
TCGAATTGCATTTCTTGAAATTCAACTAGTTCAGTTTGTGAAGTGAGCTTGCGGTAAACTTTCTCTGCGTCTGCGCTGAATTGTTCTTTTAACTTTTCGTGTAGCATCTCGTCAATAATGCTATCGACGACGAAAGGCAAAAGGTAAAACGCGGCGTATTCGTCGTTTGCCTTGCAAAACTCTCGATATGCGGCGGCTAATTGTTTATTGTTTAGTTTTGTGTTGATTTTACTTTTTTTCAACACCGCCGCAGACGTCCTTTGGTAAAAAGCAAGGTGTTCTTTCAAAGTAGTTTCCAAGAGTTGCTTTGCAAGTCCTTTGTAAAGTGCGGCTTTTGGCTCGCTTTCCATCCAAAGCTCTTCGTTTTTCCCCTTACGTATTGCTAAAAAGCCAGTTTTCCACTTGTCCCAAGTGTAAGGCGCGATTATGTCGTCGCGTTGAAAGCAAGACGGCCTCTCGACCCACTTTTCCCACTTGGATAAATCTAGCATAAAGTATTTGCTCCGCTAGTTATTTTAGTTTTGATGGTTTAACTTCGTTACTTTGTCTTTGTTTTAAGCTGTTTGTATTGTTTGTAAGTGTAGTAGCGGAAAACAGTAAGCATAAGCGCTAGAACAATAGACATTTCTAGGTTATCTAGCGGTTGCTTTTGAAGTACTAAATTGATTATGCCAACGAAAAATACCATTAATACAAGTGAAATTACAAAGTAAAGTATTGCGCCGCCTATTCCTTCGCTTAGCAACGTGTCTGGAAACTTATTGAACTTGGCCTTTTTCTCAACTAGTTTCTTTGCATCAGCTTTTGTAATTATGCCAAAGCCAGCAATGGTAGTAATTATTATAAGTATAAACGCAGCCACGCCAATCAGCGGTTGTTGTAAAATGGTAGCGGCAATTGCAGCTATTGCTAGGAAAACAACGAAAAGACGAATTGCAGTTGCGTTTTCCATTCGCTCACTTTGTAATTAGCTGCTTTAGCGTTTGTGCAACGTGTTGGTTCTTTAGCCAGAGGCCGACTTCGTCGTCTGCGTGAGTTTTGTCGTTTGATAAGAATAATAGTGCTTGGTCGTCTGCCAAAACGAAACGCGTTGGCAAAGAGTTTAGCGAAGTAGTATGTGCTAGCGAGGTAACTTCTGGGGCCATTTTAGACGCGATTATGTGTATTCGTGCGCCGCGCGCTTTAGCTGCTTGTAGTAACTGGCCATGTAGTTTCATTTTTTGCTGTAAGCCATCTTGAGTTGAACTAATTACAACGTGGCTCTTTGCCTCAGCAAGCATTGAAGCGAGTTTAGAGTTAATTGCGTCTTTTCCTTTTAGCGTCCAGACGTTTTCTTCAATTGCAACGCCGCTTGAAATAGAACCTGCTTTTATTTTTGACTGCATTTGCTTTGAAACTGTGTCGAAATGCGTAAATTGTTTTTCCAATTCAGCGCGTTTTTGCTTCTTTACGGTGTCCATTGCCTCTTGAATTGAAAGCGCGGAATATTTCACTGGCCTTCCTGGTTGTAAAACAACATATCCTTGGTCTTGTAAACTTGTAAGTACGTCGTAAACGCGAGGGCGAGGTAATTGTGCGCGTGTTGCAAGCTCTCCAGCTGTGCAGGTTTGAGATGCAGCGAGCGCGTAGTATGCCTTTGCTTCGTATTCATTTAAACCTAGAGCGCGTAGGCTCGCGATTACATCAGAGTTACGTGAGATTGAAGGCATTATACTCCCTGACGTAGTATAGTGCTTGGAACTTTTTAAACTATCTGAATTGAGGCTTGTCATTACTGTTCACGTGTTTTTTTAAACATTCAATGTATTTTTTTGGCCAATACCAATATATAAATGTATTCACTGGAAAGGAGTGACAAAGCGTAAAGCTTAAATATGTGTTGTCACCGACTAATAGTAACAACCTCTGGTTAGGGGGGTTTTGGTGATTATGATGAATTTCAAAGCTTTGTTGACGGCGCTTGTTGTAATTGCAAGCGTAGCGCATGGTTTGGCTTTACAGTCAACGTCTCAGCATGTTGACACGTTTAGCAACCGCGATGGCCAGCTAATGTTTTGGTTTGTTGGAGAAAACGACGGAACTTATGCTGTGAACACTGAAGGACAACTTGTAACTAGTGTTGAACCTTCAACTGGAATTATAAGCGCAGGCGCTGTCAAAAGCTTTGTAGTTAAATTCTCTCCTTCTTTATGTTCACAAGGAACATTCTATACTACAGTTAATCTTGATACTGTGAGCGCAAGCGGCGTTAGCCAGCGCGTTTCTAAAGTAGTTGAACTAAACGTACAACGTGCTGTTGTTTGTAATAGCGGCGCAGTTGTGCAAGGAACTCCGATAAATGAAGGAGACACTTATTCAAACGCCGTTACTGGTAGTCATGTTTCGTTAGCAAGTGAATTTGATGCAAGTGACGTTAATGTTGTAATTAATTCGCAGGAAGGTTTGCGCAACGTAGCAAACGGCGAAACGCAAACACTTTCTTTAGATGTTGTGAACCGCGGTAGCCCTGGTTTAATGCAATTATCTTTATCAGCTGACCCGAAGCTCAACGCACAGCTAAGTGAATATTCTTTTGTGCTTGAACGCTTTGAGTCAAAACGAATTACTTTAACAATTAAACCGCAAGAATTGCAAGGTCGACAATTTGTTAACTTGCAAGTTACTCGCGGTAACCAAGTTGCAGTTGTAAAAGATATTTTTGTCGACGTTGCCAACTCTCATTCAATTGAGTTAGTGATGCCGCAAGTTGTAAACACTGACAACTGTGCTCCGTTCACATTAGCTGGCGCAGTGAATAACTTAGGTTCAACAAGCGAATCTGTGCGCGTCACAATTCCTTCAATTTACTTTGAATCAAGTTCATTTACGGTTAACCCGCGCGGTACAAAGAGTTTCGTGTTGAATATGGACTTCTCACAATTACAAGCAGGCAAGAGAACGCTTGAAGTTGTATTGACTAGCGCAAACAGTGCAGCTCGTACAAGTGAATTAGTTGAATTCAATATCGCTCAATGTAGTGCTGGCATGGTTCAGTACAACGTTTCTTACACAAACAGCGGAAACACTACAATAAACGGCGTCGTTGCGTCAATTGCAAATATTCCAAGTAACTGGCAAGTTATTGCGCCAATGCCAGTGAACGTTGCACCGAATGAAACGAAGAATTTCAGCGTTTTCATTAAACCAAACGGCGAAGTTAGCGCAGAAGTTGTCCCAACGCTTTTAGTAAAAGACGGCAACGGTAACGTTTTGCAACAGGAGACGCTTCCAAGCGTTAAGCCAACAAGCGCAACTGGTATGTTCCTAGCTGGTATGTTCGGTTTTAGTGGATTGCAATGGATTGCCGGCATATTGCTAATTGCACTTGCAATTGCAGTAATGAGCGCACGTGCGTCACTCAACAGAAGTTAACTTTTTCTTTTTATCTTTTATTTTTTTTATAATTTCTTTTATATTTTCTAATTTTCTATTTAAGGTAATTGATCAGTTTCGCCTTGCGTGTATTTTAACTTTAGTTTTTTTCTAAGTTCGTCTGTAACTTCAAAATGTTCTATATCGGTTAAAGTAATTCCTTTCGAGTGGCTAAACCACTGCGTATCGTGTGGTGTTATTCCGTGTTTTTCAAGCTCTGCTTGAGCGTGTCTTTCTTCGAAAGTTGCGGGCCTGGCGTATAAGGCCGAGCTATGTTGCCCTTCGGCGTATTGGTAAACTATTTTGTGTTTTTTGTCACTGCCTAGGATAACTGCAAGCGGTTCTTCTGCGGTTATGCCTGGTATTTGTAAATTGTTTATGTGGCTCGCTAGTCTAGCTTCAGAAATTGGTTCAAGTTTGTAGCTTTTATTTCGGCTTTTTTCCTTTATAACGAACTTTAACGCCGGATCTATTTTGCTTCTTGCTATAGCCGCGCGCTTTCGTATTTCCAAAATCTCATAATTTTCAGGTAAGAAGTGTTCAATTGAGATTTCGTGCCCAGGTAATTTTACTATTCTAGTATTTGTGTGCGCGTATGGCTTTCTAACTTCAAGCGCGTTAACTTTTGTCATTTGCTATTAGTTACCATCCGTAGATTTTTTCAATTGCTTTTTCTAGTAGGATTTTCAGCACGATTGCTTCGTCTTCGCTTATTGGAAGCGCAACGCTGTTCAATTTACCATCTTGTCCCTGGGTTGACAATTTAAAGTAGTAGCCGGTTTGCATTTTGGAAAATGAAACAGTTGAGTTGCGCGTGTCGCTGGACACGGCATAGCCGCCTTTCGATGGGTCGTGGAACAATTCGATTGTTGGCAATTTTCCGCTAAGTACAACGAGCAACTTTGCAATGTCGGTTACTGCCATTTTGAAAGATAATTTTGTGCTCCAGTCAAAGCTTTGTGGTGCATTTGAGCATCGAGCTTCGCTCGATGACTCAGACACAAGCTCGCGAGCTTGTGCTGATTGCTTTGCTGCTTCGACAAATACGCTTTTCTTTTCTACATTAAAGTCAAACTGCACTGCTGAGCCGTTGCCGTTTTTGTTCGGCTTGTAAATTTTAAATTTCTTATCAAAATTAGACGGTGCAGATTGCGGTTGGTAAGTTTGAGTTGTTTGGGTTGGGTTTGGCCGCGGTGCAGTTGTAACCTGTGTTGTTGGTTTTTGTGGTATTGGGGTACTGATAGTTTGCGTTGGTTTAGTTTGCGGCGTTTGTGTCGCTTGCATTGGCTTAGCTGGCATAGGCTGTGGCGTTGCAAGTTGTTTATTGAATTGGTTTAGTGTTGGTTGTATTTTATTTGCTGGTTTCGTTTCCATTTTCTTCAATCACCATTTGCGTTGCGATGCCGATTATTTCCTTAGCGTAGTCTTTTGGGAAGCGCGTTGACGCGGCTACGTTGTGCCCGCCTCCTGAGAAGCCGTACTTTTCAAACTCTTTGCGCAGTATAGTTATAACTTTATTTGCAGAAAACCCAACTTGTGCAGCTTCTTGGTTTGCCCTGAATGAAAGAGAATCTTGTGTGTACAATAAAGTTGCAGTTGGTGCGTTACTGTTCTTTTCTACATAATGATTTTGCACGGCGTTGTGTAGCTTTCCAATAGAAGGATAAGTATTTTTCTTCACTAAACCGCTGGCGTCACATATATAGAGCGCGAATTTGCCAGTGTGTTCTTTTGACTTGCGTAGCGTTTTTTCCAACGCGTTTCTCATGTGCATTTGCTCTTCGTGATAGAGTTCGTTTGACAAATGCCTATCGCGGCTAACTTTTTCGTAATACTCTAGTGAATACGGTTCGTCGGCCTTTACTGCTAAATAGTCCAGCGCAACTGCTTCAGGAAAGAATTCTTTTAGCCTGAAAGAGCTGTGGTCACCTTGCATTGAGATATTACACAATGGGCGTATTTCTTTTTCCAATTCCAGCGCAAAATAGCGCGTTAGTTCAAAAACTAACAGCGCCGTGTTGTAACTTGATGGCTCTTCGCAGTTTTTCAACGCGAACGGTGACACGAATACTTTGAGTGCTGGTTTCTTTGCCGGTGGGTGGTGGTCAATGCACATTACTTCGAGCGTCTTCGCTGCTTCTGTTACATTGTAAACGCTTTCCTCGTTTGCCCCGTGGTCGAGGAGAATAAGTAAGCTGCCTTCGACTAAAGTTGACGTATCTTCCTCTGCGTCTCTATCGCGATAAACTGCTCCGTTTGCCTCTTGCGCGCGTAGAAATAGCGGTGCGCCTCGCTGTTTTGCAAAGCTTTCAATTGCTTTTTTCAACATTATCCCAGCGCATATGCCGTCGCAATCTCCATCGTAGCGTATTTTTATCTGCTTCATTGACAATACCGCGTTGGCTATTTCCTGCGATGCGCGTTGGAATTCTCCTTCCATTTCTTTCAGCGAAGGTGCGTTGTTTAATGGTTCCAAGTGCGGCGGTTCAAAATAAGTGAATTTTTCAATTTCTTTTTCTATTTTGTCGTCTTTCCCTGGTTCTATTTTCTCAACGTTGTCCGCTTGGAATAAATAACTCGCGTACTCGCCTTGCATTTCGTAGATTTTGCCATCTTGTAACTCTTCCATTGTTTCAACTAGCGTGAACTTTTCAGAAGTGCACGCGTAGTAGCGCATTGTTGACATTGCGTCTCTTTTTATTATTTTTACGACGATTTTCATCTTTCTTGGTATCACGAGGGTTTTTATTTTTACAAGTAGCTCTTTATAGATATAATTGTACACTATTTTAGAGAAGGTGCTAATTAAATGGAAGCTATTATTGAAAACTATCGCCGTGGAAGGCACACTGAGTACTGTGACCAGTTTATTGTATTCATTGAAGACTGCGATTCCCTTGCAAAGGCAGAGAAGCTAGTCGGCAAGCAAGTTACTTGGAAAACGCCATCTGGAAAATCTATTCTTGGTAAAGTCGCTGGAACGCACGGCAACGGTGGCAAAGTTAGAGTAAAGATGGAAAAAGGTTTGCCAGGCCAAGCAGTTGGAACTAAAATTGAAATCGCCTAGAAAGACAAACGCGCTTATTTATGTCTAAATTAACAAACTTGGCAAACGCGGTAATTAAGGAAGGCAACTCTATATTTACAATTCCAAAACAATCCCTAGTTGACCCCCACCACTGCACTGTTTTTTACAACCCTGCAATGGAATTCAACCGCAATTTATCTGCGCTGTTTCTAAAAAGCTGCCTTGACTTTACAAAAATTAAACCCAATTTGCTATTCGATGGATTTTGTGGCGTCGGAGTAAGGGGAATCCGCTATGCAAAAGAATGCGATGCAGCTAATGTAGTGTTGTGCGACGCAAGCGACGCAACTATTCCCTATGTTAAGAAAAACGTTGCCGTCAATAAATTGCAGAAAAAGTGCAAAGTAATGCACATGGACGTCAACCAAGCGCTTTCCTCGCTTCCATTGTGCGACGTTATAGAAATGGATCCGTTTGGTTCGCCTATACAAAACATCGACTCAGCGTTTCGCCGCGGAAAACCACACTTTATTTTGTCACTAACGTTCACTGACTTGGCTAACTTGTGCGGTGGGCACAAAGACGCGTGCAAACGTTACTACGACGCCGCTTCGATAAACTGCGAGTTTTCACACGAATTAGCACTGCGTATTATCTTGCAACGCGTTGGAAATATTGCTTCAATGCACGAGTTCGGCATCACTCCTCTAGTGTCGTGGTACCAGGGGCATTACGTAAAGGTTTTCCTTCTGTGCGAAAAAGGCGCGGCAAAAGCCGACAGCAATTTCAACAAAATTGGGTACGCTTGGCTGTGCCGTAATTGCAATAGCCACGGCGTTGGTAAAGACGCGGTAAGTAAGTGTCCTTCGTGCGGTAATAAAACTCAAATCGCTGGCCCGTTGTGGATTGAAAAGTATTCCAACAAGGAAATTATTCGCAATGCACTGGTGGAATTGAACGAGAGTAAAATTTACGAAGAGAAAAAGAAGCAGCAACTCGCCACTTTTCTCGAGCTGTTAATTGAAGATATTGAAGAGCCGCTTTTCTACTCGCTTCCGGAACTATGCTCCAGCAAAAGCATTGGCGTACCGAAAACAGAAACTTTCCTTACTAAATTACGCGGCGCTGGTTTCAAAGCAACGCGAACACACTTTACACCTTATGGATTTAGAACAGATGCGCCGCTAGAAGAAATTTTGAAAATTATTTAGTTGAATTTGCGTGTTTTGCTTGTGCCCCTATATTTTGCAATTTCTTTTATAGTCCTTAATAAAGCAGAGTGTAACCTACGGTCAAATCTAGCGAGTTCTTTGCGGGTAACGAGGGGTTTTTCTAAGTAATTTGGATGTACTTGAGTATTTGGAAAGAATATGTCCGGAATTCTAAACGCTTGTTTTTGTCTCTTTCCGGCAAAGTAATGTTCGACTAATATATTGTCTCCAGTCCATTTTTGCGTGCTAAGCACAAGTTCAACTCCTGCACCTCCAACTCTTTTAATAGCGTTGTAGAGCCGAGGTGGGACGCGGTTATTGACGATTATTCTTAATTTAGGAGCGGCCGGGTTCCTCAAGAACGCTTGACTAACTGAAGTTCCATGAAAGGTAATTACTTGCGCAGTGATGCCCGCTCTTTTTAGATATCTTGCTATTTTCCAGTCACTTGGTATTTGTTTAGCTTTTTGGTTTTGTTCACTCACAGTAGCTCTAGATGGTTTCAGTTCATGCCAGAACCCGTGCGGAGTCCAAGCTGCTGGAATGAGGGCGGTTACTACGCCGTGCTTTTCCCATTCCATGTGGTGGCGAACCGCTAAATTGCGCGTGCCTTCATTTAAATGTCGTCCAGCTAAAATCACTACTTTTCTTTTTTCCGGGGGTAGTGATTTAATTTGTGCTGCGAATTCTCGTAAATTTCCTAGTTTTAATAGCATAAAGAGCTTACGCTAGCGTTCTAAAAAAGGTAATTGCTTAGCGGCGAGTAACTTAGCAATTCACGTATTTTGAAACTCTTACGTTTGGCCGCGTGTGCTTGTAAAAGGTTACGTGTAACCCGCTGCTTACGCCGTCGGTTCTAACTACTCCAAGTAAATTTCTTTTCAATGCAATTCTAGCGACCACTTCTCTAATTGTAGCTTCGTGGCCTAGGGTCATCCTGCGTTTTAACGGTGCAAAGAACATTGTATTTTCGTGAACGCCAATTGTATTGTGGGTTAAAACTTTTGGGGTTCTTTTCAACTCTTTTATAACTAAGTCAACAGCATGTACTGGCATTTTTTCCACCTTGTAAGCTTACAGCTAGTTAGTTTAAAATTGCTTTTGCGCTACGGCCTAAGCGCTTTGTTAAACTACGGCTTTTCGTTCCTTATTTGTTTTATCGCTGTTTTTCCCGTATCTTTAAAAATTCTTTTGATAATTTCCCTGGCGCTGCGGTAATTCTCATAACCGGGCTTAGACTTTTAACTGCTCTAGGGTCAGTCATTTTAGGTAATATTCGTATTGGCGACACTTCAGGTTTTCTCAGTGCTTCTTCTAATCTTTCTCTAGAAATTGGCGTTATTGGTCTATTGTCAAGCTTTAATTTGCGGGCGCTAAGTCTTATTGGCGCACCTTCGTTTGGTCTTCTTGGTTTTTCTGCCATTAATCTTTCACCTGATAAGCTTACAGCTACTTGGTTTAAAATTGCTTTTGTCAAAAGCAACTAAATGATTTGCCGGATTACTTCGGTAGCTTTGGTTTAGGCGATCCCTTTAATTTAGCTATCCTTCCTCTAGCTTGTTCTCTTAGTCTATCCCGTAAGCTTTCTGGTAGTGACGCAGGTGGTTTTATTGCGCCTCCAAATGCAGCTGGGTTCCATGTAAACTTTCGTCCTGGCGGCGCACTAGGTGTTGGAAGGATGCCACTTCTTCCGGGAACTAAAATTTTCGGGGGTTTTCTTGGTAAATCTTGAAGTGTTTTGCTTAATTTTTCTAATCTCTCTCTAGGAATTGGCCTTATTAGTTCATTTCTAAAAGAGAATTTTTTAGTGCTAAGGGTTGGTGTGCCTTCGTTTGGTCTTCTTGGTTTTTCTGCCATTAATCTTTCACCTACTATGCTTACAGCTAACTGGTTTAAAAAAGGAAAAGAAAGCAGTTAGTTTTCAGTTTCTAAATACTTACCTTTAGTCCAAGTGCTTTTTTGAGCTCGCGGTAACGGTTACGGATTGTAACTTCAGTTACTCCTGCCACGTCTGCAACTTCCTTTTGTGTTCTGCGCTCGCCGGTCATTACACTAGCGATGTAAACTGTTGCAGCTGCCACTCCCATTGGCCCACGTCCGCTAATCAAGCCACGTTTAAGTGCCTCATCGAGGATTTCAATTGCCTTTGTCTGCGTGTCTCCACTGAGTTTAAGTGCAGTGACGAAGCGGTTGATGTAAAACCTCGGATTTGTCAATGGTACCTTGAGTTCCAACTCTTGTGTAATCAAACGGTACGTGCGGCCGATTTCTTTCTTTGGAATTTCAGCAACGTTTGCAATTTCGTCAAGCGTGCGCGGTATTCCGTATTGCCTGCAAATTGCGTAAATTACAGCGCTTACGACGCTTTCAATTTGCCTTCCTCTAATTAGGCCTCGCTCAACGCACTTTCTGTAAAGCAACGCGCTTGACTCGCGGATACTTTCGGTTAATCCTAAGTGGCTTGCCACTCTATTAAGTTCAGTTAGTGCAATGGCGAGGTTTCTCTCGATGCTGTTTGAAATTGAAGCGCGTTTGTGCCACTTTCTCATTCTGTACAATTGTGCTTGTTGCGAAGGTGCGATTTTTCCACCGCGTACGTCTCGGTTGTACTGGTCAATTTCAGTTACTAGTCCGCGGTTTGGCGACATGTATTTCAACGGCGCGCCTGTATGTGCTCGCGCGTTGCGTTGCTCTGCGTCAAATGCCCTCCACTCTGGACCTTCTTGAACGATGTTTTCTTCGATAACTAACCCGCATTTGTTGCAAACTAGTTCTCCGCGTTCAGCGTCTTTTTTTAGCGATTGACTTTTACATTCTGGGCACTTCATTTTTTATTTACACCTTCTAAAATTTCTCCGGTTAAGTTTTGGCTTACAAGCAATTTCGCGAGGTAAAGCGGGCTGTTAACTTCCGCTATTGTATCAAATATCTCAGCGGCTTTTTTGCCGTTTAACAAAAGTTTAGTTTTCTTCGCTATTGGTTCCTTGTGTTTTACTGGCTCGAGCAACAGGTTTCCATTTGCGGTTACGCGTAATACTCTAAACTGTAAACTCGACATATAAAAACCAACAATAGCAAAAAACAAGCAAACACTACGTTTATAAACGTTCCGATTGGGTGTTTTTGCAAGAAATGTGAAAATTAGATAACAAAAGAAAATAAAATGAAAGAAAGAGGAGTTAAAAGATAAAATAAGAGTAAAAAATTAAAAAAATAATTGAAAAAGTAAAATTTACTTTATCAGCACTGCGTTTATTGTGCTGTCTTGGCCTGGGCGGTTTGTTATTCGTGCTTTGCCGAGTTCAGTTTCCACAATTGCGCCTTTTACAATGACGTTTTCACGCGCGTAGTGTTTGTTTGAAGGTGTTTCAACGACGTTTGTAATTTTTACTTTTTTCACTTTGCCGTCAACTGGAATGTTTGCAAATTCAACTGACTTTTGTTTTATTGCGATTGACCCGCCTTTTGTCTTTATCACTTCTCGGTGTTCCTTTTGGCCTTTTACAACTTTGGTTAGTGCTTGGAAGCCGCCGTAGTGTGCTAGGGTTTTGTCTCGGTAGGCGCGTTTCTTTCCGCCTGATCCGCTTGTTTTTCTCTTGATTGGTTTGTGGTACAGTACCATTTTAACTATTTTCAACTCCTTGTAATTACTTATATGTTTTCAATTAAACTTGTTAAACTTTCAGCGCCTATTGAAAAGGTTTTGAAGTTTCAACGCAAGGACAATGAGTATTTCGTCATTATTAGTTCGGAATACGCTTGTAGCCCTCGCTTTGTACAATATGCGTTTCTACAAGCATTTAAAGCTTGCGAAGTTGGAAAAAACACCGCCAAGTCGCTTGAACTTGAGTGGCTGTGCAAATTAGCGCTAACGCCAAACGTGGCGAGTGCACTGCAGTTTACGAAACCAGACGACAACGTCGTCGCACTTGCTTCTTTCAATTGCTTTGAAAAAGAAAGCGACATGCGTGAAATCTGCGAAGTGCAGGCGGTTTCCGCCCAGTTGAAAAAAGAAGGAGAAAAATTGTTAATTGCAAAGTACAAAATTAGCGCGAAGGCGCTTGAGAATTATGCTATTGAAGATTTACTAATTGAAACAGCAGCGGTGGAAAACGTATGAAAATTCCTTTTCTAGAAAATGCGCTGCAAAAGCGTTTTGAGAAAAAGGCAACTGCGGCGTTTAGCGCTGCTCTTGACGAAATTCCAAAAGAAGTTGATCGCAACAATTTGTCCGGCGCGGTTAAGCATATGGCTCTTCGTGATGTTCCGGTAAATTTTACGTTTGACGCGGAAGGTCGAGAATTTACTTTATCTTGTTCAGCTACGCGTGCGCAGCAAGAGAGACAGACTTACCTTCCTGGAACTGTGCTAATTCACACGGTAAATCCTGGTTTTCGTGGTCAAAGAATTGAGTTGCCTTTCTGGGACAGTACCCTTTATCCTGAGGCAAAAAAGTGGACTAGTATTACGTTTGGCCCTTGTGTTGAAAATCGGTTTCGAGCCCTCGCGCGTAATATAACTGCGTTTAGCCATGTTGTTTTAAATTTTAAAGATAGAAAAGCCGTGCTATTAATTACTGTTTTGCAAAAATCAACTAGCGAGCGCATTAGTAAACGGGTACAAGATCGCCCGGTTGACGCGTTTGTGGGTAAATATGGCCCAGACCGGCATTTAGTGTTTTTACACGTTGCTGAACAAATCGCTGCCGCGATGAAAGCTAAAGGCATTGAAACTGAAGTGCATGTTCCTGTTCCTGAAGCTTTTGCGCCGGGAGCAGTAGATCTTGCAACACGTAAACGCATCCGTAGGCCATTTGCAAGACTTGCGGGGCACTTTGAACGCGATTCCCTGCGTTTTCACGGCCAAGAGTTGCCAACGATTAACTTATCGCGGCCAAAGCGCGCCTAGAATTCGCTTAATCCTTTTTGCTGTGCTTTTTCTTTTAAGTTTTTTACCGTAGCCCACTCGTGGCGAATGTACTCTTGCGCGTTTTTATTAGTGTGGTGCTTTTCCAGGAATTTCTTCGTGTTTGGATCAGCTGGGTAGCCGGAGCCGAATTCGCCGATTATCTTTTCAATTTTTCTAATCTCTGCGTCGCGTTCAACCTTTGCCACTATGCTTGCGGCGCTCGCAACTGGATAAGTTACGTCGGCTTTGTTCTCAGCAACTATCTCCGCGTTTCCCGCGTAATATTTTCTTATGCGCGTTGCGAATTTTGAAGGAATCGGGTCCGGCGAGTCAACGTAAACAGTTTGAAACGCAGTTGTCTTTTCTAACTTTGTCAACAGTTCGCCAATTACTTGTGCTTCGTATTCATTTAGTGAAACTTTTCTCTGCATTACTTCAGTGATTTCCGCCGCAGTGGCGCTTTTCAAAACATAAATTCCTTTTTTCAATTCAACAGCAAGTTTTTCTCTTTGCAACGCAGAGAGCATTTTGGAATCTTTTACGCCGGTTTTTTTCAACTCTGCTTCTTTGTCAGCGTCAACAGCGTAGGCGCATATTACTAGTGGTCCAATTACTGGACCCCGTCCTGCTTCGTCCACTCCGACTATTATTCTATTCATGGTGTGTTCTCGCCAGTAGTTGTATTAAATAGCTAAGTTTAGGTAAGTGTTTACCTTCAAATTCTTTAAGTTCATCTCGAGTTATTCTGGGACTTTTTAAATAAACATGTGCGACTTGTCCAGTGTAGAGTCTTGCGCCTAGAACTGTTTTTGTCGAGTGTGGTTTTCCACTAAATTCATATTCAACCAATATTTCTCTCGGGTGTTGAGTTATACTTCGAGGGCCTTGTTCATAGGTGAGTGTCAATTCTCTTCCTATATATGTGTGTTTTAAGGAAGTTACTGTTTTTTTTACATGAGCTGGCGCTTCTTGCTGTACAAAAAGTGATAGCCAAGGTCGACTATTGCCAGGGTGGCCATGAAGATTAACTACGCTTGCGCCTACGCCTGCTCGTTCTAGCAAAGCTATTAAGTTTTCATCGAGAGGTACTTTGTCGGCGCGTTTCTTAACAGTGTAAAATAATTTCTTTACAGTTGTTCCCTTTGCTTTTGCGGTTTTTTCCATCTCGCGCCAGAATCCATGTGGCGTCCAAGCTACTGGAATTAAAACAGTAACTGCGCCGTGTTTTCCCCAAGCTAAATGGTTTCGTACTGCTATATTTCTACTGCCTTCATTTAAGTGCCTACCTGCTAGTACGACGACTTTCCTTTGCTCTGGCGGCAGCGCCATTATCTGACTTACGAACTCCGCTTTGTTCTTTGGCTTGAGAAGCATTATACTTTAATGTCAAAAGGGTTTTTTACCCGTACGTCGCTTTTATTTACGCACTTTATTGCTTTAGGTTTTCGAGCCACGGGTCTCGAAGGCCTGCGGCGATTGAGCGGCCTTTGTGGGGTCATAGTACAACCTGGTAGTATATTAGGCTCCAGTCATATGGAGCACAGAGAACCGCTAGAAATAGTTGTTCAATGATGAACTGTTGAAGAAACCTAAGGATCGGGGTTCAAATGCCCATCTTTTCTCTTTTTGCGAAAAGAGAAAAGCTAGGCGCTCCAAAAGAGAAAAGGCGAAGTTGCTTTTTCTTTTGGCGCCACGCCTGGCACCTTTTCTTTTCGTAAAAGAAAAGGGGCATGGCTGAAAATCCCCGCGACCCCACTTTTTATTTTTTTCTTTATTTTGCTTAGTTTAAATGAGTGCAAACGTCCGTTTCTTTTTTGCGACTAAATCGCTTATATGCTTTATTACTGTGGTTAGTGTTTTTGCATATTTGTCATCGAATTCTTGCAATGCTTGTCTGTTTATTCTGTTTTGGGTTAAGTAGAGCGTGTTTATGTGTTCAGGTATGTGTCCGTTTAGATAAATTTTTGGATTAACTTTTATTTTAGTTACCGTTGCATCGCCACCAAAGAAATATTCTATTAACATATCTGGATCTGCAGGGTGGGCATCTGATAAGTGCGCATTTCCTTCCACTATTGATGTTAGTGCAGTTTTAGTTGCTGCGGTAAGTCTACTGGATATTAATTGTAAGCCGCTTTTTTGTGAGGGCGTTCCATGAAAGTGTATTATAAATCCCTTATTGATTTCAAGTTGTATTTGACTGGATATTGAACGGTCATCTGGAACCTTTGCTGCTAATTCGCGGACTTTTACCGAGTCTTGTCTTTCGCCGTGTTTCTTCCAAAATCCATGTGGCGTCCATTGGCCAGGAATGCGTACTACTACTGCGCCGTGTTCTTCCCAGCTTTTGTGATGGCGGCGTGCAATGTTAGTTGTTCCTTCATTTGGGTGTCGGCCAACTAGTATTATTACGCGCCGTTGATGTTCTGGAAGTGCTTTAAGCTGTGCTATGAGTTCTTCTCTGTTTTTTGGTCTTAAGATCATTGTTTTATTTGCTAAGAGCGTACGGCATTTAAAAGTACCCGAACCTTTAAATACTTGTCACTGTCGAGTAGTAACTAGGTGTTTAGATGAATAAAGCGTTATCTTATCTTGTAGCAGGAGCGGTCCTACTTTTAGTAGCTGGCTTCGCTAATGCGTATACTGTTAATGTAGCGGTAGCAACAGGCTATCCTGTTTCGTACTCGCATTACTGCGCGTATTCTGAGTATTATAACTATTATGCATGTCAACCTTACGTTTCTGGCTATTACTGCGATCCGTTTGATCCATTTTATTACCAATACTGCTATTCGCCTTACGTGTACAACTATGCTCCCTATTCTACTTACTACCCAACTTACGTAGCTAACCCCGGAACAATTGTTTACACTTCAAGCGGAACGCCAGCAGCTCAGCCTCAAGGTCCACCTTGTAGCGATGGAACGCAATCAGGAATGTGTTCTTCAGATTTTCCAAAATATTGTTTTAATGGCCAACTAATTGAAAAGGCCACATTGTGCGGTTGTCCAGCCGGCCAAACGCAAGACGAAAACAACCGCAACCGCTGTGTTGCACAATTGTGCAGCGACGGAACTGCGTTGAATTCATGTTCTTCTTCAAAACCACAATTCTGCACTTCAAACGCTAACTTAGTTGATCGCCCAACTCAGTGTGGCTGTCCAACTGGTTCTAAACTAGAAGGTAGTGTATGCGCTCCTTTGAACTCAATTTGTTTTGTTTCAAGCGTCTCGCCGTCAACAGTGCGTGCGGGACAAAGCGCAGTAGTGAGCGTTTCTTATAGCGACGTGCAAAACGCACATGGCTATGTCAATTGTGGCAACGGTCAAGTTGCTTCACTTGCATGTAATGGTGGAGTAAGCGGCTCATGCCTCGCATCGTGTTCATATTCTTCACAAGCAACACCAACAGTACAAGCTTATGTTAATGGCAATTTATGTTCAAGCTCTGCAAACGTCAATGTTGTTCCGGCTTTGCCAACAACTGGCACTGCTTTAATTAGAGTAACTGATTGTGCAACTGGGCGCGGTATTCCCGGAGCTTCAATAAGCGCAGGTGGCGCTTCTGTTGTTACAAATGCAAACGGTGAAGCAACTGCAACTAGCCTAGCGCTAGGTAGCGGTAGTGTAATCGTAAATGCAAATGGCTATTCAACTGGCTTTTCTTCTTTAGTTTCTCAAAGTGGTTCAACTTCAATTGTTCCAGTTTGTTTAAGTTCAGTTCCAGCGTGTGACGTTGGAATTGCACTAGCGGGAACAGTTACAACGAACAACGTGCAAAACGGAGTTCAATTAATTGTAACTAACAATTTACCAGAAAGTAACAACGTGGCTATTTCTTACTCTTCGCCAGTAACTGTAAACGGCCCGCAAAGCGTTTCGCTTGCTCCGTTAGAGTCAAAAATAATTACGATTTATCCTCAAGTTTCGCAGAGCACTTCAGTTTCAGGAACTGCAAGTGTAACTGCACGTGGAAAACAAGCTTGTAGCTCAACCGCAAATGTGTTACTTAACTTAAATGGCGGCTTATCGCTACGTGCGTTGACAACTTCTCAAGTTGCTCACGGCGGCAGCGAAGTATGCTATGATTTAGTATTGCAAAACCGCGCTGGTCAAGACGCGACTGTTACGCTATCTGGTTCAGCGCCGGGAGTAACGGTTAATTTTTACAACAGCCGCTTTGTTTTAGCAAATGGCGAAACTCGCAACGCGAGAATGTGCGCTTCTATTCCAGAAGGCGCAACGGGAAGTAGAACAATTACAATTAATGCAAACAGTGCATTGAACCCAGTGTCTACTAGTGTAGAGCTGATTGTCAATCCATTTATGTCTTCAAACGTACTTGGCTGCTTTAGTGTAAACACTTCTACAACTCAATTTGTCGAAGTTCAATTGACAAACACAGGGCCAGGAGAAAGTTTCGTTGCACGTTTAACTCCAACACTAAGCTTCACTCCACGTTTAACTCAAGAGAATTTATTTAATTTTGTTAACCGCTCAACTCGCTCGCTTTTCATACAGCTTGATCCAAGTTCAATGAATGAACTCGAAGGCCGCGCAACGTTAACTGTAAGCGCAAAAGAATCAAGTGCAAAAGTTTTTGAGCAGGAGCTCTGTTTTAGAAAGGCAGGCACTTTCGACTCAAACGTTTTAGTTACGCCAGTTCGCGTTTCAGTACAGCAAGGTAAAATTGGACGTTCATTTGTCCACGTGAAGAACACTGGAAACACAGTTGACAACTATGCAATTGAAATCGCTGCACCGTTTAGCGCGATAAGTGTGAACAGCGCAATGTTTTCAGTGCAACCTGGCCAAGACAAGGCAATTGAAATCGTGCTATCGCCTTCAACTTCAGTGCCAGCTGCTACGTATCTAGTTCCAATTGACGTTTACTCGCTGCATGATCCAGCGCTACGAACTAAAGTTTCAACTGTAAACCTAGTCGTAGACGTCACAAACGCACCAACAACTGCACTTCGCTTGGTACTTGCCAATCCGCCAGTAATTTCCTTTAACCAAAGCGCATCGTTGATTTACATAAAAGTGCCAGTTGTAAACTACGAAGACGACAGCCGTACAATAACGCCGTCAATAGCTGGATTGCCAGCAGGATGGACGTACACTGTAAATCCATCGCAAGTTACACTTCCAAAACTTGGAATGACTGACTTTAACTTTGTTGTAAAAACACAAGGCATTGAAGCAAAAGACTACAATGCAACTTTGATGTTCACCGACGAAAGCGGACGCCAAGTAACTCAAGGAATCGTGCTTCCGGCAAAGTCAAGCAACTGGATGACTGGCTTGTTTACGCTAGGTTCAAGCGGTCAATTGTTTACCGCGTTGATTGTAATTTTGGTACTCGCAGGTTTGTACTTGCTCTACCGCGCATGGCAATTACGCCAGACAATTAACCAGCAAGAAGCTCTAGTTGAACGCAGATAGAATTTGCGTTTTAATCAAAAAGTGGTAAAATTACAAAAATGAAAACCGCGCTTACGTTGTTGTTCCTTGTTCTGGTTGCTCTAGTTGCAAGTACAAGCAACGTAAACGCGCTGGAAGTTACGCCGTTGCAGAAAAGTGCAACTCTCGCAAGCTGTCAGCAAGTAGTTTTTCCATTCCACGTAACTGGAACTGGTTACACTAGCTTTGAAGTAAAAGGCTTACCGCAAGAAGTTAACTATTCATTTGTGCCGCCAATGTTTGTAAACGGCGAAGCAGATGTCAACGTTGAGATATTCTATCCTTGCGATGCACTTCTCTCTCGCTATGGCGAACAAGCGTTTAGCTTAGTTGCAACTCAAGGAGATGAAAAAACCGCGGGAACTTCCTATGTTTTTCTCTCACAGCCGCGTTCGTTGAAAGTTGACATTACATCGCAAAATATTGCGTGCGCTTGTTCTTCAACTTCCTACGCAGTTACAATTCGCAACAATGGCCTTGCTGCTGAAAAAGGCACTGTTTTAGTTTCTTCTTTATTTCCATTCACAATTTCAGACACTGGGTTTGACTTACTGCCAGGCGAATCAGTTGTAAAAATAGTTTCAATTGACTTAAACTGTTCAACGCCAGCTGGAGTTTATCCGTTTTCAATTGCGCTAGCGCGGGAAAATAGTGTAGTTGACTATTACCACAGCGGCACAAACGTAGTTCAATGTTTTGCATCTAAACTAGTTGGGCCAAAAAACATCAGCCTATGCTATGGAGATAGCGTAATTGTACCTTTTGTGTTGTACAATAACGGTTTGCAAGAGCAGCAATATATCTTGACAACTTCAAGCGGTGCATTGCCGTTAAATGTATTTTCAATCCCAGCACACCGTAATTACATTTTCAACGTTTCAATTCCATCGCCACGCTTTCCCGGTACTGACAACGTAACTGTTTCAGCTTACTGGAATGAAGACGAAGAGCACTTTTTCTTTAATTTAGAAACGCACTTATGTGAAGGAAAGCCAGTACCTATACTCTACGTTGCATTTCCATCGCTAAAGCCAACTTTTGAGTTATATCCTGGAACAAACGAAGTAGTAATTGAAGTGCACAATCCATACCAATTCACGCTTAACAACTCTGTATTTTCAATAAAAGGAATTGGGCCAGTAAGTAGCTACTTTGACTTACTTGGAAACGAAACGAAAAACGTCACTTTAGCAGTAAATGTTCCTGAAAATTTCACGAACCGCACAACGCAACTGGTGCTAACAACTGACAAAGGTACAGCTACTCTTCCGGTTAAAATCGGCGTCAAGCCATCTCCATTAAGTGGGTTGTTCTTTGCAGGGTTCTTCGTAGGTGAATTGCAGTTAATTGGAGTATTACTTGCACTTGTGATAATTGCTGTGCTTGCGTTTGCAGTTTACCACCAAGGCCAAAAGCGTTACATCGTTGATAAAGAAGTTTCACACGAGTTGAAGAAAGTGCTTGCGAAATATCAACGCAAGTAATTTGTGCTTTGTTGTTTTTCGCTTAATTTAATACTTTTAATACTTTTACTCCCTAATTTTTATTATCTACTTTAAATGGTGATTTTGAAAAATGATGCAACAAACCGTCGTACTATTCAAGCCAGACGCAATGCAACGTGGAGTGTGTGGCAAGATATATTCTCGCCTTGAAGAAAAAGGGCTTAACCTCGTTGCGGCTAAACTTATCAAACTCGATGATGCACTTCTCGACATTCACTACGAGCACCACAAAGGAAAACCATTCTTCCCCCGTTTAAAAGATTTCATGAAATCAGCTCCAGTTCTCGCAATGGTGTGGGAAGGGTACGACGCCGTGAAAGTCGTACGCGATTTAGTTGGCCCAACAAACGGCCGTGCCGCTCCAGCTGGAACAATCCGCGGAGACTTCTCAATATCACAAGCTTGTAACCTCGTACACGCTTCTGACAGCGTAGAAACCGCCGCAGTTGAAATAAAACGCTTTTTCACTGTAAAGGAAATCCACTCGTGGCAAAAGAAAAACGTTGAATTCGTATACTCTCCAGAAGAACTAAAAGGTTAAAACGTGAAAATGATTGCGGTTAAAATAAAGCGAGCTGCAGGTGCAGAAGATATTCCCTTGCCTAGTTATGCTACGCCTGGCTCAGCTGCGTTTGACCTAAGCGCAGCGATTACTGACGATGTAACAATTACGCCTGGCCAACGTGTCCTCGTGCCAACAGGTTTACACTTTGAAATCCCCGAAGGTTACGAGATGCAACTACGGCCACGAAGTGGTTTAGCGTTGAAATACGGCATATCCTTTCCAAATTCTCCGGCTACAATTGACAGTGACTACCGCGGCGAGTTAAAAGTAATAATGCTTAACCTCGGCAGCGAACCTTTTGTAATAAAACGCGGTGACCGCATTGCACAAGCAGTAATCTCTCCAGTAACGCAAGCTACTTTTCAAGAAGTGAAAGAGTTAAACGAAGCAACTCAACGCAGCCACGGTGGGTTCGGATCGACTGGACGCTAGGAATACTACTTCTGACAAGCGATTATTTCCTTTAAATTAATTCCAATTTTCTTCGCTAGTTTTTCAGCTTTCTTTTCTCCGCCGACGTAATCGTAGAGTTTTTTCAAGTTACGCTTGCGCTTCTTCTTATGCGCCGTAGCGAACTCGCGTGCCAGCCACTCAACGTCACTTTTGCTTGGTGGTTTAAAGCCAACTGACATAAAACGCAATGCTGCAAAAAGATTGTGCTTATTGTCAACGGCGTTTACAACGAGCCGCTTTGCTTTCATATCTTTGATTGAGCGGGGCATCTTTGCAACTTTTGCAACCCAGTTCTTTGCAAACAAGTCTCGTACTTCAATTGCAAATCCGTTTATAGTGAATGAGGAATGTTCTTTTAAATTTTGTAAAACATTTCCCCGTTTCTGCCAGTGCATATCTAGAAACACAAAGTCACTCAAGTCATCACCAGGTGCGCTTTTACTTTTAGCTCGCTTCATCACAAGTTGATCTCTTCGCCGGATTTTGCCATAGGTAAATCCGCATTTGCGCAAATTCGCAATGAACTTTTTGTGATCTCCAATAATAACTGAATCGTAATCGCGCTGCGGTAACTTCTTTCCAAAATAGTAATAAAACATCGCGTTGCGCATTGCCCCGCCAACAATGTAAAACTTCGTTCTCTTAGGCAACGCAGCAACGACATCTTGAAAAATAGCGTAAACGTGCGGATCTTGCAAGAAAATTGGAAGTTTCATACTTCGTTTACACAGAGTTAGTTAATTAGTTTTACAGTCCCGTTCTCCGCGTCGACTTCTATTTTGTCTCCGTCTTTGAACACTTTAGTTGCACAGCGGGTTCCTACAATGCAGGGTTTTTTCAACTCGCGAGAAATAATCGAAGCGTGGCACGTGATTCCCCCCTCGTCCGTAACAATTGCGCTCGCTTTGTCTGCGAGAAATAACATATTTGGAATCGTCATTGACGTTAGCAGCACGTCGCCTTCATTGAAAACCAAGTTTTTCATAGCTTCTATGCGGTCGGGTAGAATAATACGGCAAACTCCTGTTGCTTTGCCGGGATATACTGACATTCCATTTACTTCGCCTTTATTTTCTCCAATTGCAGTCACTTGTTTTTTCAACGCGGTGAACTCATCACCTATAACTAACGTCAGCCGACCGTTTTTCCACACGTATGCACGACTGTCTGGAGTGTAAGGCATTTGTTTTTCCTCGAGAAACGTTAGTATGTCGTTGCCGTCGTACTTGTAAACCAACTCTTGAGGCTTTACGTTCATTCGCCGGCTAATCTCAATATACAGTGGCGAACCAAGAATCTTTGTTCCAAGTACGCGACGTAGTTTAATGCGCATTGTTGCTGAGTTGCGCAGCGTTTCTGCGAGCCGCGAGATTTTTTCATCGCTAAGCAGGTACGAAAAGCGCAGCGTTGGTTTTTGTTCCTTTCGTGGTTCCCGCGTCTGCACCACTTTTTTGAACTCAGTAATTGCGTCAGACATGATAAACGATTTCGCGCTTACCCAGGGGTGTTTACGAATGTGCGCTTCTAGTTGTGCTTCAGTTATTTTAGGCAATTTTTTAAGCGCATAGAAGTCCAGTTCTTCCCGGGTAATATCTTCAGAATCGCCAACGGCCAGTTCTTGCAATGCGCTCTGCCACTCTGGCGTAGCCGCCTTTAACCGTGATATGAGTTCGTTTTCAATATTCTTCGTCGCTCCCTCGTCAGTACCTTGATAAAGCGAAGCACATCTAGCTTGGAGATGGAGCAACGTGGTGAATAGCGTGGCTAGCTCTTCGTTTGACGCGGCGGAATAGCCGTTTTCAAGTGAACCGTAAAATGCATTGTAGCTGCGCTCCAAGTTTTCGCACTCAGTGAAATAAAACGCCGCGTTGCTTGGCTGTGAAAAGAATTTCTGGGCTTTTCGTTGGCGTATTTTTACAATGTGTTCTGGCAGGTAAAATCCAAGTTCTCCTTTTTCATATAGTATTACAAATTCTGACGCGTAGTTGTAATCTGCCGCGTAGCGTGAATAAGCTAGGGAAGTAACAGTAACGGCGAACAAGTGCGATTTCATGCGAAGCATTTCGTGCATGTAGAAAAAGTATTAATTGTGAATATATCTAGTTGTCACCATGAAAGTGACACTTTTGCAACTGTTACGTCGGCTCGGCCTGGGAAAAAACGAGTCTGCAATCTATGCACTGCTTCACGAGAGCGGTGAACATACTGCTGGCGAAATCGCTCAGCATACGAGTGTACCGCGCAGTAAAGTTTACTTTTATCTCGATACGCTTGTTGCAAAGGGGCTTGTGCTTCGTATTCCTAATAACCCTTTAAAATTCCGTACGAGCGGCATCGCCGTTGTCAAGAGTGCGGTAAGCCGAGAAAATAAACTCCTGGAACAGCTTACTGACGTACCGTCTCAATATTTTCCAGTTTACCTAACAATTGGCCAAGCTAACGTTATGCGTCAGTTTACAGTTGAAAACCGCAAAGTGAAAAAGTCAATAATTTCTATAGTGCGCGGGCTCAAGCGTTTTCCTTTTGGAATTAATGTTGCGCGCACTGCAGTTAAGCGCGGTGTTGACATACGCATACTTGCGTTAGATCGTCCTGATGTGCGCGAAATTGCCCCTCTATGGAGAAAAGCGGGTGTCAAAGTAAAACTATATCGCGCAACTGCACCTGAAGGCCTGCGGCTAACTGTTTTTGACGACGCGTTGGTACGGTTAACTCTAGGGAAGCCTGAAATTCCAGAAAGCGAAAATTATACTACTGTGTGGATCAAAAGCAAAGCTGTTGCAGCAATGTGTCGCGAGTATTTTGAAATGAAATGGCGTGAAGCGCAGTAGTTCCTTAGTTCGCTTCTTGCAAATCGATAAAAACGCGGGGTTTCCTATGTTTATTACTATTTGAAAATAGTGATTTTGCTTATATGCTACGCCAACCAATTGTAACTATTTTAGGTCACGTCGACGCGGGGAAAACGACGCTACTTGATAGCATTCGCGAAACCGGAGTCGCAGGGAGAGAAGCGGGTGGAATTACTCAAGCTGTTGGTGCGTCGATTATTCCAATTGAAGCAATTGAAAGCACTTGCGGCGGTTTGAAAAACAAACTAAAGGTTAACTTCACAATTCCCGGTCTTTTATTTATCGACACGCCAGGCCACGAAGCGTTTGCTAATTTGAGAAAGAGAGGAGGGAGCATTGCGGATATTGTTGTGCTGATTGTTGACATTAACAAGGGAATAGAGCCGCAGACGCTGGAGTCAATTGGGTTACTAAAACAATACAAGACGCCGTTCATCATTGCCGCGACGAAGATTGACAACATTACTGGCTGGAAAAAGCAAATCAACAAGTGCATTTCAGAATCTTTCACTTCACAGCGTCAAGATGTAATGGACCGGCTCGACGAAAAACTGTACGAGTTAGTTGGGCAGTTGTCAATGCAGGGAATTAACTCGGAAAGATTTGATAGAGTTACTGAATTTACAAAACAAGTTTTAATTGTTCCAGTGAGCAGCCACTCAAAAGAAGGGTTGCAAGAATTACTTTTATACGTCGCTGGACTTGCACAGCGTTATCTAGAAAAACGCCTAGAGTTACATGAAAGTGAACCTGGAAAAGGGGCAATTCTAGAAGTAAAAGAAGAACGCGGCTTAGGAAAAACTCTTGATGTTATTCTCTACGATGGCGTGTTGAGAGAGAGCGACGAAGTTGCGTTTGCAACAATTGACGGTAGTCCAATTTCTGGAAAAATAAAAGCAATTCTCCAGCCGAAGCCGCTTGACGAAATGCGTGACCCGCGTGAAAAGTTCAACCGTGTTGAAATGGCAAGTGCAGCAACTGGGGTAAAAATAGCGTGCGAGTTTGCAGATCAAGCTTTGCCAGGATCATCTTTCTACGTTGTGCGGGATAATAGAGAAAAGTTATTCGCGTTGCTTGAAAAAGAGTTCAGGGAAATTGTCGTTGAAAGTGAAGAAAATGGCGTTATGCTAAAAGCCGACGCGCTTGGCAGCCTAGAAGCAATTGCTAAGATTTTTGCAATTGCGAAGATTCCAGTTCGCAGTGCTAAAATCGGTGGGATTACGACGAAAGACGTCGCAGAAGCAGCGAGCGTTGCTAATGCAGATAAGCTCCTTGGGGTTATTTTTTCATTCAATGTTCCAGTTCCAGATGAAATAAAGCAAGATTTGGAAACTAACAAAGTGAAACTCTTTGAAGAGAATATTATTTACAATTTAGTTGAAAACTACCAACGGTGGGTTGTTGAAGAAAAAGCAAACGAGCGCAAGAAAGCGTTTGAACAACTCGCATTTCCGGGAGAGTTGAAAATCCTGCCAGGTTGCTGTTTCCG
Organism: Microcaldota archaeon; assembly: GCA_043805855.1. Lineage (GTDB taxonomy): Archaea > Micrarchaeota > Micrarchaeia > Norongarragalinales > UBA8480 > JAHFHC01. The sequence goes on from JAZDHP010000010.1 coordinate 24,885, forward strand.
TGTAAGTCACCCGTTGATTTGCGGAGTTGAAATGCTCGGCGGTCGTCTACGTAAGGGAGTTAAACTAATTAACGAAGCAAATGAAGAAATTGCAACTGTGCGCGCGATTCAACACGAGAAGAAGGAAGTTGATGCAGCGACAAAAGGACAGCAAATTGCAATTAGCCTAGACGGCGCAACGTTCGGAAGGCAAATAAAAGAAAAGCAAGTACTCTACGTTGACATTCCAAAAGAAGATATTATTTTACTAGAAAAGAAGTTCGCCACATCGCTTTCGCCTGATGAAAAAGATCTACTCGCGCGGTTAAAGAAAATCAAAGGAATTGCTAGCTTTAAGTTCTAAGGGCAAGAGGGAAAACCTTAATATTGGTTTCTTGGCCTTGTTTTTACTTAAATGAAGTAAAAAACTTCATTTAAGGCCTTACACCTAGTAAGGTGTAAGTTAATACTTTTAACGAATTTTTGAGTGGTTTTGAAATGAAAGTTGTAATTAATGATTCTAAGAGCGGGAATAGTTTCCAGCGAGAGCTAGAAACGGCTAAACTCAGTCAAGTGATTGGCAAGCGCATCAGTGAAGTCGTTGAAGGCGCGCTTTTTGGGCTCCCTGGATATTCATTGAAGATTACTGGCGGTTCAGATACTGACGGTACTCCAATGAGGTTTGACTTGGCTGGAACGAGAAAAGTTTATGCTCTTCTTTCGCGCGGGCCGGGAGTAAAGCACTTGAAAAAAGGCGAGAAGTTGAAAAAGCGAGTTATTGGAAATGTAGTTTCTGAAAAAACCGCGCAGTTGAACTTAAAAATTGAAACCTACGGCGAAAAGCCATTAACTGAATTGGGTTTCGTGCCAAAGCCAAAAGAGCCAAAGGCAAAAGAAGAAAAGAAAGCGTAAAACCTTAAAGCTAATTTTTTTAATCGCTTTCACTACTATTTTTCAAACACTTTTTCTATTTCTTTAATAAATTTAGCTGCGTCTCTAGGTAGTTCTTTTGTCAACGCAGTGTAAACTTTTTTATCGTCAACATTTCCATATTGGTGTACTATTAAATTTCGCATTGATTTAGCGTGTTGCATTGCGTAAGCAGTTTCTTCAGATATTGCTTTGTGTTTTGCAAGAGTTTCAAAAGCCTGCGTGTCGTTTTCAGGTATCCGCAAATCAAGTTGTTTTATTGCTATGATTGCCAAGTCAACAGTACATTCCACAATTTTTTCAAAGTAACGCTCGCCAGCAGCTTTTTGCCTTAAGTCATTGCTGAAATTTGCTAGCGAAGTTGGGCTAATGCTTTCATATTCCCTTAGCATTTGTTTGAGTTCTTTTATTTTTTCACGTGGCTTCATGTAATTTCATCACCCGACTTTCACTAGCAGTTTTAATAACATTAATCCAGAAATCCTCATTAAATTCATCGCCTTTGTATAAAATTTTGTAGTTCTGCGCTATTCCAACTTTAACCCAAATTGGCAACGTGTTAAAAACTTGCACGTCTGCTAAGTCTGACGTTTCCCGTAACACGCGTAGTCTAAAATTCACTGCTTCATTTGTTGAAATGTCGTCAAACAATACGCACAAATCTATATCTGATCTGTAAGTTGGCTTTCCTTCTGCGTGAGATCCAAAAAGTAAAATTGCAAGAACATCTTTTCCTTTTTTATCTTTTAAAATAACTTCTTTGGTTTTTTCTATTATTTTGTCAAAAGTCTTGCGCCGTTTCACTTCAAACTCTCCTGCGTATTTACTGCAACTCTCAATGAATCGTAATTTTGGTCTAATAAATTTAGAAAGCCGATTACGTTCACTTTGGGTTAACGTTTCTCCGAGTAACTGCTTGCGAATTATGGCCAATTCCTTCTTTCCAAAAATAAGCCTTGCGTTTGGCTCCCGTTTTAAAAACTCTAATAAGCTCATATAAATATAACCATCATTTAGGTTATTAATTCTTTGCTTTTAAGATAGCAAGAGCTTTTTTCACATCCATTGCGTTGATTATTGTGCCGGTGCCCAGCTCCAGCCCAGCGTGGATATCTGTACGCGGGTAAACTTCAACGTGAAAGTGAACTTTTCCGTTGCGGAAAGAGTTGTGAAATGCGAAGTTGTAACTTTCAGTTTTATGTTTTAAACCTTTAACTGATTCCTGCAGTGCTTGCATTAACAATAATGCGGTTTTGTTGTCGAATTCAGTGAAATCTTCCAAGTGTTGTTTTGGAATTACCCAACACTCTAGCGGAAACCGTGCGAAGCTCGGGCGCACGACGGCAAACTTTTCATTTTGGAAAACAATGTTTTGTTTTGCGGTTTGACAAAAGATGCATTTTCCCTTTAAATTAAATTCACTTGCAATGAACTCGGGAACAAAAGGTAACGCTAGTATTTGGCTGTGCTCATGCGGAATGCTCGCGCCTGCTTCGCGACCGTGGTTTTTCATTAGAAAAACATACTTTACTCCTGGCTTTTTTGAAAGTGCAATGTAGCGGTTAACGTATGTTTGGAAAATTTCTGCGAGTTGTTTGCTTGAAATTTTTTCAAACTGCTCGTCGTGCTTAGCGGTTTCAACAATTACTTCGTGATGGTCTTTAGGCAACGCGGGGTAGAGGTTTTCAAAAACGCGGGTTACCCATTTTGTATTTTGGTCAATTTCAAAAAGCGTTTTAGTGGTTACCTTTTCATTCCCCGGGTCAAACTGGCATAGGTGTATTTTGCTTTTCACATGTGGCCTAGCGTTACGCTTACCCGCTGAGATTATAGTTATTCCTTTTGTAATTTCTTGAATTATCATATTTTCAAATTGTCAACGTTTAAAAGAAAGGTTTTGCCAATTTTAATAGTTAGCTTGGCGGGATAAGCGTCGGCACTCAAACGGAACTTTGCATTTGTGTAAAGTTTTCGGAGGAATGGTTATACGTGGGAGTTTTACTTGAAAAGATAAAAGATGGCAAAATAATTGTAACCGACGCGTCGAGCGTTGGCTCGCTGTTAAAAGGGTTTTTCGGAAGCCAGTACGGTGAGAACAAATCTAAAATACAACTAATGCCAGAAGAAGCGCTGTATCTTTCAGATGTGCGTAACGCCGTGTGTACAGACAATAATGTTCCAATTACTTTTAACGAGTTAGCTGCGCCTTTCAAAGACCAAGAAAAATTTCTTGCAAGATATTTTTGTTACCGTGACTGGCGTGACCGTGCGTTAATTGCACGGGATATGAGCGAAGCTGAAGATACTAACTATGGCCGCTCGCCAGTTGTCAAATATCCTTCGCAGGATTTAGTTGTACCTCAAGTCAAGAGCAAGGCGCTGTACTTTCCCGACGATTTAATGGCGGTCATGGACGACGATGAAGAAGGCCGTTCACTTTACGACGGCTATTGGCTTGGACAGTACGGCACTTACAAAGCGAAAAAACACGGCCGCTTACTTAAGCTAGACGCTTATGAGTGTCTATTCCTCGCAAAGCACGGAAAGATGAAACTCGATATTTCTCCGACGAAATTGCTCCGCGAGGCAAAAAAGCGCCGCAATGACTTCGAAGCGCTGTACGACGTTTACGAAGATTTACGCCTGCGTGGTTTCGTGTTGAAAACTGGGTTTAAGTTCGGAACACACTTTCGTTTGTACTTCCCCGGCGCAAAGCCATCGCTTGACCAAGCAGAGTGGATGCACTCGAAGCACGTTATCCACGTTTTTCCACGCGACGCAAAGATGCTAATTTCAGAGTGGGCGCGCGCAATTAGAGTGGCGCACGGGGTGAAGAAAACTTTCATCTTGGCAATTCCAGGGAGAAAGCGCGAGTCAAAAGCTAAACTTGATTTCTTACTTTACCACCGGAAGCACGGCAACGCGGAGAATCCAAAGGAACACAAACCGAAGTTCGTAATGCTGGCGTTGAGTGAAGAGGAGGAAATCGGCGGACAAGAATTGGCGCAGGCTATAGTGAGAGCAAAAGACTTAGGTCTCGACTTGATTTTAAGTATCTGCGACCGCGAGACAAGCATAACGCACTATCGTGTTAAACGTATTGAACTGCCAAAAAGTCAATACGAATACTATGAGATTGAGTGGGTACAACCATGATTAGCTTAGATTTACTTAAAGGTTTCTTTTTTCATCGATGTTTTTTCTTTGTGAAAGAAAAAAGATCGGAGTATTATGAGATTGAGTGGGTGCAACCTTAATGGCACATTTATATTATTATGATTCAGCTCCGCCGCATTTTTCTGAAAAAAGCACCAGAACATTGGGAAGAATGTTAGTTAGATTATCTGACTTTATGCACAAAAAGGGAATTAAGCAGATAGTAGGGATTGGTCCAACTGCAACGCCGTACGTGCGGGCAATTGCACGTGCGCATGCTAACCGTTACGGGGTTAAGCTAAAAGTTGTTGCGCTTGGCCATGCTGGTGAAAGAATTTCCCGAGCCGCTAATGATATTTCAATACCTCTTGCAGCTGATTTGCTTTCTAATGAGCTAGCTGATTGTAGAAAGAAAACGTTATTGTTTGATGAAATTGTTGACAAGGGTACGCAAATGAAAGGCATTAAAGCTGCATTTAAACATCTCCAAATTCCGCACGAAACAGCTACTTTTGCAAAACACCCCCGCTCTTGCTATAGTCGTTTATCGTTTGTTGGCGGTAATTTGCTTTATCTTCCATGGGATTTCATACGTGCACTTCAGTTACGGCGAGGCCAGCTGTTAAGTGACTATTATTCGGGAACTCCTGGCAAGCGGCGGTATGAGGTAAGTTTAGCTTTTGATCATTTGAGAAAAGTGAGAAAAGAACTTCGCGAAATCGCTAATTCAGTTCCACGAAAGTGACTTATTTATTGTAGAGTATGGTACGCAAAACCTTATAAATGTTGCGGGGTATAATATGCAATATGATAAATGATGAAATTGGTTTTGTTAATGAGCTTTTGAAGGTAAACGAATGGTGGGCTACTGGAACGTCTAGAAAAGCTGAGAAATATCCTAAACGCCGGACAGTTTTTTCAAAGCTTGAAACTGAGTTGCAATCTAATCGCGTATTAATGTTGTTTGGATGCCGTAGGGTTGGCAAGTCAGTAGCGTTGCACCAACTTATTCAAAAATTACTAGATTCGAGAGTTCCTAGGGAAAACATTCTTTACTATCAACTTGACGATCCTTCGCTGTTGAGTTACGCAAGCGAGCCAGTTAAAGATTTGATTGAATATGCCTTGTCGAAAAAAAACAGGGGCAAAACCTACGTTTTCCTTGACGAAGTTCAAGCTTCCCAAGAGTGGTATAAATGGATAAAAGCGTACCAAGACAGGCAGCTTGACTTGAAGTTCGTGCTTTCTGGTTCCTCTAGCCTTAGGATTCAAACTGATGCAAATAAGTACTTGCGGGGCAGAACAACTGAAGTGGAAATGTCTCCACTTGGTTTTCGCGAGTTTCTTGAAATGAACGAAATTGAAATTCCGCATGTAAAAAAAGATGCAGCAAGTTTATCTGTGGCCAAAACTAAACTGTCAAAACCACTTGAAGAGTATATGCTTGTAGGTGGTTTTCCAGAGTGGCTTGAAGTGAAAAAACAGGAAGATTCAGTTCAACGTTGGATGAGTCACTTGCTAAGTGATGTTCCGAAAAAAGCCATTTATGAAGATATCGCGGTTTTTTTCGGCATACGTAACCCGAAAGTGCTTGACCTCTTGCTTAATTTCATTGCGGTAAACCAAAGCAAAATACTATCGTATGAAAAAATGTCTCAAACAGTTGGTATTGACCGGTTAACTATTTTAAACTATTTGGAATTCCTCAAGGCAAGTTACTTGATTTTTGAAATTCCAGTTTACGGCAGCCCCAAAAAGCAAATTAAAGCGATGAAAAAGTTTCTAGTGACTGACCAAGGGTTAAGGAACTCGCTTGTTAAGGAGTATTCACTCCGCGAGGACAATCAAGGGTTTATAGTTGAAAACCTAGTTGGAACAACATTATACTCAAACTTTGAAAGCGTAACTTACTGGCGTGAACAGAAGCACGAAGTTGACTTTGTAGCTGGCGATATTCCAATTGAGGTAAAGTACAAGAATGTAATAGGTAAGGGAGATTTGAATGGTTTGTTGAAATTCCTGGAAAAAAACGGAAAAAACAAAGGCGCGGTAATAACTAAAGATAAGTTTGGCAGAGAAACTATTGAAAACAAGCAAATAACATTCATTCCATTTTGGCTCTTTTTGCTAGAACCAAATATTATTAGCGAGGGAGTAAAACAATGAGTGAAGAGCGCCATTTCTCGCCTGAACATGCTGAAACGTTGAAGGGAATTTTTGTTCGGTTATCTGACTTTATGCATGAAAAAGGAATTGAGCAAATTGCGGGTATTGGTCCAACTGCCACGCCATTCGTTAGAGCAATTGCTGTTCCGCAGTTGATTTATACTTTAACTGGACAAATTATTGGTGAAAGTTATGGGTGTTTTTGGCACTGTTGAGGGAAAATTCTTCTGTCCGTTTTGCGGTTCTAAATTGCAAGATTTTCAAACAAAAGACCTTAATCACTTGCTTAATGTATATAGTTTTGTAAAGAAAACACAAGTAGGTTACCCGAGTGTAGAGATTCATACAGATTGTAAAAAATGCAAAAATTGGATAAGTTTAAACGTAGCAAGACAAAATTTACAATTAGCAAAAGGAGAGGTTTCATATGAAGTTTAAAAACGTTTCTTTCCAACGCAAAGCAAGTGGTAGAATCTCGCTCCCTAGTGTCAAGGGGTTTGACGTTAATGACGAAATGCCAGTTTCTAAACTAGTGGAAAAGATGTCCACTCTTGGTTTCCAAGCAACTGAATTAGGAAAGGGCGTCGCGTTATTGAAAGAGATGAAAAAAGATAAGGCAACTATTTTCCTCGCGTTTACTTCTAACATAATTTCTTCAGGGTTAAGGGAAATAGTGGCGCAGTTATGCCGCGAAAAAGCAGTGCAGTGCATTATAACGAGCACCGGTGCAATTGAAGAGGATTGCATGAAAAGCAAAAACGATTTCCTGCTAGGTACGTTTGATGTTGACGATGAGCAAATAAAGAAACAAGCGTTGAACAGAATTGGAAACATACTAGTTCCTGACGATTACTATGCTGGTTTTGAAAAGTTTAACTTGAAATTCCTAAGCGAATTGTACGCTGAGAACAAAGTTATTTCTCCTTCAATTTACTGCAAGAAACTCGGCGAGAAAATCAGCGATAAGAATTCATTCTTGTACTGGGCTAGCAAAAATAATATTCCCGTTATTGTTCCGGGGTTTGTCGACGGTGCAATTGGCGACCACGTTTTCTTTTTCAACCAAGATAAAAAAGCAGGCGAGAAGTTGATTGTCGACCAAGCGCAGGATTTGGCGAAATTTTATAATGTTATGTTAACCGCTGAAAAAACCGGTGGGTTAATTGTCGGCGGCGGAATTGCCAAGCATCATCTTATCGGCGCAGCGATTTTGAGAAATGGTTTAGATTATGTTGTGTATGTTGGCACTGGAACGCAGTACGATGGTTCGCTTAGTGGCGCGAGGCCAACAGAAGCAGTTAGTTGGAATAAGTTAAAAGATAAAAAGAAAAGCGCGTTTATCGAAGCAGAAGCAACTCTTGTAATGCCGTTTCTTGCATTGGCGCTGTTATAGTTCTAGTCTCTATCTAAACGCATAGCGTATCTTCCGCCTGCGCCCATTACGCCGTGCGTTCGCGTTAAAGTTTCAAAGCGTGTTTCGGCTAGTCTGCCCTAGCTTCTCTATTGGAGCGTTCGGCCATTAGCCTATTGAATTCTCCACGGTATTTTTTATAAATTGTAAACGTGTGGTCTGCTACGTTCATGTGCGGCTCGCCAATTGTTACCTGTGCAACTCCCCAAGGCGCGCGTATTTTTTGTCTACCGCAATAAACGCTTCCCGTTGGTTTGCCGAAAGTCGCGGTTATTGCTTCTAATATTATCCTTCGATTTGCAGCAGTTGGATTTCTTATTTTTACAACTATTTTGTCAGGGGTGTCTCGTTTAACCGTAAGTTTCGGCGCGTGTTCTCCAGTTAAAAATTGAAACAAAGGGTAAACTTTTGACATATTTTTTTCCTCTTTTTTCATTCTTTAACTCGTGATATTATTCCTTTAGTGCCTGTTTTTAATTTTATAAATACGTCTGGAGGCAAATGTTCTTGAGAAATTTCTGGAACTAACCAAGCTGTAAAGTGTCGAGTTTCAATAATGCGCTTGCCTTTATTGCCTTTTCTAGATGGCCCGAATTGCGCAAAGGCTTCGTGAAGTGCGGCTAAATGTTCAGGCGTTCTATTGTGTAGCCTAACTTCTATCTGACTGCCAGCTTTCACTTTTACCCGAAACGTCCGCGCAAGTGGACCTTTAAGTATAGCGACGAGCGCTTCTCCGGGGTTGTTCATGTATTACTTTTTGCCAGCCTGGGTTTTTAACTGTGTTTTTTGGTTAATTAGAACAATAAGTAACGAACGTATGTTTTTCTCTTATTTCTTAATCTTCTCTTCTAAATTGTGTTCTAACTCCACTTAATCCACTTTTTAATAATCTTATACGTACATCTGGAGGTAAATGCTCTGGAGAAATTTCTGGCACAATAATTACTTTGAAAGAACGTTTTTCAAAGACAAGCTTACCTTTTTGTCCGGTTCTAGGTTTTCCAAGTGGCGCAAAGGCTTCGTGAAGTGCGGTTAAATGTTCTGGGGTTCTATTTTTTAACCTCAATTCAAGATCGTTTCCATGCACTCGCACTCGAAATGTCGGCGCAAGTGGACCTTGGAGTATAGCAAGTAATGCAGCTGCTTGTTTGTGCATGTATTACTTTTTGCCAGCCTAGGTTTTTAAGTGTGTTTTTCGCACTTATAATGTGATTTTTGCATTATGTCTTTACATTGGGCTGACCAACTAGCTGAAAAAATTATCGAACGCGCACACCGCGATAAAATTATACCAAACATAAAGTGCCAGCAAACTCCATCTGGCGGTAAACATATAGGTAACTTGAACGACGTTATGCGCGCCTACTTTCCATACAAAGCAGTAATTGAACGCGGTGAAAAGTGCACCTTCGTACATACTACTGACGATCGCGATCCATTGAAAGACATTCCAGCTAAACTTGCGGATTTAGATGCGAATTGGCACGACGCGGCTAAGTTTCCAGAGTTGAAGAAATTCTACGGCAAGCCACTTGTCACTGTTCCAGACCCGTTTGGCTGTTGTTCAAGCTACGCTAGCCATTTTACTGAAGTGTGGATGCGGGGACTAGAAGAGATAGGTGTTAAGCCCGAGTTGCACAGTGTTGATGATTTGTATAAGAAGAAGAAATTCGAACCGTATGTAAAAATGGTTTTTGAAAAACGCGAGCAAGCGGGTAAAATCGTTTCCGACTTGCAGGCAACAAAGGACACCAGCTATATTCCGTTTGACGTGTTTTGTCCACAGTGCGGCGGGTTGTCAAACGTTGACGATTTTGACTTAGAGAAAAAAACAGTTCACTTTGTGTGCGGCGGGAAGGAAATTAAAAAGAAGAAATCAGAAGGGTGCGGCGAAGAAGGTTGGGCGCCGTGGACTCAAGGTAAATTACAGTGGCGCTTCGAGTGGCCCGCGTTAATGTGCATTTTTAACACTACTTTTGAACCGTTTGGAAAAGACCACGCTGAAGGCTCGTGGAAAAGCGTGTTACGCATAATGCCTGAGATTTTCAACCGCGAGCCGCCAATTCCATTTGTCTATGAATTTTTCCTCGTAAACGGAGAAAAGATGTCCGCGTCTAAGGGTAATGTTTACGTTGTGCAGGATATGTTGAAAATAATGGAACCAGAACCGTTCAAATTCTATTACGTTAAGCGGCCGGAAAAGCAACGTGATTTGGATCTCAATAAAATTTTTCAACTTGTCGACGAGTTCGACGCCGCAGAGCAGAGTTTTTTTGGTATTGGTGACGAGAAGAGTGAAAACCGCGAGGAGAACAACAAGAGAATGTACGAGTTGACAATGTCTACAATTGCCAAAAATGCGCCGACGCGGGTTTCATTTTCATTTTGCGGCCAGTTATCTCAATTAATGAGCGTTGACGACGCGGTTGCCAAACTAAAAGAACTAGGTCACGTGAAAACCAAAGAAGATGTTGAACTTGTAAAGCGTAGGTTAGTTGTTGCAAGGCAATGGGTTCAACTTTACGGCGCCGAGCATAAAATAGTAATTTCAACTTCTTCGTTTGCACGTGAACAAAAAGAAAAACTTTCGCCTAGCCAACGTAGTGCACTTTCGCAATTTGCAGTTACTTTGAAAAAAGAAACAACCGCAGATGAAACCCAGCAAATGACTGCGGTTAGAGAAATCTGCAAAGAAAACAAGATACAAATTAATGACTTTTTTGCAGCAGCGTATGGCGTTTTGATAAACAAACCCCGCGGTCCAAAGCTATATACGTTAATTTCTGTGATTGGCCGAGAAAAGGCAATCGAGCTTCTCACCTAGTACAATGCGCATCTTGGCAGGAAACCATACAGGGAATTGGTATTTCTTGCGGGGTGTCTCCGTCGCAGCTTTGTTCTAGTAGCTGAAATGCATTTGCGCACACGTCGTAAGCTTTTATCTCTTCTCCATTAACGCGGTGAATAGTGTAACTTGCAGTGTACCAACCGTCGTCAGTATTTGCGTCGGCATCTTCACAAATTGCCGCCAAGCCGCTAGGTTGTGCGCTTGTTTGTTTGCATTGGTTTGTTTGTGTGTCGCAGCCGTTTGGACAACTGGCGACGCGTGTACTTATCAAACCGCTTTGTGCATCTACACAGTAGTGTTCTATGCGTGAGTTTGTTTCATAGCATTCGTTTGTGTATACTCCTGTTTCGTTTGTGGCGCTGTTAGCATCTTCAGTGCAAGTTGAATTAAGCGCAGGTGTAGTTTCGAGATCTTCTGAAGTTGCAGAATCTTCAGAAGCAGTAGCATCTTCGGTATTTTCATCGCTGGGACTTTCACTTTGGCAATCAATGTCAGTAGTGACTGTTGATTTTATTTCTGTTGAATTGCTGTTTTTACAATTGTAAACTGTTCTAGTTGTGCCAATGCAACTATCAATGCGAGTTGTCACTATGGGCGTCTGTCCGGCTGTTGTTTGGTTTGTTGTAGTTGTGTGTCCTTCTTTAGCGCAACTTATGGTTTTGTTGTTTTCGCCTGTAAGTTGAGATTCTTTGCCTGTCGTTTGCAAATAAACAAAACCCGCTATTATGATGATAATTAAAACCGCAACTACGGCAATCGCGGGTTTGTTTTTTAACAACGAATCAATAGTAGTCATTATGACAAATAATGCGGGGGCACTTTTAACCTTAACTATTTCTTTGCTAAAATTGCGCAAGGTGGCTAAATTTATCTCCCGTGCAAAGGTTAAAATGGGTTTTATAGCAAAACCGAAAAGTCTTTAAGTACTTTTCGGCCTTTTGCTATCTAGTAAACCGCTTAGTGAACCAAAAGACTTTCGCGGTTTACTATAACTTCAGATAGTTGTTACTAATGCTGCTATTGGTATCATTAGTATTTTTCTAACGTTTATAGTGAATTTTCATGGCGCAAGCTGAAATTAACATTGGTACAATTGGACACGTTGACCATGGTAAGACAACGCTAGTTTCAGCTTTAACTGGAGTTTGGGCCGACACTCATAGTGAAGAGAAAAAGCGTGGAATTACGATTAAACTTGGGTACGCTGATGTTAATGTTTACGTTTGCAAGTGCAGCGAATACGGTACAAGTGAAAAGTGCAAAAAATGCGGCGGCACTGCTGAGCTTTTGAAAAAGATTTCGTTCCTCGACGCTCCTGGCCACGAAACGCTAATGGCAACTGTAATTGCCGCTAGCAGTGTAATGGATGGCGCGTTGTTCGTCATTTCTGCAAATGAAAAGTGTCCACAACCGCAAACCATTGAACACTTAAGCGTTTTAGAAGCTGCTGGCATTTCTACTGTTGTCATCGCACAGAATAAAGTTGACCTAGTTACAAAAGAACAAGCTAAACAAAATTACAAGGAAATCAAAGCGTTTCTCAAAGGTTCGCAGTTTGAAAATGTAACTATAATTCCAGTAAGCGCAAGCAGCGGGCTAAACGTCGGCGTGTTACTCCAAGCGCTTGTAAGCGAAATAAAACCACGGCCAAAAGTAGAAGGCAATCCCTTGCTTTACGTTGCTCGTAGTTTTGACGTTAACAAACCAGGAGTTGCAATTGAAAAAATTGCAGGTGGCGTTCTCGGCGGTTCAATTGTACGCGGCGAGTTCAAACAAGGCGACGAAATTGAAATATTCCCCGGGATAACGCGTACAAAAAAAGACAAGGAGAATCTTATGCCGTTGCGTTCCAAGATAGTTGCAATTCACGCTGGAAAAGAAAAACTAGAAAAAGCAACTACCGGCGGGTTAGTTGGGCTTTCAACGCAACTAGACCCCGCGCTTTCGCGGGCAGATTCGCTGGTTGGCTGCCTTGTTGGTAAAATCGGCACGTTGCCAAAGCCGCTTTTTGAAATGACTCTCGAGCTCAAGCCGCTTAACCGTAGGGTTGAAAAATTTGCAGATACTTTCTTGCCAAACGAACCGCTTGTAATTGGAGTTGGCACAGCAACGACAATTGGATTCGTGACTAGTTTCAAGAAGAACAAAGCGCAGTTAAAATTGAAGAAATCCGTTTGCGTTGACCCGAGTGCCAAAATTGCAGTTATGCGCCGAGCAGGAAACAGATGGCACTTATACGCCGCTGCGACACTTGTTTAAACCTCAGAATTTTTGCAAGAAAAGCGTTTTTAACCAACTTAACGTTACTAATCGCATATGTCTACTTTGACAAACGTATGGTACCGCAACTGGCAAGCTAAATTAAAGTCCGTTGCATTTACAGATATTAGCAACGTCACTACGCTATGCGCGTTTAACGCGTTGACTGACAAAGTAATTACTTATAACTCGCGTTCATTTGCGCCGTTGTTTAACACTTTTGAAAAGAACAGTCGCTACTTGTTGAAAAAAGCAAATTCTAAAATTAGCCGCGTTGACTCGCCCGCAATGCTTGCAGCTGCGCTTCTGCAATGTTTTAAAACCGGCAAAGCAATGCACGTTCCCGCGAATCAGCAATTACTCAATTGGCTTGAAAGCACTTTTTCAACGCACGGTTCAATAGGCGGTCAAGCGGGTATAATCGCGAACCAGCTTGCGCTTCTAGGCGGAAAGCCAATTTTATACACTTCGCCTTTATCGCCGCAACTCGCGCAGTTATTTTCTCCCAGGGTTAAATTCCCAGTTGCGGGAAATGATTTAACTTTTATCCCAGTTACTCACGCTGGCCAGCGTGGAAAGCACAGCAAGACTAATTTCGTTATTGAATTTCAAAAAGGCGCTGCAATTCGCTTTAATGGCGCGATATACGTTGCCCCGCGGGCAAATAGAATAATTTTATCCTCGCCGTACATGCATCCGCCATTGTTTGAAACTGAACTAGTACACTTTCTCCCGCGGCTAGGTGAAAAGATCAATGCGGGGATATTTTCAGGCTACCAGGCACTGCAGCCGCTGTACGAAGACGGCACAACTTATGAATATTACTTGTCTCTAGAGGAACTTTACCTAACGATGTTAAAGAGTCACAAGAACGTTCCGTTGCACGTTGAGTACGTGTCAACTCCGTTTAAAGACGTTGACAAAATGATCTACGAGCATATTACAAAGCACGTTGACAGTTTTGGATTAAACGAAATTGAACTAGTTGAACTTTCTGAAAAACTAGGTTTTAGCCGGCTTGGGAGAGAAATTGTAAAGAAGGAAAACGTTGTTACGCTTCACGCAGCAGCTTATCAAGTGCTTAATGCTTTGCAACTAAAACGATTACACGTTCACAACCTCGGCTATCATTTGGTATTGTTGAAAAAGCCAATTGACATTGCTAGCCAACGCAAGCAGGTAAATGGTGTGCTTTTTGGTTCCCTCGTAGCTACTTCTCGCGCGTTGCATGGCAAGGAAATTACAAAGAGTGAAGTGCACGATGCGCTTTCAATTCCAGTAACGCAAAATGGCTTAAACCAAATGGCGCAAATGTGCGCACACTTATCACTATCGCGGCCGCGCGCTGAACACGCGCTGCTAACTGGCATTTTTGACATGCACGACCACATTGCGCTTGTAATTCCTGGACAAGTTGCGCCTCTCTTGAGAAAAACAGTTGGCCTAGGTGATACTGTTTCTGCATGCTCGTTTATAGCGGGGCTTTGATTGTAAATGGCCAAAATTAACTTTGTGCGTCATTTGGTTGAAGAAGCGAAGTTTCGCCGATCTAAGCTAAAACCGCCTGAAGTTAAGTTTCGCAACGGCGGCGATAAGCATAAGTTTCTTTTTTACTTTAGTCCACATCGCGATATTAGAGATGTGCGTCATCTATTTCCAATTGTCGAGCAGTTTAAACCGCATGTTGTCTGTATCGAGCACGCACATTCAACTCTCGACGAAGCGAAATTAGTTGAATCAATGCTCACGATCTCGCCGCATTTAATAGGTGATAGTTATCACGCTGGCGTTTATGCTGTAACTAGACCTTTTCGGCCAAAAGTTATAGTGTTAGAGCGGTTTGATCCACAAGAAGCAAAGCGAATTGAAGAGCTATACGCGGCGGCTGATGAGATGGATTCGCAAGTCATGAATTTGTTTTATGATGGGAAACTTGCAGATGCGACAAAATTGTTGCGCGAGTCACTAACAAAACGCACTGAAGCTACTTTGGTGCGAGAACGCTTTGTAAAAGATGCTTTGCATGCTTTGCCAGAAACAGTAGCTTCTCGTTTTCCGGACCTAGCGTCGCAAAAACAACTTAGGGTATTAGTAGCTTATGGAGGTACTCATTCTTCAATATTTTCAAGTGCTTCAGAACAAGATCGACAAAAAGAACGGTTTATTACAAAACCAAATTACCTTTCGGCTATTGACGCGCACCTCAGGCGTGCGAGTTTTAGAAGGCCGTCTAAATTAAGCGAGGCGGCACTCGGTAAAAGTTTGGCTAATATAATTTTAGCTATGCATGTCGCTACGCTTGGCGTAAACCGCTCAAATGCCAATGCATTCGGGTGCACAATGGCAAAAAACATTAACACTAGTCGTCTCCAGGCAGTATCTCAAGAATTAGAAAAGTTAAACGGAGTTAAAATGTCTGATGTGGGTAGATTGAGACTTGCGTTTAAGAAAAGCGGAGTGGTAATTCCTAGAACTAAGTTAGGAGTTCACAGCTTTCTACGCGAACATCGTATTCCACTTGCACAGGAGTGAAGGACTTTAAATTCTCTTTTTATCTAATTTATAGCGTTGATTATGGTATGTTGAGATTGTATAACACTTATACTCGCAGAAAAGAAGAGTTCAAGTCTTTGAAAAACAAAGAAGTGAGGATGTATTGTTGTGGCCCTACTGTTTACAACTATGCACATATTGGCAATCTACGCACGTATGTTTTTGAAGATGTGCTTCGCCGCTTTTTAATTTACCGCGGGTACAAAATGTTAGAAGTGATGAACTTTACTGACGTAGATGACAAAACGATTAAAGGAGCAAAGCAAGAAAACGTGTCGCTCAAGGAATTTACTGAGAAATATGAAAAACTTTTCATAGCGGATTGTTCAGCTCTTAATATTCAACCTCCGGAAGTGCGCTGCAAGGCAACTGAACACATTAAAGAAATGGTGGACAACATTAAGCAGTTAATGGAAAAAGGATACGCGTACAAAGCAAGCGACGGAAGCGTATATTACAAGTTAGCCGAATTTCCAGAATACGGGTTACTTTCACATTTAGACTTAGCTGGATTAAAACCAGGCGCCCGCGTTTCATCTGATGAGTACGAAAAAGAAGGAGCAAGTGACTTCGCGCTGTGGAAAGCATGGACTCCCGACGATGGAAACGTTTACTGGGAAACTGAACTTGGTAAAGGCAGGCCTGGTTGGCACATTGAATGCAGTGCAATGTCAACAAAATACCTCGGCAACTTTTTTGACATTCACTCTGGGGGAATAGATTTGATATTTCCTCATCATGAAAACGAAATTGCACAAAGTCAACCATTAAGTGGAAAGCCACTTGCAAACTACTGGGTGCATGGTGGGCACTTGCTAGTCGACGGGCAGCGAATGGGTAAACGTTTCAAAAACTTTTATACATTGGCAGATTTAGCACAAAAAGGATTTAGCCCATTAGTTCTACGTTACTTCTACGTCTCTTCTCATTACCGCCAGCAGCTTAACTTTACCTTTGAAGCGCTTCAAAACTGTCAAAACACTTTAAACAAATTACAATTGTTCCTCGACGAAACGAAACGTCGTAGCAGAAAAGGTAAACCGTCAGTTGAAATTGAAGGGCTAATTAGCGGCATGTTAAAAGAAGTTGACTACGCGCTGGGTAATGATTTAGAAACGCCAACCGCACTAGCGGTTTTGCACAAGTTCGTAAAAAAAGCAAATAGGTCAGAATTATCTCCAGTAGATTGCACTGTGGTTGTCGAAGCGTTGAAATTAGTTGACTCTATTTTTGGCTTTTTCAATTGGATGGGAAGCGAGAAAAAAGTAAACGTGAAACTAAAAGCAGAAGTTGAAAAGCTACTCGCACAACGCGCTGCTTTGCGCAGTGAAAAGAAGTTCAAAGAAGCTGACGAAATTCGCGATAAAATCGCCGCGCTCGGTGTAATTGTTGAAGATTCGCCGACTGGCCAAGTGTGGCGCTTAGCGTAAATTAGTTGTTTAACTTGTTTGTTTAACTTTTGTACGTTTTGCTTTTTGTGGAATTGATTTTCCGTCAATTGCCAAAGCTTGGTCCATTGAATCTCGCAATTGTTTCAACACGCTTCTACCAACGTCGCCTGCAAAAATAACTCCCTTGTTGTTGGCAATGTCTAAATGAATTAGCTCAGGTACGTACTTGTTCTTCTCTTCGTCAAGCACCTGCGGGTAACGTAAAGGTTTTAGTTTAAAAACAACTTGTCCGTGATTTACAATATTTTCAATCTTAATTGCGTTAGGTGCAAATTTATTTACAACTAAAAGTATAACAAAGTTTAACACGACTAGTCCGACGAAAAATAAAAGAAAGTAGTAGTTCTCTTCAAGTAAAGTCAAGGCTATTGCTACTATTCCAGTCCAGAAAAGCGCGTTTACGCCTAGATTTTTCAACGTTGAATTGTAATTCATACGTTTCTAGCCAAAGCCAGACTTTTATAGTTATCTCTTTTTACTTAACGAAGCGCGAGCTTCGTTAAGGCCTTACACTTCGCTCGGCGAAGTGTAAGTTAACAGCGGGGCAGTTACTTCGTGTGTTTTAGCGTTTCCACTAAAACGTTTTTGTAAATACTGTTTAGAACTTTAGCTGCTAGAGTTTTTCAACTGTTTTTTCTAAGTCTTTAAGTTCTTTTTTTACTTCGTCGATTGCGTCGGTTAAGTGTTTCTTTGGGCTTTTTCCTTTTACAATTAGCACTGGGTTGCCGAGCAAGGGGTGGTCGTCGTTGCAGCCTGCAAATTCAACTTCCTTATCGCCTGCAAGTTTTTCAACAACTAACGCACATATGGCTTTGTCTTCGCCCATGAGTTTTATTTTTATCTCGTCCTTTTCGTCTTTTATAAATTCAACTTTCATCGTAGTAATTCACCATTTAAACAGTAAAAATAGAGTTAGATAGAAAAAGGGAAAAGGGGGTTTAAAACACTATTTATGCCCCCAGTTAGTTTTACCTAGCAGCTTTTCATTAATTTGCAAACGCCGCTTACTCCAACTAGAATTCCAACTACGCCTGCTGCGAGTGGTAGAGTTAGATAGCCAGCTGCGTATCCAAGTAACGCGAGCGCCATTAAAATTTTTGCACACGCGTTGATTTTACGACATGAACAATCTTTACCGCTGCACATGTCGCATGACATTGCGCTTGTTTTCTTTACAACTTTTTTCGCCATTATTTACAAATCACCCTAAAGAGCACTGAAGCTCTATTGGAAGAAATACGAAGTGGAAGTATATAAACAAAAAGGAAGGAAAAGTAAAAATATAATAGAGAAAAATTAGTTAGTAGCTGTAATGCTTTACAACTTGCACGTCGTGTTTGAAAAAGCGAGCCATTTTCTTAGCAAGCTGAATTGCTTGTTCTTCATTGTCGGTCATTTTGTATTCGCGTTGTCCGGACTCTACATTTAAAGCTACTCCTTTATGTAAGCCTCTTTCAAAAACATGTATGCGGTGGCCGGCAAGTGATCCAACTGTAACCCATTGCCTTGCGGTTATCTGTTGCTTTGCCTGTTCTCTTTCAGCTTCGCTGAATTCCAATACCGGTTCTACTAATAGATCGGGGGTTTTACTTGCGCCTGTTTTAGTATAAAGCCAGTCAGCTGATGCTTTTGCAGTTGGAGTAAAAACGGAGTGAAACATTTCTGGTCTACCTGGAAAAACTTCAGCAATTCTATCGGCGCGTAATTCGCTTGAACCGTAGGAGTTTTTGCGGGTCGTTACTTTGCTAAGCATTCTTTCCATGTACCCTTTATATTTGCTTGGAACAACTTTGAATCGCTCAGTTTCTCCTTTTGGTGCGGTTACTACTTGCACAGATACGACGTTTTTTTCAAGTGCTGCCCAATCGCGGGTTGTAGTAGGAGCTCTTCTACTTGTAACTAGTTTAACAATTGCTTTTCCAGTTGCTTTTGCAGCGCGAGCTATTGTACTTTCTGCTTTTGGAATGCCGTTTAGTAAGTGGCTTAACCCCGCGTCCGGAGTTTTTTCAAGTGCTTGCCTTTGCAATTCTCTTAAATGGGCAACTACCTTTTCGTATTCAGGCTTTTCTTTTTTGTCAGCTACGTGTTGCTTTATTCTTTTTCCCAGTTCAACGAGTTCTCCTTCTCGAATTGTACCAGCAGCAACTCCAGCGAGTAAGTGTCTTTTCAATGGTTCAGTTAAATAGCCGTGCCGTGGAATTTGGCCTATAATTTTTTCTTCTTTAGCGGTAAATGGCATGAAAAGAAATAGGGCATTTGGTTTAAAAAAGAGCGATGGGCCTACTGAGAATCGAATACCTGAACCAATCCTTTTTCTTTTCTGCTGAAAGGCTTTTCTTTTTAATAAAAAGAAAAGGGTTTCTCAGGGTTTCCTCCGTGTGAGGGAGGCGTCTTAGCCACTCGACTATAGGCCCAATTTATATCATTAATGGGGCGGTTTAGGATTAAAAATCGTCGGAATTAAAGTTTATCATTTATAAATTCATATAATCGATGCGTCGTCCATATTGTTATGCAGTGTTTTTCAAACAGTTCTTTGGATTTTTGTGTAAAGTGCGGGTCGTTACTCCAAATTCCACAATCGCCGGCGCTTAATGCCACGGCCGCAAACGGCCAGTCATTTTCATCTTCAATAACGCCAGCAGCTTCAGCTAAGTGGTGTGCGTAGGTTGTTTTTGGAACTATGTGAATAATTCGGCGTATAACTTGGCAAAAATCTTCAAAGTCTTGTTCGTTAATTTTAGCTTTTCTGATTATTTCTTCTCGGTGTTCGTTAAGTTCTTCAAATAGGTATTCTGGGCTAAATAGTTCTAAGTCGAACCTCAACAGTAGCCGTCTGGTTGTAGAATCTTTTATGATGGCGGCGATTATGATGTTTGTGTCTACAATTAGTTTCATTAACCAGACTTCTGTGGTCAATTAATAAAAGCTAATCTATGTTGGTGGTTGACGTTTAGAAAAAATAGGTGTTATTTTGTTCCTTCATGTCGTTTTCTCATTCCTTGTTTTATCTTTTCAGATAGTTCCTTAACGTCGCTTTCGGTTAATTTGCTTTTGGAAGCAATTCGGTTAAGTGTCTCGAGCATATCTACTCGGTCTTCAACTGCTTTTCTCACTATTTCGCTCCACCTTACTTCGGGGAATTGTTTCATTTTATCAAACGTTTCTTCAGGGATTGACAAAGTTATGTTTCTAGTCATGTTATCACTTATTTATGTGAACTAACTTATTTAAATACATTCGTTTTTTTGGCGGTTAATTTAGCTTTTATATTTCTCTTTGTTACTATTCGTCTATGGCAGTTGGTTTAGTTTTGCGGAAAACAAAAAACGGTAAGGGCGCTTTTGCAACGCGGTTATTTAAAGCTGAAGAAGAAATACTTGAATTCAAAGGCAAGCTTTTTTCCTATAGTGAATTGCCGGTTCCATATAATTCTGTTGAAGATCATTTTGTGCAAGTTGGGCCTAAGCTATATTTAGGTCCGTCTGGTGGTATTGATGATTTTGTCAACCATTCTTGCGACCCAAATGCTGGTTTGCGTTTTCTTGGTCGTAAGTTTGTGCTAGTTGCAATTCGGGATATTACTGCGGGCGAGGAAGTTACTTTTGACTATTCTACAACGATGGATGAAGATGAGTGGGAGTTACAGTGTAATTGTGGTTCTAAAAAATGCCGGCGCGTAATTAGAGATTTTAAATACTTGCCGCGTGAAATTCAAAAGAAATACATTTCGGCAAAAGTAGTGCCAGAGTTTATTTTGGGCAATTTAGCCTAGTTTTGTCTACGCGGAAGTTTTAAATTGCCCGCCCGCGTTGTTTTGTTTATGGTAGCTCATCGTATTATTTGGCTTAAAGTTGGTAGTAAGAGGTTTCACTTGTTGAAATTAGCCGGCGCGTTTTTCATCTTTGCCGCTGTGCTGAAAGTAGCTGAAGCAGCTTATCAGATTTTCGTAACCGCTAACAAAGCGACGTACGCGCAGATTGACCCCACTCTCATTCCATCGCTGTTTGGCTGGGCAATGGGTGCACAACCCTCCGGCGGTTCCTTCCTAGTTGAAGACCTGGTTGGGGTGCTTCTTGGACCGATTGCGTTGTTTCTATTCTGGCTCGGGCTAGCGGTAGTGGCAATTATGGTGTACCAAAGCGGAAAAGTTATACTTCCAATAGAAGAGTACGAACAGCAAATCTCCGACCACCACAAGAACCTAATCAGAAAAGCAGTGCAAAGCCACAAACGAAAGTAAAACTGCTTTTACTTTCTTTTTATTTTCTCTTTCTTTTTGTTTTCTTTTAATTTTCAGCTAGTTTATTTTCTTCGCCGCTTTGCTTCCTTTATCCGGTGTTTTCCATATTCCGCTAGTGCTTTTGCGAAAAGGGTTATTTGTTCTCTCTTAGCTAATTTTGGAATTGTGCGTACAATGTGTCGCAAGGCGCGTCTTGCTTCGGTTACGCCGGTTAGTGGCATTCCGCGTTTTTTGTAATCTATTAACTTTAAAAATCCAGGAAAGGCGCCGCTGTGTGACAAAGTGTAGTCAACAAAATACGCTTCACCTTTGTCTGTTGCTACAAAGTTATCCGCCCGCGGATGGCTATGCAGAAAGCCAGCGGCGTGTAGCTTTGCCAATTGTCTACTAGCTGAAAGGCAAGCTCTTTCTTTTAATTTTTGAGGCACTGTAGTTTGCTTTAGAAATTCTTCTAAATTAACTGTGTTTTTCTTCCAAATTGTAACAATAGTTTCTTCGCTTGAACCACGACGCGTTATGTGTGCAAGTGGCATTTCTATAACTGCA
>JAZDHP010000011.1:0-4450 GCA_043805855.1 Microcaldota archaeon
TGGCGCAGCTGGGAGGGCAGTGCCAATAAAGCCATTCACTGCAAAACAAGAAATTGTCCAACAAAGTGGAGTTTTGGGAGATGTCATTGGTAACTATAAATTTGAAACCGCGCCTGGAGCATTATCTAACGAAATAGACAAAGCATTTGTATGCAGTGGAGTAAACTACTGCACGCGCGCAACTGAATCAGCTGCAGTTGACATGGCGCAACAAGAAGTTGAAAAAGCACTAAAAGAACAGTACGCTTACGTTGAAACGTTTAACCTTGACAGCACAATGGACAATATGCAAGACGGGCTAACTGACTGCATTGCGTCAGCACTAGCTGAATTAGCCGCGCAAGAAGCACAGTATCAAATGTGTAAGACGCTCGCAAACTTCTGCAGTAACCCCAATTATATGGATCCTGAAGAAGAGGAACTTGAAGAAGGAGAGTCATTCGCAGGCGGGTTATCCTTAGATAGTGTGTTAGGCGATTCAAAATCAATCATCACAGATATAATGTGCCAAGAAACTGAAATGGGGCAAAACTTACAAGCGCTGCGTAATTGTTTACAGCCTGGAAACCGCGCTTGCCGCGACATGATCGCTGCTAGAATTGCTGGTAATTTGAAACAAACTGAAATCAAAAGCGTAGCTGAAGAAAAGCCAATTGTTGAAATACAAACGCCAGTTATAAACTTTGTAACTAAACGCATTCAAGACGATCCTTCAACTGCAAAAACAGTCATCGGTGTAGGAGCAACTGGAGGTTACAACGTGTACACTTTCAGCGTTGACCCTGCTAAGTTAATTGGCCGCCAAGGGCAAAAAGTAGAGGAAGAAGGCGAAGTTATATTCGCAGTTCACCCGCCAGGGTACGACTTTGCATCTGCAATTGCAAGTATAAGCAGCGCAACAGCAGGCGCAGCGTTCATGCCATTTAGATTACCTGGCGCAATTTACGATTGGGCAACTTCATCACTAGAAACTGTAGACGGTAACAAAATACAAAAATTGATAAAAGGATTCCCCTACGTTGTATCAGCGGACAATGGTAAAACAACTTCTGTTGAATTCGACAACTTCCAAACTACGTTGCTAACGCTAAACAAATATCCAATAATGCGCGCAATTGACAACAAAGCAAGAGAACCAGACAACAAAGCCGACGCAGCTTCGGCGGCGCGTTTAGCAGCTAACACGTGTACAATGAAAGGTCGTCCAGTTGACCCGTTGCACTTGTTCGACGCGTGTGAAGAACTACGCACTGACCAAAACGCGTACGACAAAAAGCTAACTACTGAAAAAGCACCGTTTTCGCGTTCACTTGTATTCCAAGCAATTTCAGTTAACAAAGATAACTTGAGACCATTCTGGCCAGATGACTACTCGCAAGCTACATTTGCAGTTGCAATGCCAATCCAATACTCGTTCACATCACGCGGCGCAACAACAAAAGGCATTTCACCGCCGTTAGTTGCGTCTATCCCTGGGTTAGGTAGAGCGCTGTACCCAGCAAAGGCAGCAAGCGACAGACCAGAACTCACAATTCCACCAGAAGATATCAAGAGATACGCAGTACAAGTAACTAACTGTATGTACTATCGCCAGCCAAGCCGAGCGATAAACTTACTTCCAATGCCAAACAACTGCAAAAAAGAACAGTGGCAAATAAGCAACTTATTTCCTGGAAGCAACGCGGATAAACTAGTTGTGCAAAACTTGAAGCAAAATGAGAACACATGCGACGGCGGCCAAGCGTGTGTTGCGTTGCAATTAAATGGAAAACACCTAGCAGTTGCAACTGTCTACGGCTTAGATGAGAAAGATGAACTAGCGCCAATGGTAGTTAACACTGCTGGCTCGGAAATTGGCATTGATGAACTTGCAATTGAACTAGTTAAATACTACACTGACGAAAGTTACAACCCAAAGAAACTAACGCGGGCATTGAACGAAAATACAAAGTGTAAATTAACTGCGTCACCAACCGCAGTATTATTAGCTTGTGGCGAAACAAAGAAACAAGCAGACAGCGCATATAGCGTACAAGCACAAATAGATGCAAAATTTGTGCAACATGATCTCGGAAAAGGCGTGTCACTAAAACTAAGCGGAGTACAAGTGCGAGACGCTAACTCAGTGCCAGGTTCACCAATGAACGCAATTGTTGAATTCGCGCCTACTTCAACAATAAACGCAATTGTATATCACAAAGGCGAAAAACCAACTTGCTTCTCTAAAGGAGATAATAATTGTAAAATAGCTGACAAAAGAGACATTACCGTAAATGCAATTAATCCCGCCTCTGGAGTTTTGGATTTAAACATAGGAGATACTGGCTATGTTTTACTAGCGATACTTTCTCCAGATGGCAAAAGTACGTATAAAGTTATAGGAATTGAAAAGACAAGCGCCGGCGCTAAAGTTGACTTTACTTTGACCGGTGAAACTGGAACTGGCCAAATTGTGTTTATGTCTAACCGCTTTGCAAGTGTAAACGCGTGGGAATTCACTTTAGGAAAAGATAAACCGCAACAAACTGAACCTGATTGTAGAAAGTTTGCAACAACATCTGGCGGTCAATGTGTCCTTGGCCCAACTTCAGAGCTAAGCTTTTCAACCAGCGTTTTAAACACCGACTGGCGTCCAATCGCGCAAGTTGCACTTGGCTTGCCTGGCAATGATTATAACTTCAATTTTGACTTTGGAACTAAGTTTCCAAACACTTTAATGCTAGAAGCACAAAGCGCAATCGGTCAGTTACCAAGTAGTGCCTTTGCTGGTTTACTTGCAGATTATTCAAACGCTAACTTAAAAGTTACCTGTTTAGCAGACCCTGAAGGTGTAGACGACACACCATGGAGTGCAAACTTTGAACACGGCGTTCAACTCTATCAATCTGTTCCTGGACAAGATAAAGTTTTTTCACCTAATCGATTACAATTAACTCAACGCCTCCCGCGGCAATTGCGAGCTTGCGAAGCTGAAATAAACACAAACCACGGCGAAACGTGCCGCGCAACAGTAACAACGCCTGCTTCTAAAACATTTAGTTTTGTTTTTGAACGCGGCGACTGCATTTCTCCAACTGCAATTGAAAGAACAGAAGCAGTAGAAAATGCGGCAACCGACGCAGCCAACCAAGCAAAATGCCAAAACGCACAAGCTACGTTTTATTTAACAAAAGACAGTACAGATGCTAATGTTTTCCTGAAAGTAACTGGCTTACGATTAGCTCCAAATGACGAAGCTTATGTTTTGGATAATAAACTCGAGGACGCTGCTAGTTCAAAATTTATTTTAGTAGATTTATATCCTGAATATAGTGATGTTTTTATTCCGCAAGTACAAGTTAACGTACAACCAACTGGCGGTAGTACCGTTTGTTCTGAAACAGTAAATGCATGGGACCAAACTTTTTGCAGTAAGCTTACTCTTAGGCAAGTTGCGGATAGATCTGATGGTGGTTTAAACACTGTTTTGTTCGATAATGGAGTTCCAGTACCAGCGTCGGGCGCTGGCGGCGGTGTGCCTGCTCATCCTACTCGTGTTTATGTGCCAGCTGATTTACAAGCGTATAGTTTAGGCAGCGGCGGAGTCGTTAGCGGTTTAACTAGCCTTCCAAGCGAGGCTTACATTACATACTGCGCGGGCAACGAATGTGAAATTAAGTGTAAGTTACCTTAAAATCTAATTTTCTTTTATTTTTCCTTTTTTATTCTATTAAATGGAGGCATAGCGGGTGGCTTTTTTTCTAAATTTGTTTTTGTCAGTGGGTTGTTTTAACTCGCCTTTTGCTTAACTTAGCTTAAGTAAAATGGCATAATGCTTAACTTTGTAAATCTCTAAGTGCAAGTTATTGTGACATCTTGGCGAATCAATTTACTAGAATGTATGTCATTTTAGCTAATCAATTGGATAAAATGATATTTTAAAAGTTACAGTGTATAGGTAGGTTTATAGCCGGGGTACAGTTTAATATATTGAAATAGCTTAAAATTGAACAATTTAGTATATTGGGCTGGTTTTATGGTTGAAATTAGCGGGTAAATTATGACACGGTGGGATACTTTTTTTAAGTTAGTTTTGTCAGCGTGTTGTTTTGGGTTCAGTTAGCCATTCTTCTATTCGTTTAACGGTTATTCCGGTTGGTTTTTGTTGGTCAATTGGGTTTTTAGTTAAGAATAGCCCTTGTGCCTTTGCGCGTTTCATTCCTAGTTCCAAACCAGTCCACTCGCGTTGCGGAACAGCACCAGTGCCAGTCCATACTTGAACTGCTAAGGGGATTGACCCGGGTTTCTGTGCTATGAAATCACACTCGTATTCATCTTCCTGCAAATAAGATAAAGAATAGCCGCGCCGGACCAGTTCAATAGCAACTACATTTTCAAACCTACGGCCAAAATCTTCACTAAGCGAAACGCTCACAGTAGACTGAAGGCCAGTATCATAAGCGTAATGCCG
>JAZDHP010000012.1:0-27825 GCA_043805855.1 Microcaldota archaeon
GACTTTATACAAACAATGAAATTCAAACCACTAGAAGTCGAATCTACAAACTACGCTAATGACTTCTCGTGTTCAAACACGCAGCAACTCTGTGGAAAGCTCTCAATCGGCGGAGGCCAATGCGTGAGAAACTGCGGAGACGGATGGTACTACGACGCGCTAGTTGGCACTAAAACTGGAACGCTTTGCGACGGTAAAACTGACGTAAAGGTACAAGCTACTTATGACGATCATGATCGGTGGGGATACATGGGTGGTGTTCTTTTAAAAACAGCTGAAAATGCAGCATCTTGCGTTACAGCTGAGACTGTTGGAATTGGCGCTGGCTGTAAAGTTGGACGCGCTTGGGGTCCACTTGGAGCTGCAATAGGTTCTGGAGTTGGAGCATTTGTAGCTGGCGCAGCTGCAGATAGAGCCTTTGACGCGGTTAATTCTGATAGTATAAAAGAATCTTTTGCAACTAACATGGGGCAATTGCCTTCATTCATTAAAAATTGGCAAACCATTTGCGGCTACGCTGCAACTGTAGAAAAAGCATATTCAGTTTACCAAACATATCAAGTGTATATGGCTGCTAGTGGCGAGCCTGAATGGAAAATTCAATACCAGCAAGCAGGGTCAAACTGCTTATGTTTATCGCCAGTACCTGGACAAGCGTTTTCAGGCACAAGCGGTTGGGGCAAAGCAGGTGGCTTTAGCAGTTGCGTCTTGAAATCAATGTTCTTAACTGCGTTCTCTTCAACAACACAAACCCAAAGCCTCATGAAAGAAAACATTCAAAGTTATAATGATAAGAAAAAAGCAGCGGAAGATGCTAGTACGCTTGTAAGAAGGAAAGATGCTGAACGTAGTGCGGCAGTAAGTGCTGTTGGCTTTGATTCAGCTCCGGTTGGTAGTCCAGAGCATACTGCTAAAGTGGCCGCGGCAGATGAGGCTATAATTGCATCTCAACATGCTGGCGACTACCTTGCAGAAACTTCTAAAGATGAACAACTAGCTCGTTCTGAAATGTGTGGAGGCATGAGCTCAATAGATTGCGGTACGTTATTAGAGGGTACTAACGAGAAGCTTGACACGTTAGCTGATGTGGATGCGTGGTTCGACGCTCTTTGCAGTTATCCGTTCATCGTGCTCGGTGCAAACCAGTTCTTTGGTGGAGCAATCTACCAACCGCCAGCGCGTATGCACCTAGCGGTTTTAAATTCAGAAGAGAAGAAAGACACGTTCCTAGAAGGAGTTGGCGGCTGGGTGACTGACGACGATAGCAGTGCAGTTGACTGTACGGACAGTTCACTAACGCCGTCTAGTGGTAAAGACTACACTTGGCAAGACTGGGACATGACCAGCTTAAGGGCGTACCCTGGAGAAACTCGCGAATGTATGGACTACCCCGTTGTAAGAGCGTACACACCTAACCCTGATGAAATTGGTTTCACTGAAGATGCGGGTGTAATTAAAGACGGTAAAGCCGATAGACTAGTCGCAACCTTCTACATAACCTCGGAAGACCACGGCTGAGGTTCCCTTTCTTTTTTTTAATATTTTTTTAATTTCTTTCTTTTTCAACGTTCTTAGCAAAAGCTTTAAATAGTTAATGTTATCAATGATTAACATTAAAACAGATTTATTGATGATTGCTATGAACATTAATGTTAAAGCCGCGTTGTTTGATTATAACCCTTTTTGGACGGGTAGTTTTGAATTTCCTTATAGGGAGAGGACAATTTACTCTACTTTAGCTCCTTTTATAAAAGAAAAGCAAATTGTTTCCCTTTGTGGCTTACGGAGAGTTGGCAAAACTACTATTTTAAAAAAAATAATTTCTAATTTAATAAAAGACAACGTTAATCCAACTGACATTTTATATTTTTCTTTTGATGATTTTCCTTCAAGTGAACCGAGAGAGGTAATTGACGTTTTTAGGGAAATTCACGGAAAAGAACCTAAATTTGTTTTTTTTGATGAAGTACAAAAAGTTAACAATTGGGCTGGAAAGATAAAGATACTTTATGATGTTAAAGGGTACAAGATTTTCGTTTCTGGTTCTGAATCTTTGTTCCTTCGCAAAGGTGCAGGAGAAAATTTAGCGGGGCGTATATTTGAATTTGAAGTACGGCAGCTATCCTTTTACGAATACTTGCATTTTATCGAAAAGGGCAGTTGGTTAGCTAATATGAAGTTGTTTGAACGAGAGTTAACCGCCGCTCTTAATGATTACTTGTTAATTTCGGGGTTTCCAGAGTTAATAGGCAAAAAAGACGAAGTGTTTATCCGTCAATATCTGCGCTCACTACTTGAAAAAGTAATTTTTTCTGATATGCCTGCGCTTTATTCTATTGATGAGCCGAAAAATCTAGTCAATATGCTAGACGTGTTAATAGATCGTCCCGGGATGCTAGTTGACTTTGTTTCACTTTCCCAAGAATTGGGTATATCACGTCAAACTCTTTCCAAGTATTTTGAGTTCCTCGAAGCCGCGCATCTTATTATTAAGGTTTATAACTATTCGGCCAATAGGTTAACTTCGGAAAAGAAACTGAAAAAGTTTTACCCCGTTTTTTTGAGTTCCGCACTGTCGCATTCTAGTAATGAAAATTATTTATCAAAAGTAGTGGAGGCTGTTTGTGTTATTAGTAGCGGAGCAAAGTTCTTCTGGCGTGACGTTTATAAAAATGAAGTTGACATTATTCTCTTGCAAAACAATAAGATTTTGCCGGTGGAAATTAAGTATAGCTCGCATCCAGAGCCAAAGAGGGGGCTTCAAAGATTTTGCAAAAAATACGCGTGCAAGCGAGCTTTAGTTGTGACAAAAAACACTAGGAAAACTGAAAAAACTTACGCTGAAGTAAAATGGATTCCTGTTTTTGAATTTCTGCTAAATCCAATGAGTTACATTATCCCAGAAAATCACAACTGAGGTTCTCTTTTTGTTTTCTTTCTTTTTTGATTTTTTCTAATTTCTTTTAATCTTTTTTTAATCCGTCTTTTAATTTTTAAGCTAATTGGTGTATTCCAGTTACTGGAATATAAAAGGCTATTTTTGTTCCAGTTACCGGAACGTTTATAAGTGTGTTTCTTTACTTATTTTGACATGGAAGATGAAGATTTAATCAAGGAATTAATAAGCCAAAACCCCTGGTGGAATACTGGCAAAGTAGAGCTTGAAAAAAACGTTGTTCAGCACAGTGTGTTTCCCATTATTGAAGGTCAACTTCAAGAAAAACAAGTGCTAGCACTTGTTGGACTAAGGTCAGTTGGCAAAACAACTCTTTTAAGACAATTAATCCAAAAACGCTTAGAAACTGGAACAAAACCAAGTCATTTATTTTACTTTTCTTTTGACGGTTTCAAAAAACAAAGCGAAGTAATAAGCAAAGCACTAGCTCTTTATTCTAGTTCTATTTTAAAACTACCTTTAGCGGAAATTGATTCAACGGTTTACGTGTTTTTGGACGAAGTGCAAAAAATTCCGGATTGGAGCGAAGAAGTAAAACGTTTTTACGACAAAAATTTGAAACTCAAATTCATTGTTTCAGGTTCTTCCAGTATGAATATACTTAAGGGAAGTGGTGAAAGTCTAGTTGGGAGAATAATTATTAACAAAATTTACCCATTTTCGTTCAGGGAATTTTTAAAGTACAATGGCTTAGAAGTTAAACAGCAAAACCCCTGGAATTTTGAATATCCGTTAAGCGCCGACAAAATAAGCATTTTATTCAACCAATATTTGACAAAAGGCGGCTTTCCTGTTTTGTATCCGGTAAAAGAAGACGCACGTAAAGCACTTCTCAAGAGTATGGTTGACTTAACGTTCTATAGGGACATTGTAAACGTTTTTGACATAAAACGGTCGGACGTTTTAGAGGGGCTTTTTAGCATATTTGTACGTGAATCTGGAAATGTTGTCAATTATGCTAATTTATCCGGAGCTTTGCAAGCGAAATTTGAAACAATTAAGCAGTATGTAGACTATCTGGAAGCTTCATTTTTAATTTCAAAAACTCGATTTTATTCAAACAGTGTTTCAAAAACCCGGCAAAAAAATGAAAAGCTGTACGTTGCAGACCATGCGTTTAGCATGTTACAAGAAACTAAGTCAGGGAATTTAGTTGAAACAATTGTGCATAATGCTTTGAGAACTACTGGCTTTGAATTATTTTACTGGCAAAGTGACAAACAACGAGAAGTTGATATAGTTATGACTAGCAAAAGTATAGTTCCGATAGAAGTTAAATATCAATCAAAAATTGCAGCAGAAGATTTTAAAAATCTACTTGAATTCATGGACGAATTTTCTGTAAAAAAAGGCGTGTTGGTAACAAAGAACCTTTTTGAAGTAAAAAAGCAAAAGGGTAAAGAGATTCACTGTGTTCCCGCTTGGTTATTTCTCTTGTCCATTTAAAAATAAAGAAAATTTACTTCAGAACAGCACTGAGGTTCCCTTTTCTTTCTTTTTGTTTTCTTTTCTCTTTTTTCTTCTTTTTATGCCGGCGTTAGTCTTCTTTTGAGGGCTAATTTCTTCAACATTCGTTCTATAATGAGGGCGAAAGTATTGTTGATTAGACTCATAAGCATTAGGTTTATGAGTATATTTCTTGACTTTAGTAGATAACTGAATCAGATATTCTAGTTAGAGTATAGTTGACCATTTTCATTCCAGTAACTGGAATGTTTATTTTTTTTTTCTAAATATTCATTTTATAGGGAAACAATAGTTCATGTTACTTACAATTACCGTTAAATCGATTTCAAGGTCATTGCAATGGCCGTGGATTTAGGTAGTTTGTTTTGAAAATTCGCGTTTCTTGTTCTTGCTTAAAGCAGTTTTCTAAACGCTTCTACGTGTTTAATGTAAGTTTTGTTATCTACGAAGCCGTATACTCCTTCGAGGTTTTTCTTAAAGTCACTTGAGAGAATGGTAACCGCAGCGCGTTTCAACGCTTTTTCCAAGTTAGTGCGCTTTTCAACTTCTCGCTTTACAAATTCCATATTCTTAACTAGTGGCAACAGCATAAAGACATCGCGCACGTCGGTTTTACGGCAAGCAACTAACTTCAAAACTACCAACGCGTCAAGGTCTATAATTCTAGTTGTAATTGTTTCTGGAAATGTTTTACCCTTTAAAGATTTTACAGAAGAATTGTTGAAAATCCATTCGGCTGAAAAACTAGCGTTTGTTCGCCGGTCAAGCACTTCGTCAATGAGAATGTCAAAACTAGCGCTGAAGTTTGGCTCAATTTCGTGTTCAAGCCGTTCAAATTTTGAATAATTTCCGCTAGCGTTATTTGCAACTGCAGTATATTGGCGTTTTTTTAATGTGCTTTCTGCTTGCTCAGCAGCTTTCTTTGTCTTTACTACTAAATCGCAGTCAACCGAAAACCTTGGCAGTGTATAGGTGTTTACTGCGTAGCCGCCGATAACTACAAATTCAATGTTGGTAAGTTCTTTAAGCGCTTCAAAAATCTCCTTCTCACGAATTGAAAAATTGTTCACGTTAAAAATCTCCTTTGTATTTTTTCTTTATGTACCCAAAAGCGTAGGTGTATAAATAATTTGCACTTGCGGTTTTTACAGTTTCTTTTAATGGTTCAACTTTAAAACCGTCTTTTTCAATGAAATTTAACTTAGCTACTGGCTGTAAAATAACGAATTCCCCAATTGTGCTTCCCTTCAATACATAATTTGTAATGCTGGCGGCGTTCAAGTATCGCTGCCATTTTTTCACGTCGCGCTTCAAAACTTTTATAAAATACGGCGATCGTTCAATGCCACGCTGAACGTAGCTGTAATCGCTCCATAATTCCACTGCGCTTAATCCAGTCATTGCATATGACATTGTCGCTTTTTTTAACGCTTCTGGAACTCGAAATTCTAATATACCTTTTACTGCGTTTTCCGGAGATGTGCATTTGTATTCAGTTTTACTAATTTTTGAAATCCACCCTGAGTTTAATAACAATGCAAAAATTTTCTTGCGCATAGGTTCGGAAACAATCCAGTCTAATTCACTTTGTTTAAAAGCTTCGCTAATTCCATGACGGCTGAAGAACAACGCATACGCGCGCATGCCAAAAGCAGGCAATTCAATCATAGTTACTTAATAGGTAACTGAGCATATTTAATCTTATTGTTTAGTTTAAGCTATCTGAAGTAAATTAGTTTTCTAGGGGAATGAATTGTTTTTGCTCCATTGTATTAAGGTTTTTTCCACGATTTTAAATTCCGGCAGTTCTGCAAATATGAGCCCGGATAGTTCTTTTTTCCAAGCTTGTTGTTTTTCAGTTATCTTTTTGTTAAATAGCGTTTGTGAAAATGCTATTTGGTAATATTCTAATTTTTTTGCTACTAATTCTTTTTTAAATTTAACTTGTTGTGAATTTATTAAAAAGTATAAATCGTACACGTCGCGTGGTGCGTTACGGGTTAAAATTGCGCGGGTTTTTTCGGCAGCAATTTCGTCCAAGGTCATGCCGTTAATTATTTTCACAGGTAAGACGTATGCATCTGCTTCGAGTTTGAGTGCAAGTGGCTTTTCAATAACTTGTTCTCGTTTGCTTATTTCAACATAAACGTGACATAAATCTTTTATAGATGTATTCAAGGGGCCTCGTGCGCTTATTCGAAAAGATAGAGAAACGTCACTGTTACATATTGGTTTAACTGTGTTTTCAACGCCAAATAATTTCAAGTTTTCAGAAACACGTTTTGCGAGGTCATCTTCTATAGGGCTAAGCATAGTGAAATCGAGATCTTCGGAAAAACGCGGCAAGTTGTAGTAAAACCAAAGGTAAGTGCCGCCTTTAAAAACAAGCGGGTAATCAGCTAGCGTTTCAAGTATTAAATTTTGCAAGTAGTGTTTTTCCTGTTGCCAAATGCGTAAGTTATTCAATTTAGCGATTTGTCCTAGTTTATCTTTGTCAATCATAACAAGTACCTCTCAAGTTTTTTCTTTCCCTTGCCTTTAAATCGTTTCAAAAAATCGGTAACTTTTTTTAGGTCTATCTTTTCGAGAATTTCCAAAGCATTGGGTTTATTCAGTGCATTTAGATAAATGGCGTCTATTAAAGCTTTTTCAGGCTCTGCTACTAAAATGTAGCTATTTCCCTTTTTGTGTTTTTCATAACCGAAAAATAGTGAAGGGGGAATTTTGTGATATGTTATTCCTAACTTCGGAAAGCGGAAACTGTTTTTAGTTGTAATGCACTCTACTTGTGTTGGAATTTGTTGAATAAGGCCGTGGAACAACAATGCGGAATTCAATGAAATATAACTTGGTTCAACCATTTGTGTTGCAATAATGTAGTCGTCGTCAGTAAAGGATATTCTACCGCGTAGCAATCTTTTTGCTAGCTTTTTTTTAACTAGACGACTAAAATATACTTTTGTGATCCTTTTTGGTTTTCCAATTAGATTAGCGAGTTGTTGAATAGAGTAGATCTCTCGTCCACTTTTCATGGCTTTGTCTCGAATTTCGTACAAATTAAGTTGTTTTGTCATGTCCAGGTAACAATATGGTTACTTCCCAGTGATTTAAAAGGTTTTTGGCGCTTGTTGTTTTTGTTGTTTGTTTGGTTTTATAGCAGAACGCGAAAGTCTTTCGGACTTCAGCATTTTGCCCTTAGCAAAATGTCTGAGTCACAAAGCGAAGCTTTGTGCTCATTTGCGCTTTCTGCTAGATAGCAAAAGGCCGAAAAGTCCCAAAAGACTTTTCGGTTTTGCTATAATGTCGTTTGTTATCATTTTTGATAATAAAGTGAGTAGTTTGTCTCTTTGTCTAATTTTTTCAGCGGTTTAAATTTTATTTAGCGGTTAGTTTAAACTAATTAACGCATTTAACGAAATGCCACAATCTTTAAATAATGGTGATTTCTTACATTTATGGTGAATTTAGTGGAAGTTGGAGTTTACGAGAAGAGTCTTGACAACCAAGGTAGGTTTGTCGTTCCAGTTGCACTTCGTTCAACGTTGAAAGAGTTTCTAATGCTAGTTTACAAAGACCACGTGAAACTCGTGCCAAAAAAGCACGTTAAGTTAACTGATTTGTTTGACTCTGTTGAAGTTCCGAATCTTCCAGCTGACTATAAACAACTAAAACGCGAATTAATGCGCAAATATGAGGTTGAGTGAGACACTTGCGATTTGTAGATTCTAATATATTGATATATGCGTTGCTTAAATCGCAGCGGGAACTTACCTCTGAAGTGCGCGCGATAAAAAGTTCAGCTCAAAACATACTTGCCCGAGTTGAAAAAGGTGAAAAGGTGATAACTAGCGTGGTTCATTTATCTGAATTTGTCAACGTGCTTGAACGTCATATTTCAGCTAGACAACAGCGAGCTACTTTAGAGTCTATATTGTCAAATAAAAATATTGAAATTGTATCTGTAACTAGAGAAAGTTATGATTTGGCTATTGAATTAGCTCGAAATAGTGAATTAGGTATAAATGACGCTCTTGCTGTAGTGATAATGCAACAAAGAGAGGTTAGTGAGATTTACTCTTTTGACAAAGATTATGATTTAGTTTCAGGCGTAATTCGACTTACTAAATAAGTAACTATTTCACTATGTTTAAATGCCTTACTTGCGTTACTTTTAGGTATACACATGTTTGGGCGTAATAAACCTGAAAAGCAAAGTGGGTTGGGAGACAAGTTTAAAGAGCTAGAGGAAGCCAAGCCAACTCAAGTTGAAAAAGTTGACACTGGTTTTGGCAAAAAGGATTACTATTTACAAGAGCAAGAGCAAGTTGAACTTGGCAAAAGCGGGTTATACAACAAAGGCGGCAAAGGCAAGATAAAATTCGAACTGCCAAAAATAAATCCCCTGCTAATTGCGGGAATTTTGTTAGTTATTATTGGCGTTGCTGGCTTTCTATTTTTTTACAAGCCAACGCAAGTTGTTGCAGGTGGTTTTGAAATTGTCGTATTTGCAGGAGAAGCGAAGTTACCAAATGCAGTTGTAACTGTTTACGATGGCGAAATCGCTATTGCTAACGCAACTACTGATTCCAGCGGCCGCGTGTCTTTCTCTGGGCTTCCGAATAAAATATTGAAATTTGAAGTTTCTACAAGCAGTGGCAAAGTGAACAAATCAATTAACACAAGAGGAAGAAAAGCTTATTCTTTCAACGTCGGCGGTGCAGGGATAATTGCAGTTGACGAGTTGGTTTTTTCAATTTTACAAGAGGGAACTCGCGAGCCAATTGAAGGAGTTAAAATTTCTTATTCTCTTGGAAGTGAAGTAGCGCGTCGTTTTGTTGACAGTGCAAGCGACGGCAAAGCAGTTATTCCATTGGAAGGGGAAAGTATTGTTCGTTTACGTATTGTTGACCCACAGCGTCGCTTCCAGCCAGAAAGTTTTTCAATCCTGGCAAGTAAAGCGCCGAGGGAGATTTTACTAAAACCTCTTGAACGCAGTGCCACGCAGGCGAATGTTGAACCGCTAACCACTAGTGTAATTGTCAAGCCTCGTTTTGAAAGTGCAGTTGTTCCAAATGCAATTGTAACCGCGAGTTACGTTTTTACTGGCGGTGAAATTAATTCAGTTGCAGCAACTAATGGTGAAGCGCGTTTTGAAAACTTATCAATAAACTCTCTTATTTCATTTACAGTTCAAGCTCCTAGTTTTTATCCAAAGTCTAACCAAGTGCAATTAACAAAAGAAATGCAGCCAATTGTAATTTCTTTGAATAAAATTCCTCCAGAGGCGCCAAGGACAAAAATAGTTGCCAATGTTGGCAGTGGCGAAGTTTACATTTTCCAAAAAGGCAATTTGACTAAACTTGTTTCAACAGTTTTAGTAAATGGTTCAGCTCAATTTGTGCTTGAAGAAGGAGCGTACTACGCGTTGGTAATTGCGCAGGGTTACTTGCCGTTTACGACAAGTGAGTTTACAAATGGTGAACAAGTTAATGTTGAACTATTGCAATCAAGTGAAGAAAATTCAGTTAACTTAGAAGTTAACGTAACTGACGAGGACGGTGCGTCTCTCTCAGGCGCAAGTGCAGTTGTTTTAAACGCAGATGGTTTACTAGCGAGCTTACCAATTGAAACTCAACTTGACGCGCCGGTTACTTTTGTACTGCCGGTTAATTTACAAGCCGAAGCACGTGCTGTTTTTGAAGGCATTGAAGCTTCGCAAGTGGTTGATTTATTTCAAGACGCGTCAGTTCAGTTACAGCTAAGTACAAAAGCAGCGTTTCTTGACTTACAAGTTCGCAGCTTAAAGGACAATTCGTTAGTAAGTGTAACGTTAACGAGTTTTTACAACGGTGCAGCTTACAATTCCTGCAGTGGTAATGGTGGTTGTACTGTTCGTGTTAAAGGTAATGAAGACATTGCAGTTCAAGTTGAAGGAGCTGGTTACTTGCCTTACACTTTTTACAGCGAGTCAATTCCTGAACGAACTGCGAAAAGCGACGTTGTGCACGTTGTGCCGTCAAGTTTAGCAAATGCTGTTGATGTTAAGTTACTTGAAGTTAAAAACAGCGAGAGCAATGTTGTTACTGGAAATGTTTTACGTCCAGGTAAGTACAACGCGCGTTTTTTTGTATCTGGAATTAATGCAGAGCAACTTTCACTTTATGTTCGCATTGGCGATGGAAAGCAAAACTCTTCTTTATCTGCAGTGCATTTACTTGAGCCACTTTCTGTAAATGATGTAGATGTAGCAAAGTCAAAAGTTTACCTTGGCGAAAAGCCACAGTGTGAAGATTTGCTAGATCCAGCAATGGAACCGCCGTACAAGTGGGTTGAGTTAACTTTCTTTAACACTTCAACGCAAGAAGTTGACATTCCATTTGAAATTCCGCAAAACATTCGTGGAAATTCAACATTTACACTTGAATACCGAGGTAAAATAGTTGCAGGCAATGCAGTTAGCCGCTTTCCGCAAGATTCAGTTCTTGGTTTTGAACCAGCTTCTCTAACGCGCGCAAATTGCTA
This sequence comes from Microcaldota archaeon, assembly GCA_043805855.1. Classification (GTDB taxonomy): domain Archaea; phylum Micrarchaeota; class Micrarchaeia; order Norongarragalinales; family UBA8480; genus JAHFHC01. Next base: position 10,946 of record JAZDHP010000012.1, read on the forward strand.
TGCTGAAACAACTGGCCAACGTTTTACAATTTCCGAAAGCCAAGCGCCGTCAATTGAAAGCGTGCTTCCGCTAGTTGAAGGTCAGTTTACAAGCAGCGACGGTATTGTTTTTGATCCAGTGCAAGGCAAGATAAAATCGCAAAATGGTTTAACTGCGTTTGAATTGCAAGTTGACTCAATTTTACCCGGAGACGCCATGCCTTTAGCGTTGCAATCCGACGACCAGTGTTCAATTTTAGTAAAACAGCCAAACACTACGTCTAATGATCCAACTGCGTCTTGCTATCGTTATGATTCAGCAAAGTCAATGCTGGTGTTTGAAACTAAAGAGTTGAACTCCATTTGTCCAATTTACTTGAAAAACGATAAGTTCTATTCAAAAAATGGAGCAAGGGTTCTACGCAGCAACGCGACGTTATCTATATTGGCAACTTGCTCTCCTGAAGCAAAAATGGAAATGCCAATAACTGTCAAATTTGTTTCTGACGTTGTTTCTCTTACAGTGAAGCCAGAGTCAGATCAACTTGGTGAAGGCGACGCGGCGAAGTTACTTTATGTTATAAACAACCGCCAGCTACAGCGCCGTAACATAGAAGCAACATTCCAGTCAACTAAAAACTACCAGTTGTCTGGCGTAAGTGCAAAAGCAATAGCTTGGCGCGGGCCGGGCGATTTGGAGTTCAGCGAAAACGGGGATTTAATTGAACAGATTACCTTCGAAGGTACGCCTAACAATTTCTTGAAAACTGGAATTGGCATTTTAAGCCACCGTCAAACTACTTGCGGTGCAAGCGACGTTTACTGCTGTGCAAATGGCTGGTGTACGCGTAAAGCGCTTGAAGAGTTTATTCCCTCGTTTAAAGAAATCGCGTTGAAAACTGCAAAGGCAACTGCATTTCGTCGCGGTAGCGGCCAACCATTGGCTTACTTTTCGTCAACTCCGTTTAAATTCGTAACAGTTGTACAAGCAGCTCAAGGCAGCCAAACGGCGCTCACTGTACAGGGAACGACTTTTTCACAGCCAGTAACTTGCCTACCTGGAAACCCGGGCGTTTATGAGTTAACTGCTTCTTCGCTTGACAATGGCGACGATTCATGGAACTACTCTGCGCGTGCACTTGAATTGAAAAGCGGCGATTACATTCAAGCGCCTTCAGGTTGCGGCGGGGGCTCAAATGTAACTCAATTTAGCGCGACGGCGCCAAACGGTGAAGTAACGTTGTGCAACTTCTTGCAGCCGAAGAACAATTGCATTGAGTCAACTAAAAACGCGTCGATTGTTTCAATTGACCAAGTTGAAACACTAACGTTTGAATTTACTAACTGCATGTATCCAGTTTTCCCGGGTGCGCCTGTATGTCCTGGGATAAAAATGGTGCTTCCTGCTGTTAACATTGGTAACTTAGAGTCAGAAGCTGAGTTTAACCCTGCGGACGCTCCGAACGCGTTTGAAAAAATCTGGGAGGGGTTCAGCGATAGAAGTAATTCAAACTTTTCGATATTTTCTTGGAGCGGGCAACTCAAATGCATTGTGCCGCCTTCAGTGCAGCAGTTTGCAATTACAGCAGCAGCTTCTGGGATTAATTTAATGCCAGGCGCAGCTGACGAGGAAGCTAAAACGAGAACCGCAGCGCCAGTAACCGCAGACGTGTGCAAACAATCGGACTTCTTTAACCTTGGAGTGATACCTAACATGGATACACTCATTCCGCTTGCGGGAGTATGCTGTCCAGAGGGGATAACCGCCCAAATTTGTACTCCAAAGCGCGGTAAATTCTTCGTTAGCTCTCGTGATAACAAAGTGAAAATAATAACCCAATGGGGTTTAACCGAAGGTTGCTACCCGTACTGGCCGTTCCCAACAACAATTAAGGGTTTAATGCAAAGCCAAAACTTGGTAAGCGCGGCGTTTGGACTTGGCGAGTTCATCACTTCCAACGGCGCGAATTTTGAAATGTCCCTATCTTCAGAAACGCCAGGCGAAAAGCCAGTTGCCGCAGCTGGTCTGTCAAGCAAAGCATGCCGCGGTGATGGCGAATGTGCAGCTTACGAGCAATGTGCGGTTAACTCGATTTATTCCTATAAGGGAAGCGGTGCAGGTGGAAGCGGTAAATGCGTTGGTGCTAGCTCGACTCCGGGAGTTTGTACATATTCAAACGTAAAAGAAAAAGAGAAGTGCACTGGTGGCATGCAATGTGAAACCAGCGGCGACAAAACTGCAACTTGCAAAGAATGCGGAAATGCAAACGAAGCGTCATGCTGTGTAAGCGACACCAACGCCTACTGCAAAGGACATTTAGGTTGTTTCCAAACTGGAACGGTTTTCAAGTGCACTTCTAATTGTGGTGACGAAGAGCAACCGCCATGTGCGGATACAATGTGCAATTCAGGCTTGCGTCCAACTTCTCCAACATTTACTGGCGACACAGGCAGTTCAAAATGCGTTAAGTAACTCACTTAGCTAATCGATTCTAATTAAAAATAAGTTAAGGTATACCGCGCGTTTATTGAGTTATGGCTAGGCTAATTGTAAATCAAAAGTTAAAATTATAAAAAAAGGGAAAACGGGAACAAAAAAGAAAAGTCCCCGTTCGGAGAAAAAATTATTTTAGGTTAGCTCTTGGCCGAGGTCTCAATGAGCACAACGCTTTGCGTTGTGACTCAGTCACAATTCCGCGGAATTGTGCTGAAGGCCCGGCCTTGAGGGCCTTTGTTCTAGTACTTTATAGCGTCTAGGTTGTAGGTTGGCATTGCTGGTTTGGCGGCTACTTCGTGGCCAACAAGTTGGTCACTTTGGATGCCAGTGAGCACAGCAGTGACGACGATTTTGTCGCCCATTTCTGGAACTAAACGCGCTCCCCATTTCACGTATGCGTTTGAGTCAAACGATGAAGTTATACCTTCTCCAATTTTAACAGCTTCGCCTAGTGTTAAGTTCGAGCCACCTTGAATTAAGATGAGCCCTCCCTTTGCTCCAGCGTAGTCTACGTCAAGCAGCGGGTGTTCAAGCGTTGATTTAATAACGTCGTCAACCTTGTCGTTGCCCTTGCCTTCGCCAATGGAAATCATTGAAACTCCACCGCCTGACATGATCATCCTCAAGTCTGCGAAGTCAATGTTCATCAAGCTAGGCAGCATGATTGTGTCTGCAATGCCTTTAACTGCCCGAGCAACTAGCGTGTCTGCAACTGCAAAAGCTTGGTTCATTGGAAGATTCGGTACATAAGATACAAGGCGGTTGTTGTCGATAATTACAACTGTGTCGCATACCTTTGTTAGTTCTTCAATTCCCCAGTCTGCTTTTGACAAACGCGCGCGTTCAAGAACAAACGGGAAAGATACAATTGCGATTGTAATTGCTCCAGTTTTCTTTGCAATATCTGCAATAACTGGTGCTGCGCCTGTACCAGTTCCGCCTCCCATACCTGCGGTTATGAAAACTAGTTCATTATCTCCAAGTAGTTCAGCGAGTTTCTCGCGAGAGCTTTCAGCTGCTTTCATTCCAATTTCGGGAAAGCCGCCAGCGCCCATACCCTTAGTAAGGTTAGCTCCTATAAGCACTTTTTTGTCAGCGTCAATTAGTTTCAAGTGGTTCGCGTCAGTGTTTATCGCAATGGTTCTTGCACTTTCCAAGCCCATTGATTTTAACCTGTGCACGGTGTTTGTTCCAGCGCCTCCAACTCCAACAACGCTAATGCGAATGTCAGACGGTGCTAGGCTCTTTACTGTTTTTGGCGTCGAGTTTCTCATCGCGTCAGCAATTAATCCATCCATTTTATTTTTGATACCTCTTTTTCTCCGTTTTTTCCCTACCCTCCTTGTGTTTAGCCCGCTTTCGCGAACTATGGTTAATCATTGCGCGTGAAAAATTAGCGCACGGATTCCTTTCTACGTTCTGCGCTATATGCAGCGCAACGAGTTTCACAACCCTGGTGGGGAATTTTGGGTTGTTCGCCCCGTTTTTTTCCTTATATTAAAAAAAATGGAAAAAATCAAAAAATAAAAAAATATAAAATTTTGAACTCTATCCTAGGATTTCAATGTCGTATCCGGGTTCCTTTGTGGCTTTCTTTTGAACTGGTCCATGGCCGACCACGTGTGGTGATTTAACTCCAGTTACAATTGCCGTAATCTCGAGCTTACCGTCGTAGTCTGGGATTAACCTTGCTCCCCATTTGACACTTGCGTTGGGGTCCATTTGTTCGGTTATAATTTCACCTGCTTTAATTGCATCTCCTAGTGTTAAGTCAGCGCCGCCTGCGATGTGAATAATCGCACCTTTAGCACCTGCAAAGTCAACGTCAAGCAAACGGTTCTTCATAACGCCGTTTACTGCGTCTTCAACTTTATTCGAGCCCTTGCCACTGCCTACTGCGATCATTCCAACGTCTCCATTGCCCATGATTGCCCTGACATCAGCAAAGTCAATGTTGACTAGAGAAGGTTGTGTAATGGTGAACACGAGGCCTCCGATTGCTTTGCCAAGGATTTCATCGGCAACTAGAAACGCTTGGTTCATAGGTAGGTTTGGCACAATCTCAACTAGGCGATTGTTGTCAAGTATAATTACGGAGTCTGCAACTTGGCGTAGGCGTTGAATTCCTTCGTCTGCTTTGAATACGCGAGCGCGTTCAAGTGCAAATGGATAAGAGACCATTGCAACTACAATTGCGCCTTGTTCCTTTGCAATTTGTGAAATAATTGGCGCTGAACCAGTTCCAGTTCCGCCTCCCATACCTGCGGTTACGAAAACTAAGTGAGAGCCGCTGAGAACTTTTTCCAATTCTGGTCGGTCAACTTCTGCGCATTTAGCTCCAATTTCTGGGAACCCGCCTGCGCCAAGGCCTTTTGTTATACTTTTTCCAATTAGAACTTTGTGAATGCCTTCTTCCATTAGCGAAAGGTGCTGTCGGTCAGTGTTACATGCTACTAACTCTGCGCCTTTTACGCCGAGGCGTTTCAAGCGGTTAATTGTGTTATTGCCTGCTCCACCGCATCCAATTACCACTATTTTGATTTCTTCAAAATCGTCATTGTTGCTAGTAGACTTCGAAGAACCGTTGCCTTGCATTGCTGATTTTACTATATCTTCCATTTCTAAATTATCAACTCCTTTTCAGAAAAATTTTAAGTAATTATAGCCACGAGATATTTGTTTATAAATCTTTCGCCCTTTTTTTTCGATTTTTACATGGTTTTGTGTCGTTTTTTCACGACAAATAGTGGAAGTGCAGTACCTCTACCCTAAACCAATAGGTTTATATATAAATTCATATAAACAATTCTGGTGTGTTTTTCGGCACAAGGTTTAAAAGACTTGCGCCTTGATTTTTATCAAAGGTTGTTTTTGTAAGTTGAAAAATTAAAAAAATAAAATAAAAATAGAGAACAAAATAAAAAGTATTTTTGTAAGTGGTTGGAGAGTGTTGAGAAATGGCTGATTCTGAATCTTATCTTGTAACTATACCTGGCGAATGGAAGCTAGAAGAATATGCAACTACTACTCGTAAATTTCCATCTATTCAAGACTACGTGCGTGAACTAATACGCAGAGATATAGAAGCGTACGAAAAAGAACACGGTGCGCCTGTAGAACAGACAAACGGCAACGGAAAGAAAAAGTAAAAGTTTCTGTTTGTCCACTTTTTTTGTAGTTTTTGTTTTAAACTTAAAATTCATTGCTAGTGTATATGGGTTTTTCTGTAAAAGGCGTTCCGGAGTTTGATTTTCAATATGCTGAGCTAAAGAGATCTGCTGACGAAGGTAATTATTCTAGTCAAATTTTGTTCAAGAAATTAAACAAGGCAATTGAAAAGTTGAAATTTAATTATAGGAGTGGCGAACACATCTCTAAAGATAAAATTCCAGCTTTTTATGTAGTTAATTATGGTGTTGAAAATCTCTGGAAGCTTAACCTTGATCGCGATTACCGTTTAGTTTACACTCTTCGTGGAAATGAAGTTGAAGTTATTTCAGTTCTGCTTGAGTTCTTTGATCACAAAGCTTACAATAAACGTTTTGGTTATCGCGGTTGATTAGAGCGTAATGACTTGTTTAGAATTAGTATTTTTTTCCATATGTAGTTGCTTTGTCAAGTTTTGCATTGGTAAAAATCCAAACTATTTTGTTTTTTGCGAAGGTTATCTTATTGGATTTTTTTAGGTATTCTAAAATCACTTTTAAAGTTTGGTACATTATCCTTCCTTGTAATGATAAATAAAGTGCGGTTGGCGTTAATTCTGTTTTTGATTTTCTAATTGTTTCTTCTACTAGCAGTATTGTGTCAAGGCGAGGGTAATGTAAAACTTCCGTTTGTTGCATGCAGTTACTATTGAGTTTAATATTAATAAACTTATCTATACTTCTTATTTTAGCAAAGGCACAAAAGGTACTCCGTCTTTTCTCCGGTGCATTTTTACGCCTAATTGTTTACATGCGGTTTCTAAATCTCTATCGAATGAACTGTTATCTTTTCTTCTGTAGAATTTGGTTAATACTGTCAGTGGAACGCCTTGCGCTTGTGTAAGTTCAATTGCGTGTTTTAGTGCTCTTATTCTCCAGCCAGCGTAGTGCGTCATTAATCCTCGCGGTGTTGTTTTGTGTGAGTAGTGCGCTTGTGCAAACCGCAGAGAAATGTTGTCGCGTAAATTTGTTATGCTTATTGTTCCAACTGCGCCTGGATGACGCTCAGCTGGGCCGTACTTTTGTAGTTTTTTTGAACGTGCAACTCTTCTAAAATGCGGAATGTGTTCGGGGCGTGGAAAAACAACTATTTCTTCAAGAGCTACGTAGGGTTTTTCTAATTGTTTCGGCCCAACGAGAACCATTTTGCTGTCGCGCTTTATTTCTAAATGAGGATATCTTTTTCTAGCGTGTGTTTCGTTTTTCCAAGCTTGTCGCGCAGCTTTGTAATATTCGGGTAACTTTAGCATTTGTATTAATTGAATTATTTTTTTGTAGTAGTTTATCGGCCTCTAGCGCTTCCGTGCATTGCTCCTTGTCCTCGTCTTACGTAATCTCGAGCGTATTGGAAACCTAGATGTACGGGGTGAAAGTTTTCGTCGGAATATATTCTCCTTGGGAAAGTTACTGTTATTCCAACTTTACCTTCGGTTAATCTTGGAATTTCAGTTTTTGGAATTTCTTGTGCTGGGTCTCTACCTTGTTCAGATTTTAATTTATAGCCATGCAATCGGGTACGCAGCAATGGGCCTCTTTCCCTTTTTAAGGTATATTCGCTGTCGTCGTCTGCGCTTATTAGATTTTGACTGCTTAGGAAACCTATTAGTGAAGCTTCTACTGCTTGGCTTTTATCTGCGGTTGTTAAAACAGTTAAACCATTTTGGTTACTTTCTTCACCTACCGTAGTTGTAAAAACCGGAATTGCGCCTAGTGCGTGTAATTCTGTTGCTAGTAATTTTGCATCGTCTTTCATAACTCGTAAGCGATTTTTTGCAACAGTTATTGCTTTGCTGGCTTCTGTAGGGTCTAAACCGTTTTTATCTCGATCAACTTCTTTAATTAACGCACTTAGCGCGTTTGCATAGCGACGGTCGTTTACGTCAACTTGCTGATATGGATATTTTAAAGTGCCAGTTGGCGATAGTTTAATTTGTCCAGTCAACAATCCATGTGCTGCGGTTAAACGAGCAAGTGTTAATTTTTGTTCCTGTGGCGTACCGCGTAACGGTAAAGGTGGTTTTGGAGGTTTAGCTTCAACTGCCATTTTGGCAGTGGCGATTGTTGGTTGCATTTCTATTTTTGGCGTTGCAGGTGTAGCGCAACCTGCAGCGATAAAAGCAGCTAATAATGTTGAAGGAACGCGCATTTTCATAATTACTATTTACCTGTCGTGGTTTTTTAACTTTAGTTTTTTTTAAAGTAGTTTAAGTTTTCCGGTAATTACGTCGATTTCGTCTTCTTCTGCTGGTCCGATTCCAACTGTGGTTATTGTTCCAGGTTCAACTTGAGTGTGGCCAGCGTCGCGGATAAGCGCCGTAGATAGTTTTCTTTTTTTCGCCGCGTTGAAAATTTCTATAAGTTCATTTTCGCTGTTTACTTTTAGCGTGATTTTTTTCATTCCCTCGTTTTCCCATTCGTCTCGCGTTTCTTCGTCTGTTTTCAAATACGCTTGTAAACTCGCGTGTGAAGCTTGGCTAGCGATTTTTCCCTTTCCCATTTGTAAATCCGCGCGGATTATAATTGCTTGTTTGTACATTTTCATTTTCCCTCTAAATATCTCAATAACTCTGCTCTTTGCGGTTCAGTTATAACTTTGTTTTCTCTAATTTGTCCGCTCATATATTCAACATCTCGTCGGTCTAAAAACGCACGAGCGAGGTTTATGTGTTCAATAACATTCGTTACTGGATTGCGTGCGAATGTAGTTTCTATTTTACGCTCATCTAAATGCAATGCTAATTTTCTACTTGCGCTTTCAATTGAGGTTAGCACGTGTTCTTTTTTCTCTTCTCTAAAGCGAAGCGCTTCAAGGTAAGACGCCAGAAGTTGATGGTATGAAATTTGACCTTTTTCGTCGTAACTAGTTGTTGCGAGGAACTTCTTTGCTTCGCGTAAATCTGCTTTTGGTGCTTTTTCTCGTTGCATTACGCGTAGAATTGCTTTTACTGTAGCAGCGTGCGCTGGTTTGAACAATTGCCATGGACTTTCAGTTTTTCCGCGGGTTTCAAATTCTTTTATTTCTCTAGCATAGCGTTGCATTTTTTATTTCCCTCTTAAATGTGCGATTAATTTAGCTTTTACGTGCGCTGGCACTTTGCTTTGTTCAATTTTATCGATGAAGAATTCTGCGTCTTGTCTGTTTAGAAAGCTTTGTGCATTTATTGCGCCTGCAATTATGCCTATTGCGGGATTTGCAGAAATAGTTGAATCAGCGTGTTTTCTAACGTGCACTAACATTGAATTCGTTACTTTTTCTATTTCTTTTAACACGTTTGCAGCTCCTTTTTGATGTAGTGTAAGTGCCTTTGTGTATCCGACTATGCTTTTATTTTCAGTTACTATGCCTGCGCGATTGTGGCGAGTTACTTCTAGCCATTGTTTAACGAGTTTTAAATGTTCTTGGGGTACTTTTTTGGCTGCTAATTTGCGGTAAATTGCTTTGCTCCATGCAGCGTGCGCGCGCCGGAAATATGGAAATACTTGTTCTTCCTTTCCATTCCATTTTTTCATTAGGCCGTGTAATTCGTTTGTTAATATTTCAACGTGTTTTTTCATTTTAGTTCTCACTTTTTTATAATTTTTATTTCCCGCTTATTTCTTTTATTGCGTTTAACAATATTTGTTTTTCTTCTTCATTTAAAGCACTTGCTTTGATTTCGTACTGGTAACTTGGAGCGATTTTTGGATTTAGGAAGCTCTGTGCGTCGCGGCAGGCGCTTGTTATTTTTTGCAATGGATTTAAGATAATTTCTGGGTTGTTCCACTGACGTTGCGTTACTTCTATTGTTAGTATTTTGCAATATTCAGTCATTCGTTGTAACATTGTTGAGTTTAGTTTGCGGATTTTTACTGTTGCAATTAGAAACGCGAGCGCTGGGTGTTTTCCCTTTCCGTTTTCTTTAAACGCTAGTTTTTCAAAAAACAAATCAAACGTTGGTTTTTCTTCAGGCGTTATTGCGACTTCTTTTTCAATTTCTTTTTTTAGTACTTCTAGCGAGGTTTGGAAATCTACTCCGGTTATTCTTCCAGTGTGGCGGCGTATTTCGTTTTCAATGTTTTCCAGCGTTTCGTGTATCATTCAGTTGCTTCGCCTTTTGTTGTTGGCTGCATTTTGTAAAGTTGTATTACTTCTTTTTCAGTTGTTGCATCGTTTGCGTTTTTATCTTCGCGTATTTGGGTTAATCGCGGGAATCGCAGCGCGAGCCCTTCGTTTTCTTTTTTGCCGCATGTGTGCGTTGGCGAGCGTGTTATTTCGTCTGCGGTTAGTGTTACGACTAGTTTTGGCTGTACCCATTCGTCTGGCGTTAATTTGCTGTCGACGTTGCATGGTTTTTCTTTTGTTTTTATTTTTGTTAGTGTGTCGTTAAACCATTGCATTTGTTCTTCGGTAAATCCAGTTCCAACTTTTGCAATTGTTTTGAAAATGTTTTTCTCGTCGTCGTAAATTGCAGTTAGTAGCCCGCCGAATCCAAATTCAGTTCGCTTTCCTTTACCGCGGTAAAATCCAATTACAACGGCGTCAATTGTGTCTGCCAAGTTTCCTTGGTAGGAGCGTTTTAGTTTAATCCACGCGTATTTTCTCGCGCCTGCAGCGTACGGCGCGTTTACATCTTTTGCTATTATTCCCTCTAGTCCATTGGCAACGCTTTCGTCGAAAAATTCTTGTAATTCCTTTGTACTGCGTGCAGTTATTGTTTGTGACATTTTTATCGTTTTGCCGTTTTTTATAATTGCTTCAAGTGTTTTTCTCCGCTCGTGGAATGGCTTTTGCGTGTAATCTTCTCCATTTGCATATAGGAGTTCAAATGCAAATAATATAAGTGGAATTTCTTTTGCTTTTGCGATTACGCCGTGTTTTCTCTTGCGGGTAATTGTAGTTTGAAAAGGTAAGTACATTTGCGTATCTTCGTCGAATGCAATTGCTTCGCCTTCTAGAATTGCGTTTTTCGCGCTTATCTGCTGTCTCACTGCGTCGACAAGGTCTGGAAACATGTGGGTCATTGGCTCCTGTTTACGGGAATAAATTTCAACTCGTTCGCCTTGCTTGTGCAATTGCAAGCGGAATCCATCGTACTTTGCTTCAACTGCACATTCGCCTAATTTTTCTATAATTGCAGCTGCGTCTGGCAATCGCTCTGCAAGTGCTGGTCGAATTGGGTTAAATGGAGTTGGTTGTATTTTTTCAATTCCGTCTAGCCCTTTTTCGTAAAACGTTTCTGCAATTATCCCTAAGTCGGAAGTTAAGTTGTACGCGCGTTCGATTACTGCTCGCAGTTCTTTTGTACCTGTTTTCATAACTGAAAACGCGTCTAGAATTGTCGCTTCTGCAGTACCAAGGCGTAGCTTACCTGTAACAAAACGGATTATTGTTTTTGGTTCTGTTTCTTGTGAATTTACAAGTAACTCTGCTAGTAGCTTTATTTTAGTTTCTTGACTTCCTTGCCCACTTAGCGTTGCAATTTTGTAAAAATTGTCGTAAACTTTGGCAACTGTTAGGGTTTTTTGCGATAAACTTGTTTGCGTTCGCTTTGCCATTAAGAATTGCGCCGTGTCTCCCAAATCGCCGGTTTTACGATAGTGTTTTTCTATATCTTTTAATTTTGATCCTGAAGCTAAGGCGATTGCCTGTTCTGCGAATTTTTCTCCCATCCCGAGGTCAATTCCAGTATAAGGGGGAGAGATTATTCCCTGGCATAAATATACGAGTTTTTTCACTTCACTTTTGTGCGTTTCTTCGAATAACTTTGCCAATAGGTCAGTAAGTGCTAGGCGTGAAGACGTTTCTTCCATGACGTCGAAGATCTTGCAAACCTTTGAAAATTCCATTATAAGGTTTAATCTGAATATGTTTATAAAGTTAAAAATGCAGAGTTTCTACATGGCAAGACTTTTTAAGGGTTTTAAAGAAAGACCAGGGGGTTTATCTTCAGTTTCGCTTGGTGACGTCGTTGGACTTTTACCTGGCGGTGGTGTAGCTAAAGTTGCCTATCGTGTTTTGTCCGGTCAGCCTAGGTCTGAAGACGTTTATCGTGGCGTTGCTCACAATGCATTAAGGCGCATTGCAGTTGATTCCGTAGTTTCTCCTTCGCGGCCGCGTTTTCCATTTTCTGCTAATTTGCGTCCAGTTGAATCGCGTACGGTTGCTGAACCGCGCAAAATTGCGGATTATATTGCTGCAAGGAGAGCTAAAATGCAAGCCGTTGGGCGTGTGGCGGTTTCTCTACGCCCAAAGCCACTTCGGCCCATTCATGTACGTGCGCCTAATGTATTTTTGTCAGTTAGGCCGACGGTTAGGCAAAAGAGAGTAGCATAATTATTGTTTCTGTTTTTTGTCGATCAGCTTTTTTTCCTTTTGTTTTTCTTTTAGGTTTCTTTTTGTTTTACTTTTTCAAGTGTCATATTTAAAAACCTAGCTTTCCTTTTTGTAATCCTATGAGCATTACCCGCCTACAGGTTAGAGAGTTTCTCATTTACCTAGGTTTAATTGGTCTAATTGCAATTGCGTTTTCTTCGTTTGTAAACGCTAGTTTTGAAGAAGTTAAATCAACTGACGTGAATGTCATTTCGCCTAGTTCACTTGTTGTTGTTAATGGCGATTTAAATTTCGATGCTGTTTTGCCTGGCTATAATTATGAACGTGTTTTAAACGTTTCTCTTAACTTAGCTCCGTCTTCATTGAATGGCTTAACTGCTAATAACGTAGAGGTGTTTGTAAAAGTTTCAGCGCTTAAGTATGAAAATTCTTCTATTGTGCTTGAATCTAATAACGAAACGGGAAAAGTAATTCGTTTTTCTTTTAATTGCATTGTAGTTAATGGAACGTGCGGTGTTGGTTCAATTTCTTCACAAATTGTTAAAGTTAAACTCGCTGCGCCGATGGTTGATTATCCTTATAGTGACAAAGTTATTGTAAATGCGAGTCTAAGTAACATTCCGGTTGACGTTATAGAAGCACAGTCTCGCGATGTTTTAGCTGCATTGTCAGTTTTGCAAAAGCAGCTTGAAGAAGTTAAAAAGAATATTGAAAGCAGTGGAAAATCAACGCAATTAAATGGCAATATTTCTAGCATTGAATCGCTGTTTAATGACGCGCAGCGTTCTGCAGTGATGTTTGACGTTAACGGCGCGAATAAATCACTGTCAAAAGCTGAAAGTGATTTGGAGAAATTACAATTAAGCACGAATGACAATAAGTCGCCTGCTGCTAATGGAACAATGTTCACCGCGCATGTTTTGGGCTACAATTTACCAATTTCTTGGGAAGCTGCGTTGATTGTTTTACTTGCAATTGCCTTGGTTTCAGTTTACATTCATCATGCTAGTGACGGTAAAAAACGTAAGCATGATATTAATAAGTTTATGAAAGATGCAGAGCAGTAGAAAAGATGAAACAGATTTTCGTGGTGTTTGTAATTGGCGTTTTCGTTGGTTTTGCCATTGCTTTGAGCGACGCTTCTTTCACTTCTTTTTTCACCGCTTCGCCAGTTACTCTTGGTGTTGCTGAAGTTACTCCAGTTTTTTCGCCGGGCAGTGAAGATGTTGTTGTTAATTTAATGCGCGGCAGCCGCAGCGAGCTTGACTTGGAAGTTTACACTTTATCCTCGCAAGTTTTGCAAGATGAGCTTAAAGGCGCGGCACAGCGCGGCGTAAATGTTAATGTTATTTTAGAGAGTTCAATTGCGTCTAATATCAAGCCGTTTAAGGAACTCCAAGCGGCGGGGGTTAAAGTTCGCTGGGCTTCGCGCAGGTTTGCGCTTACACACTCAAAATTTTTAATTGTTGACAACGAAACGGTTTTCGTCGGTAGTAACAACTGGTCTTTTCATTCGTTTAACTTGAACCGCGAAGCAAGTGTGAAAATACGTAGCGTAGAGATTGCGCGTGAATTTTTAAACGTGTTTTACGATGATTTTGCAAAGGGTGCGGCAAGTTGAACGCTAATGTTGAGATTAAACGGGCGGATAAGAAGAACTTGCACACGCTTACTGTGCTAACTAAAACTTTTTTTCCCTATGTTAACTTTTCAAGTGACGAGATTAACCGTCGGCTAACAAGTAATGAAATTGCTTACTTTGTTGCGCTTCACGACGGTGCGACGGTTGGCTTTGTAGATTATGAAATCATCCGTTCATCTCCAGAACAGCCGCGTTGTCGTTGTAAATTAATTGGTTTAGCTGTGCTTCCTGAATTTCGGCAAAAAGGTATTGCACGTAAACTAATTGAAAGAGTTTTGCAAGAAACGCAATTGGAAAAATGTAATAGTATATTTCTCTTAGTTGCAGAAGATAACGCTATAGCGATTAAACTCTATACTTCGCTTGGGTTTTCTTCTCGCGGTTCTGCTGATAAAGTTCTCGGTGGGAAAAAGATATTGATAATGGAAAAATTTCTCGGAAGCAATTCAATTTAAATTCCGGCGTTTAAATAAATGTGATTGAAATGGATGTTGAAACTCGTTTACAGTTGTTAAAAGGCATTTCGCAGGAGATTGTCACTGAAGATGAACTGCGCCAGCTGTTGGAAACTAACTCAAAGCCAGTTGCGTATGACGGTTTTGAACCTTCTGGTTTAGCGCATTTGCCAGCTGGAGTTTACCGGCCACTTTTGTTGAAAGATTTGCTCAAGGCTAATGTAAAATTCAAACTTTTACTTGCTGATTCATTTGCTTGGATTAATGAAAAGATGAACGGCGACTTGGACAAAATTCACGTTGTTGGCGATTATTTCATTGAAGTTTGGAAAGCTGCGGGGCTTGACACAAAGAAAGTTGAAGTAATTCACCACATGGACTTTTTTGAAGATAAGGAATACTGGAAACTCGTTTTATTAGTGGCGAAGAATCACACTGAAGCGCGGACGAAACGCGCGTTGCAAGTTGCCGGTCGCAGCGAGGGAGATGTTAAGCAGACCGCACAGTTATTCTATCCTTCGATGCAAGCTGCTGACGTGCTTTACTTAAATGTAGACATTTGTCAATTGGGAATGGACCAGCGTAAGGCTAACATGCTCGCGCGTGAAGTTGCTGAAAAAATCAAGAGGAAAAAACCAGTTGCAGTTCACCATAGAATGTTATTTGGATTAGATGGAATGAGCAGTGCGTCTGCAAGCGATGAAGTATTGAAAATGCCAGTTTCATTTCCTACTGGCAAAGATGGTCATTTACATGCAAAAGGCGAACGGGGCCGAGTTATTGACGGTAATTTCGTAAATGAATATGATTTAGAAATAAACGCAAAAATGAGTAAGAGTAAGCCAAACACTTGTATTTTTGTCCATGATTCAACTGAAGAGATTAAGAAAAAAATCAGTTCAGCTTTTTGCCCAGCTAAAGTAGTTACGGGCAATCCTATTTTAGAGTACAATAAGGAAATTGTTTTCCGTGCGTTGAAAGATGTTACAATTGAGCGTCCTGTGAAGTTCGGCGGCGACGTTACTTTTGCAAGTTACAGTGAAATGGAAAACGCGTTTGTCGAGGGTAGATTGCACCCGATGGATTTGAAAAACTCAACAGCGGCTAATCTTGACGAGTTAATTGCACCGATTCGTTCACATTTTGAAAAGGACAAAACTGCTAACAAGTTGTACGAGCAGGTAAAGTCCTTCAGTGTAACGCGTTAAACTTTAAGAGTTCGCCTTGTAGATTCTATTTTTATTCGCGTGTTTTCCTTCTTTTGTCAATGATGACACTTATGAGTTATGAGCAGCTAACGCTGTTATGATTTAGATCTTGAGTGCTGAACACTAAAGTGAACGCTTTTATGCTGACACTTTTTTAATATATTGTGACGAAAAACAACCTTGTTGACGCGTACGATGCACGTGCGGAACTAATGGTGCAGCGCATGCTTGAGAACAAAATGGGCGCTGACGACGCGAATGTTGACAAGCGAAACAAGTATGCGCTTGACTTCAAGTTTACTACTGGCCAAATAAAAGTTGTTTCTGAATTTGACCGCTTTAAAACACTAAAAGGCGTAAAGCCATGGACTCGCTATTCTTACGTTGTTTGGTGTCGCCAATTTCTAGCTTTTGTGAAGAAACCTTTTGAAAAAGTTACGGGGCGAGACCTTGAAGATTATTTTCTTTCACTGCAGGGCAAAAGTCCTGTTACGCAGTTTAGGCACAGAACTTACGCTAAGTTTTTCTTTACTTGGTTCTATGAAACTTACCTTCAACAGCCTTTGCCCGACTGGGTGAGAAAAATTCCGCGCAATAAGCCAAATACAAAACGTTCGCCACAGGAACTACTGACAAAAGAAGAACTTGAGAAGCTCTATGCAGTTGCAAGGCATCCCATGCATCAAACTATGATTCGTTTACTTGCTGAATCTGGCTTGCGCCGTAAAGAGCTAATTAGCTTGCGCATCGGCGATGTTAGTTTTGAGGGTCCGCTAACTACTATTTGGGCTAATGGTAAAACGGGGGAAGGGGCTGTTTTTCTTTACGATGCAACGCCGTACTTAATGAGCTGGCTTAGGGTGCATCCTGCTCGGAACGACAAAGAGGCGCCAGTATTCTACGTTATTGATAAAGTAACGAAAAAACCAAAGCCGCTTGGCTTAACAACACCAAATAGAATCATCAAAGTGTTGGCTGAACGCGCGGGAATTGAAGATAAGCGAATTTATGGTCATCTCTTTCGGTTTACTGCAGCTACTAACGACGCTGTTTCAATGACTGATGCTATGATGCGGTTGAAGTATCGTTGGAGTAGCTATTCGCAAATGCCAGCGCACTACGCTTCGTTGCATAATGGTGCGTTGAAAGAGCAGGTTATGCGACATCATGGAATACTTAAGCCAGAAGAGCAAAAAGCAAAGCCAATTGAGTGTCCAAGTTGTCATTTTGTGAACTTACCAGGCGAACGTTTCTGTACTAATTGCTATCGGGGCATTACTTTGGAAGCAGTTCAAGAAGTTGACGACCGCCGGAAAGCTTTGGAGTTAATTCAGGTAATGGCTTACAAGCGAAAGAAAAGCGTTTCCCTTGATGATGTTGTTGACTTAATTCATGAAATTGAAACGGCCAAACCGCCCAAAAAATAAACCTTTGTTTGAGAAAGCACTAGATAATAGTTTTAGGGGAGGTACTTGTTTTGATGCATGTGGGCGGCTTAAATATATAGAGCTATCCATTTGATTATGCTCAGTGAAGATTTAGCGAGAAAGTTAGATGTCTTTTCTTATTTGTACAATCAG
>JAZDHP010000013.1:0-5102 GCA_043805855.1 Microcaldota archaeon
GCTTCAAGCCATTCTTCTGGTTTTTTGCTTTGGGAAAACCTACTCGCCACTAATGCCCCATCTGCGCCAAGTTTAATAGACAGTTTAACATCGCTAGCAGTAGATATGCCTGCACCTACAAGCACGCCGATGTTCTTGTTCATTTTTTTAATTTCTTTAACCGAGTTTGTAACCAATTCCGGCTGTGCAGTGGAAACGCTTATTCCTGTGCCGATTAGCTCTAGCGGTTCAACTGCGATGAAATCCGGCGCAAAGGCAACAATCTTCTGCGCGTCGGAAATAGAATTTGCACACGCAACAACTTTTAGGTTATTTTCTTTGCAATTTGCAATTGTTTTTCCCAACGCTTCAAGAGAAATTTGTCGTTCAGCGTGGTTTAGAAGAGTTCCACTACAATATAGCTTAGCAAGTGTAACTGGAAATCCTCCCGTACATATCCCGCCAGCACATAGGTCAACATGCTGCGAAAATAAGGAAACACGCGAAACAACTTGTTTTACATTAGGCAAGTCAATAATTGAAGGCGCAATTGCAATTTCGAAACTAGAATTCGCAGCGAACTTTTCAACAATCTGCGCTAGTTTAACCGCGTTATCGCCAGTAGACTCGGAGAAATTTTTAAAATTAAGCAACAGCAGTGGCTTCATGGAAACTAATAAGGAGTACTACTTTTTCTGCGTTTGCTTTTTAACGTTGCTTGCAAAAATAGACGCTAGCGTAGCAAGTGCGTCGCTGTTACTTGCACTTGCACTATTTGCTCCCACGTTTCCACTTATCTTGTTGGACAACGCACTTGCCAGTGTAGATAATTCAATTGGAATGACAATTTTCGTCGCGCGGCCATTTGCAATTGCCTTAAGCGATTCAAGGTAAAGGTAAGAAATTGTATTGTCACTCATTTTACTCGTTGCCTTGTCAAGAATATCAAGCGATAATTGCCGCGCCTGTGCTTCGATTTCCAATTTCGTCTTGTACTCGCCTGCTTCGCGGCGCTTGTGCATTGCGGTTATAAGAGAAGGCGGTAATTCAATTGACTGAACTTCAACTTTTACAACTTGGATACCCCAGTCTTGTGCAACTGTTTTTAAAACCGAATTCAATTCATTTGCAACTTCTTCGGTTTTTTCAAGCACTTCTTCAAGTTCCATTTTACTAACAGTGTTACGAATTTGCGAACGCAATAACTCAGTCATAGCTTCCTGGTAATTTTTAATTTCAACAACCGCTTTCTTCGGGTCAACTATTTTTTCATAAACAATAGCGTCGACTTTAATTTCAACATCGTCGCGCGTAATTACCGGTTGCTTTGCAAGGTCAATTGTACAGACCCGCAAGTCAGCTAAAGTAAAACTTTCAAAAGATGGCCAAAACAATACCCAACCAGGCCCCGCTACTTTGCGGAATTTACCAAATCTAAAAAACACCCCGCGTTCAAACTCTTTAAATTCAACTAAACGCGGAGCTGCAAAGAAAGCGCCAAGCACAACAACAACTAGGCCAATTATAATCAACGGAGAAACTCGGTACAAAAAAACAGCAGACAAAAGTGCAATTACAACTAACAAAACAGATGCAAAAATTATAACTTCACGACTAATCAATTTGTACCAACTCTTCAGTGAAAACATAGGAAAATTGTTGTTTAAAAGACTATTCCTGCGCAGTCGTAGCGAAACACAGCGAGGTTTTTATGCACTGAACCGCTAAACAGTTAACATGGCTAAAGAGGCAAAGCGGCTCCTCGTAATAAATATAGATATTGACAATGACTTGTTTGAAAAAGTCAAAGTACGAGGCCCAGTTATAGGCAAAAAAGATTGTCTTTCAGCAGCGTCTAAACTAGCGCTAGCTGACCCGGCTGATTCAGATGCAAATGCGATTTTTGAAGCTGTAAAAACCGCAAATTCGCTATCGCAAGAATATACTGTTGAAGTAGCTGCGTTGACCGGCGATAAGAAAATGGGTTACGCTGCAACGCGAGAAATAACTCACCAACTTGAAGAACTAATAACTCAATTCAAGCCAGACGCGTGTGTTTTAGTTTCAGACGGCGCAAGCGACGACCAAATCCTACCATTAATTCAATCAAGAATAAAAATAAACGAAGTGCGGCACCTTACAATAAAACAAGCAAAAGAGTTAGAACAAACGTACTTTACAATTCTCGATAAATTAAAAGACCCGCACTATGCGAGAATTATATTTGGCATTCCAGGAATTGCATTACTACTATTCGCTTTTTCAGAAGTTGTAGGCCTCAGGGTTTTCATTGGCATTCTCGGTGCATACTTAATACTAAAGGCACTTGGAATTGAAGATTGGATATTACACAGTTTACGCGAGTTCGAAGTGTCTTTCAACAAATTGGGCTTCATATTTTACTTCGCGGCTATACCGCTCGCGGCAGTTGCAATTTGGCTTGGTTTTTCAAAAGTTTCAGCAATGCGGCAGTCTGGAATAATTGACATTGCAAAACTAGCAGCTGGTTTTGAAAAAGATTTACTTCTATTACTCGTACCTGCAATTATTTTGATAATTCTTGGAAGGTTCATCGAAGCTGCAAATGAAAAACGCTACTACCTATTACCGCAATACATGACTTACTTCGGGTCAGTAGTGTTACTGTGGCTCTTGTTTGCAAACGCCGGCGACTGGGTGCTGGGCAACATTAGCTTTGGAGATTTCTTCACTGCACTTTCATTAGTAATCGTACTAATGCTTCTGCTACTTTATCTCGCGCGCGAATTTAAAGTAAGCCTCGTTTCAAAAATGAAACTCGAAGGCAAAATTGCATACACTGAAATTGGCGGAGTGATTGGAAAAATCCTCGCAGTAAACCGCAAAAAAGGTACAATTGTCATTGCAACTGCAAACGAACAAAAATTCGACATCCCACTAGAAAATATATCAACACTAGAAGACAAAATAATTGTCAAGTACTAATTTTGCATTATTATTTTGCATCATTGGATTCTGAAGCAGTATTAAAAACGTACCAGCGAAGCGCATTACTACCACTAGGCTACGCTGAGAAAAGAAATGAGACAGTGGTGAGAGAATGAAAGGCAAACCCCAAGGAGGCAATCCTTTTTGAGAAATCGAAAAGGCCAATCTTCTCTCGAACACCACTCTAATTCGTAGAATTCGTGTAGGGAATAATATTCAAATCGAAATGGTATTTAAACCTTCGCATTGGCACAATTTACAACGCTTTTGAGAATATTTACCTCTCGAAAAAAAGAGTGAAAATTAAGAAAAAATAACCTAGGACGATTAAGGTTGTCTGGTTTTAAACAAAAACAGTGTTTTTGAACGTTTTTAGTACAATGTGAACTGCTTTGCCAGTATGGAAAACGCTTTGTTTTAGTTCAAAAGAAGTTACTGGAAAAACGCCAAAACTGTTTTTTTCGTATTTTTTCAACATTTTTCTCGTTTTTTCGCTGACTTCGCTTGGTTTAAGCCGCGTTAAAGTGCAGTGACCTACAAAATCTTCCTGCGGTAAGTTAAGCACCGTGCGGATGTCTTGAGCTAGTTTAGTTAATTCTTGTGAATCTTGCGAATGTAACCCAACCCAAACTACGCGAGGGTTTTGAAGTGAAGGAAATACACCAATGCCTTGCGCGGTTATTTGAAATGGTTTGAACTTGACAGTTGATAGTTTTGCAAT
This sequence comes from Microcaldota archaeon, assembly GCA_043805855.1. Classification (GTDB taxonomy): domain Archaea; phylum Micrarchaeota; class Micrarchaeia; order Norongarragalinales; family UBA8480; genus JAHFHC01. Next base: position 3,668 of record JAZDHP010000013.1, read on the forward strand.
TATTTCACTTAGCTGTGATTCTGGTGTTTCGCCAATAAAACATAGTGTACAGTGTGGTTGAGTAAGCGCTGCGTTGCTAATTGGAATGTCTTCGCGTAGTGCAAGTAATTTTTGCCTTACATTGCTAGGCACTTCTATTGAAACAAATAATCTCATGCTATGTTCACAGTCGTACACTCTATAACTTTTATCGAAAAGAACAAAAAACCACATATGTTATTAAGCTTAGCTAGAGAAATAAATAACATGTTCAAGAAGTTGTTTTTATTCGCGCTGCTTACGCTTTCAATAGCCAACGCAGTTACTTTAATTGAACCAATTCAAGCTCAAACTGGAGACGCGCCAGTTGACCTAGGCGTAATTGGGCCTGGCCAGACAATTGCGTTGAAATTCTCGCGCGATACAGGCGCATTAGCGGCAATTAACCCTGACACTGGTAAAAATGCATTGTGGGATAAGGCTAGTGTAATTAAATCAACCCTACCGCAAGGCTGGGGTGGCAAAGATAGTTTAAAGTACGAAACGCCACTTACCGTTTACGTTACAGTTAGCTCTGAAGCAGTAAGCAAGGAATATATGTTTTCAGTTGGGTTTGAAGACGAATACGAGGGAACCCCGAATTACATTGCAAATTTCAAGATAAATGTTGACTCGAATGTTTTTGACGCACAGCTTGAAAGTAAAACCGCAACTGCAGGGGTAAATCAACCTGCGATTTACAAGTTAAAAGTTAAAAGTACAGGACAAGCAAGCGACACTTTTGTAATAACTGCAACTGGACTACCGTACGACTGGCAATTTTCTAAAACTTTCTTCTTACCGTACGGCCAAGAAAAAGATGTTTATTTCGAGGTTATTGGAAATATTCAGAAAGAAGTGCCGTTTAAAATAAAAGTAACTTCAATTTCAAGCGACAAAATAACTAAAACGTTAGACGCGCAGGTAATTACAACTGTTGATTTAATTCGCGACGCGCAATCTACAACTTTAGGGTTACCGTTGTTCCCAAGCGCAGAACAGCACTTATATGCATTGATTGGGCTAGTTGCAAATCTTTTAGTTAGGTAACGCTGCTAATCTTTTTCATCAGGTAATCATAAAAATAATATGGTCAGTTTAACTTCCGCGACTTCTACGCTGGAAAAGCGCATTTTGAAAGAGATTGAAAAGCAAAAGCCAGCAGACGCTGCTGAACTTTTTGCAATTAAGCGGAGCATTTGCAGTGAACTAAAGTTAAAGGATATTATTTCAAATTCAAAACTGTTAGCTGCAGCGCCAGCAAGTAAAAGAAAACAATTGGAGAAAATCCTCCGCGTTCGCAGGAGCCGTTCGCTTTCTGGAGTAAGTGTAATTGCAATTATGACAAAGCCAGCTGGCTGCCCGGGTAAGTGCATTTACTGTCCTGGCGGCGTGACGTCTCCAAAGAGTTACACTG
>JAZDHP010000014.1:0-3186 GCA_043805855.1 Microcaldota archaeon
GGAGTCGTGTATACGGTACGGTACCGACAACGTCCGGCAGATTCATTACCGCGGCCGGAAGGTCTTTGTGGATCTGAAGTTCCATGACAACCCCAATACGGGTGCCCGGGCGGCGGAAGCGGCCGCTGATCTCGGGGTGGCGCTCGCGCTCTGCAACGTGATGCAGGAAAATTGCAAGCTCTTTTTCACTGTCGAAGAACAACACTGGCAAGCCATAGTCAATAATTAGCGAAATTACAACTCCGCGCATTGGCTTTTCTCCCAAACGCGGAAAATCCTTGCCAATTACAGCTAGAAACGGCCGGTCAACGCTTTCCAACAAGTTTTTCACTTGGTCAAAAAGCCTTCCGTCCATTACGCTGCTTTCCAAATCAGCGCAAGTTTTCCGCTCAACAGCTACTCGCGGCGATAAAACAAAGTCTGAAACATCTAAACGCAGTGGTTTCAACTGGCAACCGAGTGTAAATAGGGTTTTCGCTGTTTCGCTTTTCAACTCGCGGTCGTCAACGTAAATCAATGGCTTGCCAGCTTTGCGGATTTCTTCTAAGTTAAACTCGAGATTGTTCATCTTTAACCTATTTTAAACGGTCTTTCCATTCTTTAAGTGCTGGTTTGCCCTGTTTTTTAACATTCTGCAATAAATCACGTACTAAAGCCATTTTAGTTCTAGGAATAAGTTTGTAAATATCAGAATGCACATGACCAACGTCAACCACTAACTTACCATGTACCGAAATTGCAGTAATCGCAGCTTCTCCGTGATTGGTAATCGCAAAAAGAGCGCGATTTCCATGTCTTAAAATGACGTCAATCGCGGGCCTACCGTGCCTATTAATCATGTCCGCAGCAATAATATCGTACTTTCTATTTGCAGAAATTACCGCAGCAGCACACGGGCCATATTTTTTTATTACTTGTTTAACTTCGGTATCATTCTTAACCATAAATAACACACCAATACAATAAAGCACATTAAGCTTTTTAAATTAAATTAGAATTATCGTTTTCAAAATCTCCCATTGTTAACTGCGGGAGGCTTTTTAGTGTTTGCTGCATTTTCTTTTCTTTTCTGCGAGAAATCCAGTGAAACGCTTCGTCTTTTGTTCCCTTTGCAACTAGGACAACTACTTTGCCGCTTTTTGTCCTGCCGCAACGGCCACGCCGCTGGATTAAGCGGATTTCAGATGGAACAGCTTCAAAGAAAATTACCAGATCTACAGTTGTAAGGTCAAGGCCTTCTTCGCCGACGCTTGTGCATACCAGTACTTTGAATTCGCGTTCTTTGAACTTTTCAATTACTGAGAGTTGTTTTTTCTGTGTCATGCCACTGCCGTTTTTCAACGCTCTTCCAACAAGCGCTGCGGCGGTCATGTTTTTTGCATTTAACATTTTGACAATTTTTTCAACTGTGTCACGGTAATGAGCGAAGATAATTACGCTTTGATCTCGCTGAACTGCGTCACTTGCCATTGCATCTAATACGCTGAACTTCGGGTGGTCAACGCCTTGCTTCAATAAAATTTCAGTTTTTACAATTGTTTTTTGCAAACGAAAATCATTTGCAAGTTCACGAGAAGCTTTTGTTGGCTTTTCACGGTTTATAACTGACAAGAGAAAAGCGTGCAACGCGGACAAGCCCTGCGAATCTAAAACGTCCAGGCCGTGCATTACTGACAAAACTTTTGCCTGTATTGACAGCGCACGGAATCCTGATTTGTCAACTGAGAGGTTTTTTACAATTGTCCCACGCAAAGCAAGTATATCGCGCTTGTTTAAACCATTAATTTCAGCTGATTGCAAAAAGCCTAAATTTTTCAACTCTTTTACGCCGTCTCGAAGAATGTCAGTTAAATCACTGCGCATTTCCTTAATTTCTTGAGGCAATTCAATAAACTCCCACTCAACTCTAACTGGTTGAACGTACTGCCGCACATCAGCATCGCTTTCGCTTCGTACAAAAACATTAGTCGCACCGATGTTTTTGCATATCTCTTTAATTTTTTCCCGCTCGCTTGAAGGAGACGCCGTGAGGCCGAGGAGGAGCGGCGATGGAATTGCTTTGACAGCTTGTTGGCTAATAAAAGAATAGGAATAATCTCCGACAGCCCTATGCACCTCGTCAAAAACAATAAGCGAAAAAGCATTGAGATTAATCCTACCAGCTAAAACGTCATTTTCAATTGCCTGCGGGGTAGCGCAAATAACTTGAGTTGATTGTAGAAGTGGCACACGCTTTTCTGGTGAAACTTCGCCGGTTAACAAAACAACTCTTTCTCCCAAATCTAAAGTTTCTTGAATTTTTTTAAACTGCTGCGACGCAAGTGGCTTTGTTGGAGCAAGGAACAACGCACGGCTACCTGGCTTATTTGCCATTACATTCGCAAGAACAAGAAGCGCAACGTAAGTTTTACCAAGCGCAGTTGGCATCACAACTAAAGTATTACCTTTTTCCATTACAGTCTTCGCTGCATCAAGCTGATACTGGCGCGGTTCAAAACCCTTAAGTGAAGAAAAGTCAAACATTACAAAATATATAAGCGAAGAGCAAAAAGAAAAAGCGGTTAGTTACTTAATAGTGGCTATAACCACGCAGTTGGTAGGAATGACCTACTAAGTTATTTATGTTTTCTAAACCACTTCTCAGCAGTTATACCCATTTCACTACGTACAGATGATCTGACACCACGCTCTAATATTCCTTCACGTATTTTAGAACCTTTAACGGCATAGGGCGAGCGACTGTAATTTCTAATATACCAGTCAAACATTTCACGAGGGGAAACCTTGGCTCCAACTCGCGCTACAGCACGGTTAATCGCGTCAACACTGGCCATATCACGCCGCAAAGAATAACTTGCTAATACAGGTCTTTTTAATAAATAATTAACTAGCACACTTTCATTCAAACCCCACAAACGAGCAATGCGCTTCTTCTGACACAAAACCCTACTGTGATTCAAACCAGCAAAACGCGGAAACATCAACACAACCTTAATTGCCCTAGCACGAGAAACACCGTAAGCCTCTCCCAAACCACTCAAAACACGTTCATGATCCAAACCAGCAAACGGCGGAAACGCCAAAACCACTTTTTTTAACTTAGCACGAGAAACACCATAAGCCCTTTCCAAACCACTCAAAACACGTTCATGATCCAAATAAGCAAATCGCGAATGCGCCAACACC
>JAZDHP010000015.1:0-2022 GCA_043805855.1 Microcaldota archaeon
GAAAAAGTTGAACAAAGGCGATTGGCCGACGCTGCTTAACTAGTAATTGAATTGCAACAAAAGTAGTGAATAAAAATGAATTTCAACGATTTTGTCAACGAGTATTTCCTCAACCCAATTAACTTTCCAGATAAATACGCGCCGTACAACATTGTCAACACAATTTCATTTGCGATAATCGCAATTGCCGCGCTTTATTTCATTTACAAATATTTTAGTAGAGAAAAAATCGAGTTCAACGAAAAACTCTACTTCGCGTTTATTCCTTTTATTTTCTTTGGAAGCATTGTAAGAGTGCTAAGCGACGCGGCAATACTGCCCCGCGCAGTGCAAATCAGCGGCATTACTCTTTATCCGTTTATCACGCCGCAGATTTACGTCTTAATGTTTGCAATTACAATGGCATCGCTGTTAATGTGCAAACGTTTGTTTGTCAATTGGCAAACGCGTTTCGCGCAAATTGGAATAACTCTCGCGGCGCTGGCGATTTTGCCCCTCATTATGTTATTCAAAAACTTTGCGTTATTCGCTGCAATTCTCGCAATTGTTGCGGCCATTGCGCTTATTTTGTTTTACTCTCGTTGGAAAACCACTAATTTAGAAAAGGGAATTATTCTCTCACAGGTTTTTGATGGTGCTGCGACGTTCGTTGGCGTGCAGTTTGGCGGTTACAGTGAACAGCACATTGTTGGCAACGCTATATTTTCCACTCTCGGTGGGCCGTGGGCGTTTCTCGCGATTAAATTACTATTCGCAGTTGCGGTTGTCTATGTGTTGCGCCGCGAGAAAGTATCTGTCAACGAAAACACATTCATTGCACTTGTAATTACAATTTTCGGCCTAGCGCCTGGACTGCGCGATGCTCTGCGCTTACTTTGCGGCGTTTAGTAGTTTTGTTTTCGTGAGTGTAGTGGTTTAAATTTTTGTTTGTTTTTATTTTTTACATGGCGACGTGGGGAAAGGTTAAACATTATTTTAACCGAAGAAGCTATTGTACAGCTGGAGAGTTATTAGATCGCGCGTCTGAAGTTTCTCGTTTAGCTATTGTGCCCCTTGTTGAAAGAAGTGAAGAACTAAAGCGAAAACAACCTCCGCGCCCTTTATCTCCTTTTGCTAGGGCAGTGCTTAAACTTGCGCCAGAGCATTTAAACGGGCAGTATAGGCGAATTGCGCTTACTGTTTCTTTTATGAAACGCTATCCGGCTTTAGCTAGAGGTAGAAAGCGTTTAGCCGTTGAACGTAAAGTTAGTGATACTTTGTCTCTTTTAAAAAAACAAGGATTAATTCCAGTTACTGCCGTGAGTGACAAACCCCGCGCTCCACGGTTGCGGGTAGCTACTAATGAAGACATAAGAAAGAACAAAGCGCTAGTGCATTTAGTTTTGTCAGGTAAAGCTCGCGGGAATTACCCGCAGGTAGTTAGATCCTCTTGGCGTAATTTGCTATCTTCAGAAGAAGCAACTGCCGCTGGCAGAATTGGGCTAGTTAACGCTATTGAAACTTATCGGCCTGAAAGAGGTGCTTTTTCAACCCACGCGGCAATTTGCATTAGTACGGCGGTTCGCGACGAAATGCGTCGTAAACGTCGTCAAACTCGTTTTAAAGTTTGGAGAGGTGGGGACGAGCAACTCGCTCCAGAAGTGCCAGTGCCTCCGCGTGAACGCATTGGAGAACAGGAGGATATTGAACGAGTAATGCACTCTGGTAAATTGGAACCGCATGAATTAATGGTTCTAACTTTGAATCAAGTTTTTGGCCATAATTATGAAGAAATTGGGCTGCCGATGGGAGCGTCTAGACAAGCCATTCACCACATAATGAAAGGCATTAGGAAAAAAATAGGCTCGATGCGAGCGAGCCAAGAAGCAGCTTAGCTTTTCTACTCTGGTGCTGGTTGTTCCCCTTGTGGTTGGCCAACTGGGATCTCTACAAAGCGAACTTGGTCGCCGCCAGCTGAGTAAATTACTCTAATTACTCCGGAAACCATATTGTTGTCGTTAAGCTTGTCCATGAATCCGAGGG
>JAZDHP010000016.1:0-5560 GCA_043805855.1 Microcaldota archaeon
GCGTAGCGGGGTTCAACTTCTATCAACGCGTAAAACGCACCGCACGGAACAGGCATACGCAACCCGTCAATTTGCTTTACTATCTTCACAAGTGCATCGCGCCGTAACTTTAGCTCGCGGTTAAAATCGTCAATAAAATTAATTGGTCCGTTCAACGCTGTAATTGCACCGCGTTGCATTTCCCAGTTAACGCTCAAGCGCTGGTTGCACAAGCGTTGCACTGCATCTTTTATTTTCGTCCACTTTTCGCCGTGAAACGCTAACCATCCGACGCGGCTGCCAGGACAAATGAAATTCTTTGACAAACTACCGCCTGAAACTAAAGGAACATCTTTGCAAATGTCACGCAAGTTAACTAGTTCGCCTTCAAAAACTAGTTTCTCATACGCGTCGTCACTGATAATTGGCAAGTTATACTCGCCGGCAACGTTTACAATATCTTGAAGTGTTTTTCTACTGTAAACAACTCCAGTTGGATTGTTCGGCGAAATTACGAGAATTGCTTTTGTGTATTGATTAATCTTACAACGCATGTCGTCGATGTCTGGAACCCACTCGTCGTCGCAATTGTAAAACACTTCCCCGCCAAAACTAATGCGCTGCTTTGTTAAGTATAACGGATAAGTTGGCGATGGTAATAGAATGTGACGACCTGGGTCAACCATTGCTTGGAATAGAAAGTCAATTCCTTCACTCAAGCCGTTTACAACAAATACATCACCAAGCGTTACACTTTCATAACTTGCAACTGCACCACGTAGCTCGGGGTCGCCTTCGCTTGGAGCGTAGCCAGAATAATTTTGGTCAAGTGCTTCTTTCACCGCGTCTAAAATGTGCTGCGGCGGCCTAAAGCCATAAGGCGCCGGATCTCCAATGTTCAAGTAAATCATCTTGACACCTTGCTCGCGTTCAACTTTCTTCGCCTGCTGGACAATATCACGAATAGGATAAGAAATCAATTCACTTTTTTTGCTGGGTTCAATCATCGCAACTTCCCCTTTCTTTTACAGTAAATTTTACTTGGCGAGTTTCTTTTTCAACTCTACAATTTCTTCGTGTAGCTTGCGATTGCGCTTTAGCGGATCATTCTGCGCTTCTTTTTCCAACTCTGCTAACTTAGTTTTCATATGCGCTATCTTGTGCATTAAATCCTGTTTAGACATACCCATTTACAAAACACCTTCAAAAATACAAATTACTAAATAAAATAAACACAACCTGCAATTTTAAACAATCTATTCCGAAGTTATTCTCCACATTATAATCACACTAAGAGTTACTTATGAGTTTTTTGAAAAATACACCCATTCTTGAAAATAGCCCTTTGTTTTCCCTAGCATTTTTCTCAGCATTTTCCTTATTATTCTCCTTATCTTTTTCTTCAACATTTTTTTCAACAGTTTCTTCCGGCTTTTCAGAATGCAAAAGTTCTAAAAGATTATTTACGGTTTTCAACTCTTCTTCTAGAGCAGTTTTCGAATATTTCCCAAGCTCTTCCTTGCTTTTCTCTATCAATTTACTTTTTTCATATTCTTTCTTGTCTAAATCCTTTTCTTTTCTCAACTCTTTTATTCGCTCGACAACTTCTCTAGCGCCGGCTACGTTCACAGTATAAAAATCAAGAGTCTTTTCATTTTCTTCGTCAACCGCCAAGAATGCCGTCTGTTCAAGTGAGCTGATTGTTTTAAACATATCTTGGTTTCGCAGAACTATACTTTTGAACCTAGAAGTTTCCGGACACAAATGTGAAAGTTTCTTTTCATTGTATTCGAAAAACTCGCAAATCTGGCTCGCGTTGCACTTCCCAAGAATTGGATAATCAGAAAAGAACTGCTTTAACTGCGCCATTTCACTTTTTTCCTTGAAATCTTCATAATATTCCTTAAGGAAATTTCCCTCACCTTCAATTTCTCCAAGCAACTCAACAACTGGCCTTGAACGCAGAGCGTGTAAATACGTAGCGCGCAATACTTTTAATTTTTCAAGGTCTTCCAGCAGCTCCTCATATCGACGTACCTTTTCAAAGTTGCACGTTTCTCTTTCCATCACATTAATTTCTTTTAATGTTTTTTCTATCTTGAGCTGCTCTTTCTTCAGAACTTGCTCTTTTTTAACTAACTCCGCCTTTGCTATTTCAATTTCCTTTTCAAGTGCAATAATTTCTTCAAAATACTTAAATTCCCCTCGCGCCGCTGGTGTGCTATTACTCTTAAGCAACTTAGCAATTGAAATAAACTGCCTTGCCCGGTCTTCGGAAATATTGTGATTGTCAAAATCAGCTACTACGCCTAGTTCAAAACGGCTGAGTTCTTTGCCAAGTGACATTCCCTTTTTTGCAAGTCTAACCTGCGCGCTCATTGCAGGGTTCCACATGGCTTTTTCCTTTTCTTGTACCGCAACCACCCCCCTTATAATTTCTTCAAGCTGTTTAGAGAGTTTCAAAACCGTTGGACGCTGGCTCTTTTCTACTTTATCCATTCCGCGTTCTAGAGCACAAAGCATTTCTTTCAATTCAGTTATTTCTTCCGTACTAGTCACTACTCAATTCGCCTCATTCTCTCGCATTTATTATAAATTCACTCGGTTGGTTTTCCATCGTACTCTTCAGGTTCAGCCAACGCATCTGCCTTTGCGTGGCGAATGGTTTTGTCAATGTGTTCCGGCGGGGAATAAATCGTGTAAAACTTCAACTTTTCTGTTTTTGAAGTGTTTGTCACGTTGTGATTCGCACCTGCCGGCACAATTGCACACGAACCATCTGCGACTTTATACTCTGCTTCGTTCACTAATACTATCCCTTCGCCTGATTCAAACCTGAAAAACTGATCCAAGTGCGCGTGCACTTCTTCGCCAATATCCCCTCCAGGTTGCAAGCACATTAACACTAATTGACTGTGCTCTCCCGTGTACAAAACCCTACGAAAATCTTCGTTGTTTTGCGTTTCCTTTTCTAAATTAACTGAATAGCCTTTTTTCATAACGGTAAACACCTGAACTAATTTACACGACTTGGGTTTTTACACTTTGGGTAAAAGTATAACCAGCTAAAATTAATCCCCTAACAACACAACTGCCAAAGTTAGAAACACTTTTAACCTTTATTTGGGTTAAAACAATTACGTGACAACCTATGACGCAGTTTAAGAAAATATCCCAAAAAGAATACGAACTTTACCAAGTTAGCGACGAACGATTCCCTGAACATACATACATTATACGTTCTGAACCAAGTCAAATGATTTTATACAACCCGCACTTAGCCGGAAAAAGACTTCAAGATTTAACGGAAAAAACTGCAAAAATAATGATCGACGCAATGGGAAAGACCGCATTGCGTGACGTAAAACTAGACAACATCTGCGAATTAATATTCCTCGCCGGCGGACTTTACTATAACCTAAACAGTGGGTTTAAACAAATTACAAACGAAGCACTACCGCAATGTTTCATCGGCATAAAGAGACAACGCGTCGAAGGGCAAGAAGGAAGCTTCACAGCAGCTGCGACTTATGAAAATTTCGAATCACTTCCAGACAACGCGACAGTTATTATTGGCGACACAATTGCAACCGGTGCCACGCTGCAGAAGGGAATAAACATTCTCATCGATGCAGTTGAAGAACGCAAATACAAAATAAAAAACTTAATCGTATGCACGCTTGCCGGCTCAGTTGTCGGCGGAGAGAAGCTAAAAGAAGTTGAAACCAAGTTGAAAAAAGAATTTCCTGACTCTAACATATACTTCTACGCGTGTGAGGAATTATTTCACTTAATGCCTGACGGCACTGACCTGCGCTTTCTTGTCAACGGCGCAGTTATGCCTGAAGAAACAAGAACAAAAACAATCGAAGTGTACGGCGAAGCGCTAGGGAATGAAATGAAATGCGCTGTGTTCGACTGGGGAACAAGGTGTAAAAATCCAAAGAAACACTATCGCGAATTCCTCGAATTCACCGACGAAATCCTCGCAAGTAACAAACTAGACGAAAAAGGCACAAACGTAATAAAAAAAATGAAACAAGAAACAGAAACAAATCTAAACGAATTTCAAAAGCCAATTTTCAACAAGCTAAACACGAAGTGACTACTCATAACGTTTTTGTAGTCACCTTTTTTGTAATTTATTCACCAAGTATCTAGTTTTGCTAGAAAATTGGCGCGGAAACGCAAGTTTTAAATAGTTATCCCATCATAGGATAATCCTAAGAGAGGATATTATAGCACATGAAGTTTTATAACCGTGAAAAAGAACTTGCAGTATTACAAAAAGCTCTAGTCCAGCCGGGCTCTGCAATGATAGTTATAAGCGGAAGAAGGCGAGTTGGTAAAAGTAGGCTAGTAGATGAATTTTTGAAGAAAAATAAGGGTTTGAAAGCAATAATTGTTCCAAAGGAAGAAAAACAGGCAGCTGCAGATTTTGCTGAACTTTTTACAGATCAGTTTAAACCGACTTTTAACACGATAAAAGAAGCATTTGAATACTTTTTCACTAAATCCAATGAACGAATATTATACATTGACGAATTTCCAAATTTTCTAGACGTGAACAAGGCAATACCTTACGAACTCCAGCGCCTTTGGGAATTATTTAAAGATAAAACAAACAAAATTCTCATTCTCTCGGGCTCGTATGTAAGCATGATGGATAAAATATTTACGCGGCAAAAAGCACCGCTTTTCAACAGGGCATCTTTCAAAATTATCTTAGACCCCCTCGAACCACAAACCGTTTGGAGCATTCAAGACGAACTCAGTGTAAAAGAGCCAATACAAAAAATAACAAACTATTGCATCTTCGGCGGAATTCCATATTATTACGTAGTACTAGAAAAATACGGGGCAACCCCTGATGTTGAAAAATTGTTTTTCGACATTGGCCAGCTGAGAGAAGAAGGGCAGGATATACTGAGACAAGAGTTTGGAGCTAAGTATAAAAAATACTTCTCAATACTCGAAGCAATAGGCGCAGGAGTAGTTTCAGCTGGAGAAATAACGAACAAGATGGGGATAACCCAAACTACGTTGTCAAAATATATTCAGTCGCTTCAAAACGACTTTAAACTCGTAGAACGTAGAGTACCATTTGACCAGAACATATATCGGAGCAAAAAAGGAGTTTACGCAATAAAAGACAATTTACTTGCGTTTTGGTTTAGCCACGTTTATGGAAAGACGCAATTGCCAAGCAAGTTAGAATTAAACTTATTTGTCAGTAAGCGCTTCGAACCGCTTTGCACGACTTTCCTTATAAATTTGTTAGATAAAAAAGGCGAGCGAATTGTGAAGAGCGGCAAGTGGTGGGGCAATGTTGAAATAGAGAAAGGAAGGTTTGAACAACGTGAAATTGACCTAATTATCGAAACCGATAAAGCGCTTTACATTGGAGAATGTAAATGGAGCGACAACAAAATCGGCGAAAAAGAATTGAAACACCTTCAAGAATCAGCTAAAGCGCTCAAAACTAAAAAGCCAATAAAATGGATTTTATTCAACAAGAAAGGATTCACAATAAAAGAAAGCGAAGACATTCTACTATTTGACGCGGAAAAGATTGTGAAAC
>JAZDHP010000017.1:0-9393 GCA_043805855.1 Microcaldota archaeon
TTCAGACGATCACTGCAATGGAAATACAATTTTAAGGGAATATTATTGTAATGGAAACCAAGTTACAAGCGTAGACTATGACTGCGCTAAGGAAGGCAAGTACTGTGCGCTAGGCGTTTGTTTAGTTGGAAAAGGATGCGAAGATAGCGACGCGGGGCTAGATTACCTAGCAAACGCTTCAGTTTACGCTAGTGAATATGTTGCAAATATTTCAGTAATAACAAACTGGAAAGACAAGTGCACTTCAACTGTGATGTTAACTGAATATTCTTGTGAAGATGGCAAAAAGAAAACTACTGAATTCGATTGTTCAAAACTAGGACTAGTGTGCAAGAGTGAAGGTAAATGCGCACCAATATCAGGAGCAGTTGTACAAATGCAAGACATGGCACAAGCGTGCAACGGTTGCTTGAACGATGCGGTTTGCATTCCGGCAGGAACAAGATTGGAATTGGGACAAAACCAAACTAGTTACTGCAACTGGAACAATGCAATTCTATCTCAAAAACTTGAAAGCGAAAGTTGTCAAAACAGCTACGAGTGCGTTTCAAACATTTGCACAAATGGCAAGTGTATGGATTTAGAAAAACAGCAAAAAGCAACTAGCGACATTTTGCAAGTAATACTAGATTTCCTCAAGTCAATTTTCAACTTGAATAATCTAGGAAAGTAAAAATAATAGAAAAAAAATAAGTAAAGCAAGCGTTGCACTAGCTTGCAAGTATTCTATTCACTAGCACTTGCGGCGTGAATTCAACAAGTTCGTTGTACTCTTGGCCAAGGCCAATAAAGTAAATTGGAATACGCAAATCATGAGCAATGGAAAGCGCATTGCCGCCCTTTGCGTCGCAGTCGAGTTTTGTAAGTATCAATCCATCAAGCTCAATTGCTTCGTTGAACTTCTTCGCCTGCTCAATAACCGAGTGACCGGCAAGTGTTTCGCCAACGAAAATTTTAAGATGTGGCTTTACTACTTTGACGATTTTTTTCATTTCACTAATTAAATTAGCATTCGTTTCTTGCCTACCTGCGGTATCTATAAGCACTACGTCGATTTTCTTTGACTTCGCGTGGCTAACTGCATCGAACGCAACTGCAGCTGGGTCCGCACCGTAGTCGTGTTTTATAACTTTCACGCCAATCTTTTCACCGTGGTGTTCACTTTGCTGAATAGCGGCGGCACGGAAAGTATCAGAAGCAGAAATAACACTCGACACGCCGCGTTGTTTTAATAAATGCGCAATCTTTGCAATTGTTGTTGTTTTCCCAGCGCCGTTTGGACCGACGAACATAATTACAAACGGTTCACCAGAAGCACGATGGCCTTCAATAAGTGCAAAAAATGATTTGGATGGCGTTGAAATGGAAAATATTTCCGTTAGCGAATCGCGAATAGTTTGGTTTACAAATTCGTTTAGCTTGGATTTCGGCACTTTTTTGCCAACGATTCTCTTGCGCAAATCCGCAACCATGAATTGAGAAGTTTCAAGCGACGCGTCGCTTTCAAGGAGAGATAATTCTAAGTCGTCGAACACTGTACCGAGTTCGCTTTCGCTTAGTTCAACATCATGTGTAAAAATTCCAGTGATTTTTTTGAATAAGCTAACTTGCGGCGCGAAGCTCTTCTCTTCCTTCGCGACAACTTTAATTTCGGGAAGCGAAACGTGTTGCTCAACGCGCGGCGTAATATGCTCAACGTGTTTGTGAACAACTTCTTTTGGCTTTTCGTAAACTGGCTTCGGCGTAACCTTTGCCAGCTCGCGAATCTTTTCCTTGACAACTTCGTGTTTTTCAATGTGAATTTCTTTTGGAGTTTCAACTCTTGGTTCAATAATTTTCTCTACTTTTTGCTCAACTTTGGGCTCAACAATAAGTTCAACAGGGAGTTCAGAAACAGTTGCCGCTGGTTGTTTTGTTTCAACTGGCAACTCAGCTAGCTTTTGTTCTTTCGTTTCTTCTTTGCCAACTATTTTGTCAACGAAATTCGTAATTTTCTTTTTTAGAAAGTCAAACATAAATTATTTCACTATCTTCCGGAACGCGCACGTTTTTCAAATGTTGCTTTATAGCGCTGGCGAGCGCGGTAGTATTCTCTAAGAAATTGATCTTTATGCTGAAATGTCAACTTTTCTCCTTGCTTTCCACCTAAGGATTTACCTATTGTGTCCACCATTGAAGCCGCTAAGATCTTAGTGTCTCCCTTTTCCAAAGAATAAAGCCGCTTCTCTAGATTTAAAAAGGTATAGTCAATTAAGTGAGGCACGTCATGTTCACTTACGAGTATATTTTCCATTTTTATGTGACTATGATTGTAACCAGCAGCATGCAACTTCGCCACTAATCGCATTGCTGCCAAACCAACTTTTAGTTTACGGACAGTAGAAAACTCTTTACTGCGCAAAAAAAGATCTAAATCAGCATAAGATTTTTTCCATGCAGTTACTATTTGCGTTGTACCATTTGGCCGTTTAATAGAAGCAACTGGAAGTTCAACAATCGCGATTCTTTTTCGCGCCATTTCTTTTAAAGTAGCAAACAGTGTAGATGGGGGATAGTAAGCTATAATCCAATCATTACTATGCTGCGGCATAAACCGACTTGCCAATTGCCGGCCTCTAAAGATATGTTTGAAAACCATAGGCTGACCAGAAACAGGATTAGCACGATCGCTCACCGCTTCAAGTAACTCTATCGGATTGTGCTTCGCCCAGTGTTCAACTGTAACTTCGCCTTTGGACGTATTTACTTTTGTAGTTCTCCATTCTAGCGGCATGAAATTAATTAGGCGCAATTGACTTTATTGGCTTTGCGCTTGTAGTTGTTCAACTAGCTGCTGACGTAATTGAAACATTTGTCCAAGTGCGCGTTCAATATTTCCAACAACTTGTGAAATGCGAGCAACGCGTTCTTCTACAATTGCAAGCGCTTCTTTTGGAGTTTTTTGCGCTAAAACGTTTACCCCAATTGGCACGATTATCTTTTCGTTTTCTAATTGTGCCGGTACAAACGCGTTGTTACCAAGCGAAACAATTGTGTTCCTAGGCTTTTTTTCAAGTTCAGTAATCGCGAGTAGCGTTTCCTGTGCTTCTTGCAGCGCCATTCTCGTTTCGCCAAGTTGTCGTTTTGCTTCTTCAATTTGTGTTGAAACGTAGTTGAACTGCATTTCCATTTCTCGAAAATTCGATTGTGGTTCGGGGGAATGTGAGTGCGAATGTTGTTCCATTTATTTCACCTTATATAAACTTCAATTTATTCTTCTCCTGAAAGCGCCTGATAAGTTGTGCCAAGTTCAAACCCAGTTGAGAAGCTACCTGCAAGTGCGCCTGTTGAATTTGCAACTATTCCTAGCGAAATGGAAACAGTACCAAAATTGCAAGTACCAGTTGTTCCTTTTACGTGGAAGATTTTCAACATTGAATTAAACTCATCTTCTTCAAGGTCGTTAAACCCAATTAATCCTTTGTTGGTGACGACGTTTAGAGAACCAACCGTAGGCAACCCACCAGTGCGCATTGGAAAAACTTCTACATCTAGACAATCGCTTACTTTTTTCTGTTCTATTTTTGGAAGCGATTCGTTTACAACGCACGCGCGGTCGTTTACTAGAAAGTTGTTGCGGATTGCTGAAAATTCATCTGGAACCTTGCAAACATTTAGTTCAAGTTCTTTGGTTATTTTTTGAACTTCTTTATCCTCTGCGAATTTAGGCACAATGCAACCGTTTGAGTTCATTACTGTGAATAATCCAGTTAAGTGTGAAGAGCCAATCGTAACCGCGCAGATTTTTGCCGGGAAAAGCGTTTCTTTTGCAAGTTGCAGCGCGCTTTCTGGAATAAAAGGAGACGAAAGTAGCGCTTTGTCAGAAGCGGATAAGTACAAACCAATAAACGGGTTCCTATTTATATCTAGTTTTTTTACGTGATACAAATTACATCAACTATTTTTTATTCTTTTTGCTCACTTTACTCTTTTTAGAACTTTTAACTGCGGGCTTGTTAGTTGTTTTAATTAAACCAAAATGCAACGCAAGCCAAGCGAGAGCAACTCCAATTAATGCCAATAACAACGGCGAAAGTGCCCCATATAAAAGAAAACCTTCCACTTGCAATGGATCTAGTAAGTTAAACCGCACTACGGCAGGAGCAACTAAATCTGACAGTGCTGCACCAAGCAGGTAAAAAATTAAACCTAGCGCAAATCCATTTGCTACGGATAAAAATCCACTCAATCTTTTATAAGCGTAAAGATAACCAGCTAAGAGGAAAATTACTAACTGTATTATTGGGAAGGAAAAAAACCCCGCGACATAAAATAAATCTGAAACGCCGGAACTGCCGAGAAACCACATTAGCGCGTAAAGAATTCCAAAAACTATTCCTACGAGCACACCAGATATTTTCAAACAATTTACCATTATTTACCGACTCCTATTGCTTCAGCTATTTAAAACTAAAAAGTTAGCGAAGTTTATATGCACTATCTCTAAAGCCATAACCACTAAGCAGGTGCAAGTTTAACATTGCCTTGCTTGTCTTTAGTTAATAGTACTTTTAATTTCTTTGGGGGCTTTTTTGAACCGCGGGCATTTACAAAACTAGCAAGTTTAGAGTCAATTTTTACACTTGCAATTGGAGACTTTGAATGGCGGGCGCCGTATTCGCGCATCATTTTGATCGCTTTTGCAGCTCGTTTCTTCGCCGGCTTTGCGTAAGCGTCTGCCAATGGAATAATTACAATTCTTTTCAAAACAAGTTCAGCTTTCTTATCTTCCTTCTTTGCCTCTAGCTTTGCCTTAGCCGCAACTGGCTCTTTAGCTGCGACTGGTTTAGCTTCGGACTTTGCTTCGGTTTTTGTTTCAGTTGCATCTTTCTTCCCTTCGTGTTTTGCCTCGTAGTTTGTTTCCTTTACTCCTTCATGAATGTGACGCGAGTGAGCGTGGTCTGGTTCAACGTCGTGCGGCTTTTCCTGCGTGTGCGGGTGATCGTGTACAAACGGCGCAACTTCTTGATGTGTTTTTCCCTTTAAATCTTGTTTATCGTTATCTACCATATCAACATCACTTTAGTTTATTTCATTCCTTTTAATTTTAGTTTTTTCTTTCGCCAGTTGCGAGTTAAACGGTTGTAAGTAATTTTGCGATCTGTACGCGCAACTACAAAAACCGGCATCCTGCGGTTTTGCTTCAACGCCTTTGCGAGTTTCGCTTTTAATTCTGGTGTTTTATTCCTTGACATTTTCCATTCATCTCTCAATAATTATTATTTTATATTTTTCTTATTTGTTTAATTTTCATTTTATTTACTTGTCTTTTTCAATTCACTTTGACAATCTTTTTATCGTCGTTTCTTTTCTCTGCGCTAAGAACAATTGCGATATTTGTTTTAATTGTTCTTCGTTTACTTTGCCCCTTATTTTACCGGCGCTGTAAAGGGAAAATAAATACCCTGCTACTTGACTGTACAGCGACGAATTGGAAAGCCTCATTAATGAAAGTCTTTCAAACGCGTTTGCGTCGAGAATTGCTTTCAACGCGGTTCTGATTTTCAACTCTTGTTCTCGCATTTGTTTTAACTGTTCCAATTGCGGATCTGAGTTTTCTTCCATTTTTACTTATTTCACTTCTTGGCAGCAACTTCCACCGCGGCTTTGTCGAGTAACTTTCTCCCCTGCGGAGATATCACTCTCCCTGCGAATAGAGGTTTGGCTGGGTTGACTTGAGTTTTTAACTTCTCGAGTTTCATTAAACCCGCTTTTTCCAATTGTTGAAATGCTAAACGGATAATTTTTCCACCAGCTTGACGGTGATGGCTACGGCGTACAATGTGCTGAGTTCGCGCGCCGTACTTTTTCCTTAACTTGCGCACGCCGATTGTGCCGTTCTTGTATGAATTGTAAAGCAGCGACGCACAGCGCTTGTACCAAAACTCCGCGTCTTGAGGCGGTCGCTCTTTGTGAGAGCCGCTTTTTACAAGCATAACCCACACTGGAGGCACAATTGTCGTACCGTATTCGGCTTTGAGCACTTGCGCTGCGTTTGCGATTAATTCATTTGCTGGAACATCTAAAGCTGTCAATTTCTAAATACACCTTCGAAAACATCTACATCGCCAGCCACGGCGAAAATAACATCTAAGTTATACAATGGCTTACTAAAGAGAAAACTCGTAGTTTTTAACCCTTACGACTAACGGCGAACTGGGAAGCGCAGCACGTTACTACATTCGACGCACTTCCATACGACGCACTTTTCTTTTGCCGACGTACGCACCTTTATTGTTTCACCCATTATGAACGGCGCGTTGCACTTTTTGCAAAAAACCCGGCGACCGAGTTTCAAGCGGTGACGCATTGCTAGTTTACGACAAAGCGACACGTACCGCTTCGCTAGTGTTTTGTCTTTTTTCCACGTTGACTTCGCTAAAACTAACAGTTCAGTGCAGCGTTGTTTTGCAAGTTGGTTAACGTTCATTTCTTTCTCCTTCACTTTTTACTTTCCGCTTCTCTTTGCGAATTGTTTCTTGTAAATTTCAAGCCACTTTTGGTAATGCCCTCGCAAAACAGCAGCAGTTAACTGTGACTTAAAGATAAAGGGATAGCCCGAGAGTAATTCGCCTGGCAAAATATAGTCAATTTCGCCGTCGTTTCTAGGGTCATTGCCAACGAGTGTAGGGTCGATTAATTGAGTTTGTCCTTTTTCATCAACTACAAAGTTACTAATTTTTAAGTGCCCGTGGCTAAAACCAGCGGCGTGTAACTTTGCAACAACTCGCATTGCGTTTAAACGAGCTTCATCTTTTACTTTAAGCTTGCCTCCAGCGTACAACAAATGACTAAGCGGTTGTGTTTTTTGTTTCCATAAAGTTACAAGCAGATCATGGTGACCGTAGGTTAACTCTTGAACTAAGGCAACTGGCGTTTCCACTATTGAAACTCCCTTATCAGCCATTGTGCGTAAAATGTCAAAATAGTGCGCTGCTGGTTTCCTACGGCCACTGAATTTTCGGGTAACTAACTCATGCGGGCCAAAGGAATAAGTATTAATAATTGGATCCGCCGCCGCATCTTGCCTTATGGCCGTACATTTAATCGCCGCAATTAACTTATGCGGGTCGTGTTTCGCCCAATGCGTAACGCGGAACTTACCGTGCGGCGTTTCTACAATGTGCTCTTCCCACTTTAAAGACATGCAAAAATTAGAGGAGATACAAATAAAAACATAAATAGTTAGCGATTAGTTGCACTAAAACGCTTCTTGTAAATCGCCTGGACCTAACTTTAGATGTAGGTGTGTCAGCGACTTTCTTGAACTTGCTTCACTGCTTGAACCAGCGGTAAACCGCTCAAGCCCAACGAACACACCAATAAACGCGTAGAAAGTCAAATCGCTGCTGAAACCAGAACGAGTTCGTAATAAAAGCGAAATCAAATTCATAAAAGAAGATTTCACCTTGTCGGTTAAAAAACTAAATATCTTAAGAGCGTCTGCAACTTATGTAGCTGTGCCTACCGACATTCCACCAAGCTACAAATGTGTAACCAGCCCGGCAGCTATTGCATTCGCCATAGCATTCGTTAGTTATGTAATTTGTTTGAGCCCAATCGCAATCCCCTTGGCCTATGCCGGGGTTACAAAATAGCTCTAAAAAGCCAAGTTTATTGACTCTTGTTTTAGCAATTTTTACCGTAGCCCCGCCATTTGTTGGAGTGCATTTGATGTTAATCGTATCATAATCCCTTAGTTGGTTAAATGCTGTAATAAGATTATACTCACCGCGATTTGGGTTATTTCTAAATTTAACTCGATACTGGTAACCCGCGGTACCGTCTGTACTAAAGTTAGCGTTGAATAGTTTATAAGGGGCAATTTGCATGCGGTCATAGCCAGCTACAATCCACCTATCTTCAATTGAATCTATTACACAATTAGCTCGTACAGATGTCTTTAAACAAAGCAACATCCAGTCGTTTCCGTCAGTTAAATCATAATCGCTAGGGTGATCAACGCCGTTATTTTGCTTTGCAATGGCGCAATTCGTACTTATGCCATTGCCGTCACCTGCAAATAAGTCTGCGGTTACGGTTAATTGGCTTGTTGCAGTTGCATAGCCTGTAAATGAACTAACAAAAAATAAAGATGCTAACCCAATAACTGAAATAAAAAATACTGCGAATTTAAGTTCCATTTATAGTTTAACTCCAATTTAGACCTAAATGTATTTACCCGTCGACCGCATAAAAATCTATGTGTTTATTTGTAAGTAAAATTGCTTTCTAAGTTTTTATCCAATATTTTGTTAATATCCCGAACGCTACTTAGCATAGTCCTATGCCTGCGCCAATCGCTATTAAAAAAGAAAAAGTGGGCCAGGTGAGATTTCCAATGCTTGAGGTTTCTTTTTTCCCAAGGCTTTTTTCTTTTCTAAAGAAAAAAGGCTTTTGAACTCACGACCACCAGTTAGCCTCGTTACCGAACGAGCAAAGTCGTTTGGCGTCTTATAAGACTGGCGCTCCAATTACCCAACCGCCTTTCTTTTTTGAAGAAAAGCCGCGCGGTTCTTTCTTGAACCGTCAACGGCCTTCTTTCTTCCGAAGAAAGAAGGGGGTTGCCAGGCTAAGCTACAGGCCCAAAAAGGCCGCTCAATCGCCGCGGCCTTTTATACCTCGGGCTCTGGCATTAATGCAACCTCTCTTATTTTATTTGTATGAAATCAATGTTTTAAACGTATATGGCTAAATTGGAATTGAAGGACTTTTTGACTTTGGGCAACGCGGTTGCTGGAATCGTCGGTATTTCGCTTGCTATTGCTGGAAAGAGCTTTGCTTGGTACTATGTTTTCTTCGCGTTGGCGTTTGACTTTCTCGACGGAAGAGTCGCGAGAAAAACTAGCAACGCGAACGAGTTTGGCAAGCAGTTAGATTCACTTGCAGATACGGTTTCGTTTGTCGTTGCACCGGCGATTATCGCATTGCACTTTCAAGTTGATATTCTGCTTACTGCGATGTGTGCGTTGTACGTTTGCACTGGATTACTGCGTCTCGCGCGGTTTAACTTACAGAAAGAAAAGGGAGTTTTCTTTGGATTGCCAACTCCGTTTGCGGCGTTGATTGTTTTGCTCGTGAACGCGTTTATTCCTGCTTACGTTGTGTGGGCGTTGTTTGTAACTGCAGTTGCGATGGTTACTCCAGTTAGAATTCGAAAATTTTAAAATAATCCTAGTGATTTTAAACCCTGATTGCACCTTATTGTAACTAACTATGGATTTAGGTCAAGGGATTAGAAAGGCACTAGCGAAGATCACAGGCGCGGCAATTATAGACGAAGCTGTTGTGAAAGAGCTAGTAAAGGAATTGCAACGTGTACTCATTACAAACGATGTTGAAATTAAACTAGTA
>JAZDHP010000018.1:0-2109 GCA_043805855.1 Microcaldota archaeon
TACTAGTTTAATTTCAACATCGTTTGTAATGAGTACACGTTGCAATTCCTTTACTAGCTCTTTCACAACAGCTTCGTCTATAATTGCCGCGCCTGTGATCTTCGCTAGTGCCTTTCTAATCCCTTGACCTAAATCCATAGTGTTACATTAGGAGAAAACAAAGATTAAAACCTAGTATCTTGCCTAGCGTAGCGCCTGTGGTTTAATTCGTTTACGCAGCTGGCGTTCTTCCCAGCGGCCTATTGGACGCGGTTCACCTTGAACTGGCAAAAATTGTGGTTTGCCCGTCACGCGGTTTGGTATTTTCATTTTACGCGCTTTGAAAGGCTGTATTAAAATGCGAGTATTTTGACCTTCTTTTAAATTAATTGCATAAAAGCGGTGCAAATCAGGCAGTAGCTTTCGCCCTTCCACTTTACTTACGTGTATTTGGTAAGGGTTTTCCGCATGGTCTGGCTGGTCAACTTTGAATCCAGTTTCTCTTAAGTTTTTAATTAATTCATCTCTAAAGCTCCTTGTAACTTCGCCTTTTTGTTGAACTTCTAGAAAATCCGCTTTTCCACCGTGGTTGTTAACATGTCTTCGGCGCACAATAGAAACTAAGCCAATTACTTTTAACTTCGCGATTGCGTCGACAATTTCATGCATGTAAATACTGTTGCGTCTGGCTTCTTTATGCTTGTGTCAGGGGAGATTATTTGCAGCAATCCTTTAAATTACTCAAACGTTTCGGTATTTGTATAAATGGGTGAAAAGTTTCTATGAAGTTTTTATTTGCAATTTTAGTAACTGCACTGCTTTTAGTTGGGTGCATTGGGAATGGTAATAATTTAGTTTACCAGCGGCTTGCTGAAAGTCAACCGCAAGTTCAAGAGTTTTTACAAAACTACCCAAACGCTACTATCACTGTCGCTTATCTCGACGAAGCAGCGTTTGCACTGGAAGTAAATAACTTCACTAGAGATTGCAGCCGCGCTTTTGTAGTTAAACCATATTATAAAGTTTTAATGACCTCGCAAGACGTCGACGCGGTTACCTTGATAGACGAAGCAACGCAAAAAGTTGCATGTGCAATTATACACAATAAACGAAGTGGGGCAATTGTAAACGACGTGAACGCTACAGTTCCAGCTCAAGCTAATTCAACTCAAACAAGCGGAACAACCCACGAAACACAAGATGTAATAAACGCAACTTCTGGAACAACAACTCAAACTGGCGAACCAACGCCTGCTACAGAAGAAAAAATAAATGAAACTAAGCCAGTTGCTAGTGAAAGTGAAACTTCTACTTCGCCGCCTACTACTAGTTTAATTTCAACTGAAGGTCGAACTCCAAAAGGCAGTGCAGATGCGCCGGTTACGGTAATTGAATACTCTGACCCGTCTTGTCCATTCTGCGCAGCTGCAGCTGGGTTCAACGCGGAAGTAATGAACTACTTAAGGCAACGCGACTCAACGTGGGAAGCGCCGATGCCAGCAGTAATTCGCGACTATATTCCTGGCGGAAAAGTGAAAATCGTTTTCAAGTATTATCCAGGCCACGGTAAAGGCGCAGACGCAGCGAAGATAATGTGGTGCTCTGGAGAGCAAGGTAAATTCTGGGAAGTTCACGATGCAATGTTCACCCACCAAGACTTGATGGAAGCAAATGACGTTACTGGTTTGAAAAAAGTTGCAACTGACCTCGGCGTAAACGCGGATAATTTAAACACTTGTCTAGCGAGCGGCAAATACGAAACGCGAATACAATCCGATACAGCTGAAGCAACGGCTTTAGGATTACAAGGAACGCCAACGTTTTACGTAAACGGCAGAGCAGTTGAAGGCGCCGTTTCCTACTCTACGCTAAGAAAATTTATAGAGTCTGAAATAGTTGAACTAGCTAAGTAAATTTCGTTTACTTTTATTTTTTCTTTTTTTAAATTTTGTTGATTTTAAACGGAGTTACCATCGCAACTGCAGTTACAAACAACGCCCACGCAACGTAAGTGGGAATAAACGCGTTTACTAGTAGAACAATCAACGCCGCAAACGGAGTTGGCAATCCAAAGAAAACTCCCTTTTCTTTCTGTAAGTTAAACCGCGCGAGACGCAGTAATCCAGTGCA